>JAPKBD010000202.1 GCA_028824965.1 Alphaproteobacteria bacterium | reverse complement strand
GCCAGCGCAGCACAAGCGCCGCCAACGCCGACTTCTTCAACAAAATCGGCGCAAAACGGACTCATTTACCGTTTCATCGAATGTCTGCTTAGGGATGAAAGGCGGACGTTGATGTATTGCATCTCGCTGCCAATCAGAACGGCGCATGGTTACCTGGCTGTCGACCAGGCTTCCAGAAAAAAGGTCCGTCGCAGCGACCCCATCAAACGATGGGCACACGCTTGGCGGCGATGGCGGCGGGGGATATGACATCCATGTCCACCGGCACACGCCAGCGTTCGGTTAGGCGATATTTCGGTTCCTCGTCGCTGTTTTTGGTGCCGTCCAGAACGAAGCCTTCATAGCCTTTGGTCATGACCTGGTTGCACTTGTCCACATAGATGGGAAAGCCACCGATGTAGGGCATAAAGACCCGTGGCCGACCCGGCATATTGGCACCGAGGTACCAGGAGCTCGCGGTGGAGCGGAGCGAGATTTTCGCCACGTCGTTCACATGTTCCACCCAGTCATCTTCATACTTCACGGTTGCCTCGATGGTTTGGGCACCGATGTCGCGCATATGGCCGATGCAATCAGCCATCCAATCCACATGCTGTTCGATGGCCTGGATCATGCTGGCCAGCACTGAGGGGCTGCCAGGGCCTGTAATCATAAACAAGTTTGGAAAGCCTGCGGACGACACGCCTAGGTAGGTCCGTGGCCCGGCTTCCCATTTTTTGGTCAAGGCCAGGCCGTCCCGACCGGTGATCTTGATGTTATCGAATGACCCGGTCATGGCGGCAAAGCCTGTGGCACACACAACCACTTCCGCCTCGTATTCGATACCATTGGCAACAACGCCGTTCTTGGTAAAGCGTTCGATAGGCTTTTCCGAGACATCAACCAGTGATACATGGGGCAAATTATAGGTCTCAAAATAGCCGCTATCGACGCACAGGCGCTTGCCGCCGAAGACATCTTTGGGGCAAAGCAGATCGGCCGTTGCAGGGTCTTTCACGATCTCACGTATTTTCCTCCGCCCGAACGCTGCGATGGTGTCATTCGCTTCCCGTTCGAACAACAGATCACCATACGAGCCTAGGAACGGCAGACCACCACGGGCCCAGAATGTTTCGTATTGGGCTTCCCGCTCCTCCGCCGTCGCCTCCAATGCCGGTTGCGCGTTGAATTCAAAATAGAACCCCGTTGGCCGCGCCCGCATCTTTTTTCGCAGTTCCGGATAGCCTGCCTTGATCTCCCGCTCTTCATCGGGGTCCATCTTCTCGTTATAGGCCGGAACGGAATAGTTCGGGGTGCGTTGGAACACAGTCAGCTGAGATGCCTGGTCGGCAAAAACCGGAATGGATTGGATAGCCGATGATCCGGTGCCGATTACAGCGACCTTTTTGTCTTTGAAATCCACATCTTCATGGGGCCAATGGCCCGTGTGATAGATGGGTCCGTCGAAATCATCCATACCTTCAAAGGGGGGCAGGTTCGCGCTCGACAGACAACCTACGGCCATAATACAGAACTGCGCACTGACTTGATCACCCTGATCCGTTTCAATCAACCAACGCCTGGCCGTTTCATCAAAGGTGGCGGCGGTCACGCGGGTTTCAAACTGAATGTCCTTGCGCAGATCAAAGCGGTCCGCCACATGGTTGGCATAGCTGAGGATATCAGGCTGGGGCGAATATTTTTCCGACCAGTTCCATTCCTGATCCAGTTCGTCGGAGAAGGAATAGGAATATTGCATGCTCATGATATCGCAGCGTGCACCGGGATAGCGGTTCCAATACCAAGTGCCGCCAACACCATCGCCTGCTTCAAAGACCCGCGCGGTCAAACCCATGCCGCGCAGACGATGCAGCATGTACATACCGGCAAAGCCTGCACCGACCACCACGGCGTCAAAAGTAACTTCGGCGTCTGGGGTACGGTTGTTTACGGTGTTCGAATTGGCAGACATGTTGGAAACCTCACGCAGAACTTTTGACAATGGAAGGCGAACCTATAACCTAAGGTTCGTGGGAGAGGCCCTATTCTGTCGAAAAGTGCGCATTTCTGCAAGATTCGATGAATATCAATTTCCAACGACGTATTGTGGAGGATCGGAATGACGACGTTCGTACTCATACATGGCTCTTATCAAGGCGGCTGGATCTGGCAGCCCGTGGCCGACCGTCTGCGCGCCCAGGGCCATCAGGTCCTAGCCCCAACCCTGGACGGTTGTGCCGAACGTGCGGGCAGCTTGCGCCCCGGCATTACGGTCGAGACCCAGGCAGCGGAAGTCGCGCAGTTGTTGTTGTACGAGAACCTCTCCGACGTAGTTCTGGTCGGCACCTCCAGCGGCGGCATGGTCATGGCCAAGGTGGCGGAAATCAACCCGGCGCGGGTTCGCCGCCTGGTGTTTGCTGATGCCCTTGCCTTGCAACACGGGGAAAAAGTCACCGATTTTGTCAGCCAGCCATCTTCAATCGTCCATGAATTGGCGTTGGGTCCCACGCGCGAGGACGCGGAGGGGCGCTTGTTTGCCAGTTTAGATCCTGAATTACGGGCCTGGGCCGTGGAACGCTGTACGTTGCATCCCATCGCCGCCCATAGAAAGGCGGTGGAGCTTGAGACTTTTTGGTCCCAGGATTGGAACGCCGATGTCATCTATTGCCGCCAGGCCCCCAACCCAGGGGAAGCCCATCAACGCCGCTGCGCCGATGCTTTGGGCGCGCGCTGGCACGAACTCGACACCGGGCACTATCCGATGTTAAGCGCGCCTGACGAATTGGTCGAAATTATCTTGAGCGAAGACTAATAGCCCCGTTCCCAATCTATGACATTCATCAGAGGCTGCCCGGCAAGATAGGCGAATAGGTTCTCACAAAACACTTCGACGGCGCGGTGCCGGTTCTCATCACTGCCGCCGGAGATATGGGGTGTGATCAATACGCGCGGGTCCGACCAAAGCTGTGCCAACGGATCGTTCTCAAACTCACCGACATAGACATCTAACGCTACGCCGCGCAGATGATCTTCCCGCAACGCCGCAACCAACGCGGCCTCATCAACAATCTCTCCCCGCGCGACATTGACCAGCACAGAACCCGGCTTCATCAGCGCAAAGCGTTCTGCGTTGAAAAGATCCGTTGTCTGCGGTGTCCATTGGCAACAGATGATCACGAAATCGGCGTCTGGCAACAGGCGATCAAGATCATCAGGCCCACCGATGAATGAAAACCCCTCAGGCAGAGGCGCATCGCCCTGCGGGGTGCCACGGGTGCCGACAACTTGCATGCCAAGGGCCGCGCATAGTTTGCCAACATCCTGCCCAATGCCTCCCGCACCAACGACCAGGGCGGTTTTGCCATGGATCTGGAGGGGCTTGTAGGCCCGATGACTGAAATTCCCAGCGTCTTGATCCACCGCTGCCTGGGGCAGGCCCTTGGCAAAATGCAGAATTCCGGCCAGGGCGTATTCGGCCATGGCCAATGTGTTGCCGGATCCCCGTGACGTCGTCACCACAACATCGCTGCCCCAAATATCACCGCGCAGCAAATTGGATGCTCCTGCGGGGCGTTGATGAAACCACTTCAACTTTGTTGCACGGGCACGCAAATCCAAGGGAAAGGGCCAGCCTCCCAGAATAACCTCCGCCCCCGCCAAAAGATGGTCGCGTTCCCCGCGACTGCCCTGACCATTGGCATCCGGGGCAAGATATCGTTCAGAGGTGAATGCCGGCCAGGTGTCGCGAAATTCGCCGTCGAACCAGCCACCGGCGTCGGTCAACTTGATGCCTGGATCCACCGCTTCGATCATGGCGCGCTCATCGGCGCTGATCCGTTGGATGCTTAGTACTTCAACCGCTCTCATCTCAAACCGACCGGTCCCAGCCCCACCAATCACAAATGGCATCGCCCATGATCAGTTGTTTGTCCTGCTCGTTGAGCCAGGGCATTTCGACCGTAAACATCTCAACACATTGCTGCCAGGAACAGGGCATCTTGGTAATGTCCGTGCCCCAGAACATACGCTCCGGCCCGAAAGCGTCATAGATTTTTCGCAGATAGGTGTGCATGATCGGAAATGGAAAGCCTTCGGTGGAATAGCCGGGCGCGCCCGTCGCCTTGACCGCCACGTTGGGATATTTCGCCAGGGCCAGCAGCTCTGGCATATGGGTCATGGCCTCGTGATCTTTCAGGGTCGTCGTGCCGCCGCGACCGCCCATATGATCGATGGTCAATCGCAGTCCGGGATGGCGTTCGGCTATCTTGCCCAGGGCGGGTAGGCAATTCGTCGCCAGAACCGCAATTGGCACGCCGGCATCTTCCGCTGCCGCCCACAGCCAATCCACCGTGCCATCGTGCAACCATTGCCGGGCCGGATCATTCAAAAACAAATAGCGCAGGCCCAGCATACCGGGTTGTTTTCGCCATTCCGCAATCCGCTCACGGGAGCTTGGTTGATCGAGGGGGAGCGAGCCCATGATGGCAAAGCGACCGGGATAATTTTGCACGGCGTCCAGGGCCATTTCAGTGGAGTTCGGGTCCCAACCGACAGGATGAATAATGGCCCCTTGGACGCCTCCTTCATCCATCAGCCCAATGGCGTCTTCTGGGGTAAAGGATGTTATCTGACGATGGGCCATATTGCTGGGCAGGCCTTGGCCCCAAACGTGGATTTGCGCGTCGATAATGTGCATTCAAGTTTATCCCGGCTAGTGGGCTGGATTGGTGGGAAACGGCGTCATTTGTAATTCGTGGGTCCAACAGGACCGGTCTTGGGTGTGCAGATAATAGAACGCCTCGGCGATCTTGACCGGGTTCATGACAATGTCCGGGTTCGCCTGGGCCTTTGGCAAGGCGCGGGTCCCGGGTGAATCGATCAAACCATCGATCACCACATTGGCCACATGCACGCCGTGTTCGGAATATTCCTCCGTCAACACCTGGGCCAAGGTACGCATCATGACGCGCGGGTAATAGAGCGACTCCCCAGTTTTGCGTTTACGGCCACGTAGGGAGAAATTGTTGTTGGAGATTAGGAATGACCCCGCCCCCCGCTCCCGCATCGACGGCAGCACTTCCTTGGCAATCAAAAAAGGTCCCCGGCTGGCAATATGCTGTGCGGTATCGAACATCTCCACCGAGATATGCTCCAGCAATTCCTTGCCGGGAGGCAGATCCCGCCCCTCCAGATAACCGGCGTTATAGACCAACACATCTGGGTCCCCGGCTTCCCGGCGGATCGTCTCAAACGCGCCGGATATGGAGGTTTCGGATACCAGGTCCAGCTCGACAATCATGCCGTCACCGCCCTGTTCCTTAATGGCGGCTTCCAAGGCGGCGGCATTCGACGCTGTACGGGTTGTCATGACGACGAAAAAGCCTTCCTGGGCGAACTTTTGCGCCACCGCGCCGCCGATACCCCAGCGTTTACCCACGGCCATGTCCTGGTCGTCCAAATAAGTGCCGTGGGCCAGCTTCGTGTTGCGGCCATCGGACTGCCATTTCGATGTTGCCCCGATGATGACGGCAACCGGCTTCTTTGTACTATTCATTTACTATGACCCTTACGTGATATCGCGTTCTATGAACTGCCAAAGCTGAGCAGATTTTCCACCGGCTGATACAGCTCTTCCAAATAGGCGATGTCATCATCGTCCAGGGTGATCTTGGTCGCGGCCACCAATTGATCCAGCTGGCTGATCTTTGAGACGCCAACCACAGGTGCGGTGACGCCTTGCTTGCTCAACAACCAGGCAACAGCGATCTGTGCCGGGGTATGGCCAAGCTTTTCCGCCACCTCAACAACCCGTGCCGCGATGGGGAAGTCAGCCTCCCCCAGATACAGCCCTTCCGTACGCTTGCGGTCCGCACCTTGGGAGCGTGCCGTACTGCCCCCGTCCAGGCTGCCCTTATAGGCGCCCGTTAGGATACCCCGTGCCAGGGGCGACCAGGGCGTCAACGCCACACCGGTTGCCGCGCAGTAGGGGTTCATCTCCCGCTCTTCTTCGCGATAGATCAGGTTGTAATGGTTCTGCATGGAAATGAACTTCGTCCAGCCATGACGCTCTGCCGTCATTTGCAATTCAGTAAATTGCCAGGCGAACATGGAGGAACCACCAAGGTAAAGCGCCTTGCCCGCCTTCACCACGTCATGCAGCGCCTCCATGGTCTCCTCAATCGGGGCCATGGCCGAGCCCAGGCGGCCGTGGGGGTGGCGATGGATAATCAGTTGATCCACATAATCCAGGCCCAGGCGCTGGAGGGAGGCATCCACGCTCTCCATAATATGTTTGCGGGACAGACCGCCTTGATTGGGGTTCTTGCCCATGGGGGCAGAGACCTTGGTGGTCAGGACATATTCATCACGCGGCAGAAGCTCCCGCAACAGCTGCCCCACAACCTCCTCACACGCGCCCAGGCCATAGATGTTCGCGCAATCAAAATAGAACAGGCCATGCTTGATCGCCGCCTGGAAAATGGGTCGGGCCTGATCAATCGTCAGGGTCCAATCGCCCTGATGGCCGCGCCCCGGCTCACCAAAATTCATCGTGCCCAAACATAATCGCGGCACGGACAGCCCGCTTTTTCCCAGTTGCAGTGTCTCTAACATAAGTTTTCCTCTCACCAAATCAGAGGGCAAGACTATGGCCCGCGTGCGCTAGGCGCAACGCGAAAGTCCCAACCACAATCAGGCGTGCACGTTTGCGAGGCCCATGATAGCAGACGCATCATCGGCCTGATCCAGGGTCCAGACCGCACCCGAAATCGCCTTCACATCCCGGCTGAAGCCACGAAAGTCGGCAAGTTCGGCCAGCTTCTCCTCCAACTCCCCGTCGGTCATGGGGTTATCGGGCCCACCTTTGGCAGCCAGGATCTCGATCTCATGCCCCGGCCCCTGGCGCGTGCGAACGCGCATATGGACATTGGCGATGTTCCTGCTGGCATCATCGATAAAGGTTATCTTTGGCCGAATGCCATCGCGCAGGGTTTCCGCTACTGTTTCATCCGTGAACTCGGTCAATCCCGCTTTACCCCGTCGCAGGGCAATCGCGATGGTGTGTTGGGCACTGATCTGAGACAGCCGACCCGTTGTCACGTCCGGGCGGTCCGTGCGCTCCCGCAACAAGGGGTGGCCGGTCAATTCCACCTCAACAACATCTTCAGCACGCAGGCCCGCCTCGTGATACAGGCGCAGACAACCCTCGATCATAGGATGCATTACGATGCCGCCCGGATACGGCTTGTATGTATTTTTGGCGATTTCCCAAACCTCACCCAGGCCATCGGTCATACGATCAAGGGATGGCAGATCCGAATAGACATTTAGAAAACCACGCACGCCTGCCAAGGGATCAGCTGGTCCGGAAAATCCTTCCCTCGCCAACAGCGCTGATAGGATGCCGTTCCGTGCGGCATTTCCGACGCTGATGCTTTTCGACATGGTGCCCAGATTTTCCACCAGACCAGAGGTATGCGCCGCCGCATTGCCCAAGGCCCAAACGTGTTGTTCCTCGCTCAGATCCAGCATGCCCGCAACGGCGGCGGCAGCGCCAAACACCCCGCAGGTCGCCGTGATGTGCCAGCCACGGGCGTAGTGGGAGGGGGAGGCCGCGTTGCCGATGCGGCATTCGATTTCACCACCTATGATGAAGGCCTTTAATAACGCCTTGCCGTCACATGGTTGCGTCTCTGCCATCGCAAATACAGCCGGTGCAATTGGGGCAGTTGGGTGGATCACCGTCGCCTGATGGGTATCATCAAAATCATAGATATTGGCGCTGACCCCATTC
>JAPKBD010000201.1 GCA_028824965.1 Alphaproteobacteria bacterium | reverse complement strand
TATAGAGATATTTAGAGAAAGCGAAGTCGAAGACCTTTCTGATTTACTCGAAGACCAAATCCGCGCTTCTATCGCAGATTAGAATGCCGCTGTAACCTTCAATTTATCTAATCGGGTCTGACCCAGTCAAAACTAAAACTTTGAATCCATACTTCGCTGCGAACCTGGTGACAGTTCTCTCGATCCGTTTTGCGGCAACGCAACGCAAGTCATGCAACTTCACACCAACGTCTGGCGCATTTCGGTGCCTATTACTTCGAACCCGTATTTTTCGTAGAAGGGGCGGTTGTGCTCTGTTGTTTCTAGGAGGTATAGGCCGATCTCGGCGCAGCCTCGGGCACGCGCGTTGTCGACGATGCGCTGGACCAGCAGGCCGCCGATGTTCTTGCCTCGGGCGGCGGGGGTGACGACGAGTTCTTCCAGCTGGCAATATTCGCCGCCATAGCGCAGGGCGAGGTTGTAGCTGACGGTGGCCATGCCCAAAATGCCGGTAGTTTCGGTATCTTCCTGCGCCAGGGTGATTTCGCCGCGCTGTTTGCTCAACAGCATTTGGAATGTCTCGCCGAACGGACGGATGGGGCCGGATTTGGTGGCGGATTTAAGCTCGCCCAGTAATTCGACACAGCGCGCCTCATCCGCCGCAGTGGCGTTTCGCAATTCGACCATGATGCTTGAACCTTCGAATGGCGATTGGTGCTGTGAGATCATGAACCAGTTGCCACCGCGCATTTCGTAGATGGAGGTTGAGCAGGTGATGCCTTCGGTGACGTCGCCGCCGTTGGTCATTTTCGTGTCGGCTTTATAAATCAGGACACCCATTTCACGCCCCGTGTCGCCATAAATGCGCGTGGATATGTCGTAGGATTCCATGCGCTCTATCTTCATGGCACCCGATTGCAGGGCGGCGGCCACGTCCGCGCGGGTATGGGCCTTTCCGAATGAGGAGACATAGATCATATCCTCCCCCACCACCTTGACCAGGGCATCCAGATCAGCCGCCATTACTGCATTCAGCCGGTCATGGTGGGCGACAATGAGAGAGGCGTGCAAGTCGGGGCCATCACCGTTTATGGCCCCATCCATATTGTCGCCCATCAGGCGTCCGCCGCAAGCTGTGCCATCAGGCCGGCACCATCAGCGAAGACATTCCCCTCCACCACCTTGCCATCGCGGACCTTAAAAAACGCTGCCGACGGCCGGCTGATCTTTTTGCCCGTTGCGGCCACGCCGTTGAAGACGCCCGTATGAACGCCGGTAAAAATATAGTGCACGGCAACCATATCCCCATCGCCCAGGATATTCTGGATGTCGAACCGGGCATCGTCAAAGGCTTCATGGCGGGCCTTGATGTCGGCGACATGTTCTTCCAATGACCCCATGGAGCCGACGCCATGGCCGTGGCGCATATAGTCGGGATAAAACGTCTCATACAAAACGGCAATATCCTTCTTGTTAAAGCCGTCTTCCATGATGTGGCGGATAAGTTCTTTATTGTCCTGAGCCGTCATGATGTGTCCTCCTATTAATGTTACGATTGCGGATTATTTTTTACAATTATTCCGGCGCGCCATAACCGATGTCAACGTATGTGGACTCTTCCATCACGGCGATGGTGCTTTCGGGTGGGTCATATGGTTTCGGTCTATCGCCAAATACTTCGATTGCGAAGTAAAGCCACGTCGGCTGATCGGACGACATCGGTGCCACGGGTAAAATCAGTCGCCGTGTCATGAGGCTTGCGCCACTTGGCCGGATATAGGTCATTGCAAGAATTGTACCGCACGGCACTGCCGCTACATTCCAAAGTCGCCCCAGGGCCCTTTGCCGATTGTCCTCTGGAACCATAGAGGTAATATTCCTGCCGGTGAAATCTTCTCCCATTATTTCGGCCAACAGCGCGCTGACGAGCCGGAATTTAATGCTGTCCTGGGAATGTGCCTCAAGCACGGACAAGCTACTCATCGCGGGACCAAGCTCTTCTGGTTTAATCCTGTCGGTCGAGGGCATGGGATCATCTTTTCGCCATCGCTGCCAGGCATCGAGGAAAGCAAGACAGTTGGGTGCGTCGTCCAGGTCGCTGGCGCAATCCGTCAATTTGATCATCGGCGATTTCCCAGCCAGTTACGCAATTTCACAAAACAAGTCCCGGCAAAATTCTCCGCCCAGTTTCGTTGATAGTTTACATATTGATTGCCGCTTCTTGCAAACTCTCTAATAGCCCCCCGCCACATCCACCACATCGTGCATAGGCTCACCGTTGCGGGCCCGGTGGACTTGGGCGGCCAGTATCGGCGCGGCGGTGGCGGCTGCGGACAAGGCGGCAATGTGCGGTGTGATGCGGATATTTGGATGGGCCCACAGGGGACTATCGGGGGCCAGGGGTTCGACGGCGAAGGCATCCAGGGTGGCACCCGCCAAATGACCGTCGTTTGGGTGTCGACTATTTGGATCACCATTGTCCAGGGCAGCAATCAGGTCCTCGTTCACCACCACTTCACCACGGGAGCAGTTGATGACATAGGAGCCAGGCGGCATGGCAGCGAAAGCCGCTGCGTTCATTAGACCCTCCGTGTCCGCTGTCAGGGGCAATAACAGCACGGCAATCTCTGCCGCTGCCAATGCCTCCTCAAAACCGTCAGGGCCGTGTAGGCAATGAACGCCGCTGATCTCCTTCGCGGACCGGCTCCACCCCACCAAATCAAAACCCAGAGCGCGCAATCGTTTGGCGCAACGTTCGCCCATTTGGCCCAGGCCAAACAGGGCCACGGTACGGTCGGATGCATCCGTGGTGCGGTTGCGCTGCCACTGTTGCGTCGCCCCCTGACGATCATAAACATCCAGGCCAAGGTGGTGATGCAGCACCGTTGCCGTGACATATTCCGCCATACGGTCTTTCATCAACGGGTCAACTAACCTGGTAATAGGCACCCCTGCAGGCAGGTCCGGATCGCTCAGCAAAGCATCAACGCCCGCGCCCAACGATGCGATGCCCTTTAGGTTGGGCAAGGTGGCTAGGACGCCGTGGGGCAGCTTCCACACGAAGGCGAAATCAATTTCCGCGACATCGCCCCCAGAGCCAGTCAGGTCGGACAGAGTGCGGAATTCATCGTGAGGCAAGTCATGCTCAAGTGCTGCCAACCATGCAGCCGCATTATCCCAGGGGCAGTGAAAAAGTATGGCCAATGTATCGCCCTCGTTACGTGATCAAATTTCATGCTAAGATAGCAGTGTACGCCATCATATTGCAGGAGCAACCATGTCACGCCTGATCACCGTCGCCGCCGCACAATTAGGTCCCATTGAGCGGGAGGAGAGCAAGACCTCTGTCGTCAAGCGTATGACAGACATGATGCGCCATGCCCACGGCCGGGGCGCACGCCTGGTGGTCTATCCGGAAATGGCCCTGACGACGTTTTTTCCCCGCTGGTATATCGAGGATGAGGCGGAGCTGGACGCGTTCTATGAGACGGAGATGCCCTCGAACGAGACCCAGCCGTTGTTTGATCTGTCCAAAGAACTGGGCGTGGGTTTCTACCTCGGCTATTCCGAGATGTTCTTTGATGATACAGGCACAAAACGCCGCTTTAACACAGCCATTCTGGTTAATCAGCAGGCCGAGATCGTCGGCAAATATCGCAAAGTGCATTTGCCTGGCCATTCCACGTACGAGCCGGAACGGCCCTGGCAGCACCTGGAAAAGGGTTATTTTGAGGTCGGCGATCTGGGCTTTCCCGTATTCCGCACCATGGGCGGGGTGATGGGCATGTGCCTGTGTAATGACCGCCGCTGGCCCGAAACATGGCGGGTCATGGGGATGCAGGACGTGGATATCGTCATGCTGGGCTATAACACCCCGGTCTATAATTCCGTCGCGGCGGAAAGCCCCCATCTGCGCATGTTCCACAATCATATGTCCATGCAGGCAGGCGCTTATCAAAACGGTACCTGGGCCGTGGGCGTCGCCAAGGCTGGCATGGAGGGGGGCGTCGATATGATGGCGGGTTCCTGCATCATTGCCCCCACGGGTGAGATCGTGGCACTGGCCACCACATCGGAGGATGAGGTGGTGGTTGCAGAATGTGATCTGGACCGGGGCCGCTATATCCGTGACACGGTGTTCAATTTCGCACAGCACAGACGCATTGAGGCTTATGGCGTGATTACGGAACGCACCGAAGCCATCGCCCCGCCTGAATAGAGCGTCTGAGTGGGAGAGGAGAGCCTTTATGCCTGAACGTATCGTCGTCATAAATCCAAACTCATCCGTAGATGTCACGGCCGGGATTGATGCAGCCATGGCACCTTTGCGCTTCGCGGATGGCCCGACCATCGATTGCCTGACTTTGGCGGAGGGGCCGCCGGGCATCGAATGCCAGCGCCACGTAGACGGTGTCGTCGAGCCTTTATGTGATTTGATCGAACGGGAAGGCAATCGCGCCGATGCCTTTGTCGTTGCCTGTTTCTCGGACCCCGGATTGCATTCCGCGCGGGAGACAACGGACCGCCCCGTCATGGGCATTTCGGAAAGCGGCATCACCACGGCGCTGACCTTGGGCGAACGCTTTGGCATAATCGCCATATTACCCGCGGGCATCTCGCGCCACAGACGCTATATCCGGCAGATGGGGTTAGAAAGCCGCTTGGCGGGTGATCGGGCAATCGGCGTCGGTGTGACCGGCCTGAATGCGGAAGGTGCCACGGACGCGGTCGAGGAGCGCATGCAGGAGATAGGCCGCCAGTTGATCGAAGAGGACGGCGCAGATGTCCTGATCATGGGTTGTGCCGGCATGGCCCGCTATCGCCATGCCCTGGAGGACAGCCTGGGCGTGCCGGTTATTGATCCCAGCCAGGCTGCTGTCGGACAGGCTATCACCGCCGTGCGCCTGGGCTATACCAACAACAAGACAAACACTAAAACCAACACCTAAACCCACATCAAACCTGCAAGATTTCGGAGTAACATCGTATGCAACTGATCGGTCGCAACCTATCCCCTTTTGTCCGCCGCACGGCTATTGTGCTTAATCTGCTTGAGATGAAATATGAACAGGTGGGCCTGTCCACTGCCGACGATACGGATAAAATCGCGAAGGTGAACCCTGTCGTGCGGGTGCCGTCGATGATCCTGGATGACGGCGAAAACCTCCTCGACTCCAACGCCATCATCGATCATCTACTGGAAGTGGGCGACCCTGAAAATAGCCTCCTTGCCCCCAGCGGCGCGGACCGCCGGGCGGTATTGCGCCTGGCCGCGATTGGCCACGGGGTAATGGAAAAGGCCGTCTCCTCAACCTACGAACGCAACCGCCGTCCCAAGGATAAGGTCTTCGACGGTTGGGTCAACCAGGTTGAGGGCCAGGTCCAGGGCGGCCTTGCCGCGTTAAACGACGCGGCAGCGGCCAGTGAATGGCTACATGGCGACCACCTGACATTGGCCGAGGTTAACGCCGTGGTGGCCCACGATTTTGTTATGATCGCGGAAAAATATCTGATGAAGGATGATCCCTATCCCGCCCTTACCGCCCTGGCCAATCGCTGTAACGCAATGCCGGCCTTTGGCGATACGGCGTTCAAACCGGGCTAGGGTGGGCAAAATTCGAGACGTAAAAGCGTAGACGCATTATTTTTTTTGGCAGGGGTGTCGATTTGGCCCCCTGCCATTCGTTCCTATGGTGAAGACGTCAATAACGACAGTCCAACATTCTATCGAATAGGGAGATTTAAAGATGCAATATATGCTTTTGATTTACGGAGAGAGCGGTGTGGGACCAGCGCCTGACAGCCCGGAATTTGGCCAGATGATGGCCGGTTACGGTGCCTTCACGGCCGAGGCGCGGGAAAGCGGTGCTATGGTCAGCAGCGATGCCCTGCAACCTGTCACCACAGCGACAACAGTGCGAGTGCGCGACAACGGCACGGAAACCACGGACGGGCCATTCGCGGAGACCAAGGAACAGTTGGGCGGTTATTATCTGCTCGATTGTGCCGATTTGGATGAAGCGATTGCCTATGCCGCCAAAATCCCCGGCTCCAAGTATGGCTCCATCGAAGTACGACCCGTCATGGTATTCGACTAGATCGCCAAAAACTGGCCAGGCGATCCAAAGAGCATCCAACGGGGATAGCCAGGCCGCGATCGAACGGGTGGTGCGTCAGGAATGGGGCCGCGTTCTGGCCGCCCTGATGGGATCCGTGCGGGACCTGAGCCTGGCGGAGGACGTTTTGCAAGACGCCTGTTTGGTTGCATTGCAGGCCTGGCCCAAAGACGGCATACCGCAGCAGCCTCGCGCCTGGCTGCTGCGGGCCGCTCGCAACAAGGCCATAGACCGCTTTCGGCGGGAGGCTAATTTCAAGATCAAGCAGGCGGAACTGACGGTTCTGGCGGAGTTGGAGGGGCAAGAGGAGCAGCATGACATGAATGATGGGGACGACATCATCGAAGATGACTGTCTGCGCCTGATCTTCACCTGTTGCCACCCTGCCCTGGCCGAACAGGTCCGCGTCGCCCTAACCCTGCGCACCATTGTGGGCCTGACCACAATAGAGATCGCCCGCGCCTTTCTGGTGCCCGAGACGACCATGGCGCGGCGCCTGGTCCGTGCCAAACGCAAGATCAAAGCCGCAAATATTCCTTATCGCGTGCCGCCGGCTCATCTATGGCCGGAGCGCTTGACCTTTGTCCTGGCGGTGATCTATCTGGTCTTTAACGAAGGCTATGCCGCGACATCAGGTGCCCAGCCCGTGTACGGCACATTGTGTGATGAAGCGATCCGCCTGGGCGAAATTCTGGTAGGCCTGATCCCCCGTGAGGCGGAGGTGCTGGGATTATTGGCGCTGATGCTGCTTCATGATTCCAGACGAGACGCCCGCAGCAATTCGGACGGCGACCTGATCACACTCGAGCATCAGGATAGAGGCCTGTGGCAACGGGCCAAGATCACGGCGGGCCATGACTTGTTGGATCGGGCCATAGCTTTAGGACATCCAGGGCCTTACCAAATTCAGGCTGCGATCTCCGCCCTCCATGCCCAGGGAGACAGCCACGAAAGTACGGATTGGGGCGAAATTACCCTGCTGTACGGCCGCCTGCACGATATGCAGCCTTCTGCCGTTATCGCCCTGAACGGCGCTGTGGCGCTATCCTTCGCGCAAGGGCCCGAGGCGGGCCTGGACGCACTGACGGGCCTGAACGAAGACGGCACCCTGGACCGTTATCAACCATTTCACGCAGCCCACGCCGACCTGCTGCGCCGGGCCGGTCGCGGGACAGAGGCGGCCGATGCCTATGGTCAGGCCCTGATGTATACGGAGAATGAGGCGGAACAACGTTTCCTCCGCGCCCGGTTGCGCGCGCTCTCAACGTGAGAATATTCGACCCGTTCTTGCGACAATCCGATACTTATTTTACATTAGTATTGCATATTGCACTAAAGCAGACGTTCCGAAGCATGTTTCGGCAAATCACCCGGTGCATTATTGGAATTGGGCACGTTAATATTTGGATAGGGAACTATGACAGCCAGGTCTTACGACGTAAATGAGTGGATCTGGTGCGCCATGAAGCGGTGGCGCGGCAGTCTGAGCTGGCCCCTAAGAATGAGCGTTGCCGTATTCGTGGCAAGTTTATCACTTGGCTCTGGACCGACGTTCGCGGCGGAAGATACGGTCAGGCTGGTCACCGGCAATAATTTCGCGCCTTACTCGGACGAAAATTTACCTTCTGGTGGACTGGCGACTGATATCATCAGGCAAATTTTTCATGCGGCCGGGTA
>JAPKBD010000009.1 GCA_028824965.1 Alphaproteobacteria bacterium | reverse complement strand
GTTTGTTTGTTACCGTACCTATCTGACATCAAGCTGTCCTGATCAGGCAGAGGTGCTTTTCTTATCGTCGTCATCGACTTCTTCAAAATCCGCATCGACAACATCGTCGCTCTCGGCACTGGGATCGCCTTCAGCAGAGGCCGCATCCGGGCCATCGCCTTCTTCTTCCTGTTGCGCCTGATAGGCCATCTCGCCCAGCTTCATGGACGCCTGCATCAAAGTTTCGCTCTTGGCCTTGATGTCTTCAATGTCGTCACCTTCAAGGGCTGTGCGCAGCTCTGTCACAGCACCCTCAATCGCGGTCTTTTCTTCTTCGGGCACTTTATCGCCCAAATCAATCAAGCTTTTCTCCGTCGCGTGGATCATGGCATCGGCCTGGTTCTTGGCCTCTGCCCCTTCCCGGCGCTTCTGATCATCCTCAGCATGGCTTGCAGCGTCGTTGACCATTGTTTCGATTTCGTCATCGGACAAACCACCCGATGCCTGAATGCGGATCTGCTGTTCCTTGCCCGTCGCCTTATCCTTGGCGGAGACATTGACGATGCCGTTGGCATCAATATCAAAGGCAACTTCGATTTGCGGCACACCGCGGGGCGCTGCTGGCAGACCAACCAGATCGAACTGACCCAGCAGCTTGTTATCAGCCGCCATTTCACGTTCGCCTTGGAAGACCCGGATGGTCACAGCGGATTGGCCGTCTTCGGCGGTGGAAAAGGTTTGACCCTTTTTGGTGGGGATCGTCGTGTTGCGTTCGATCAGTTTAGAGAAGACACCGCCCAGGGTCTCAATACCCAAAGACAACGGCGTCACATCCAGCAACAACACGTCCTTCACGTCGCCCTGCAGAACGCCGGCCTGAATGGCGGCACCCAGTGCTACAACTTCGTCAGGGTTCACGCCCTTGTGGGGCTCCCGGCCAAAGAAGGTTTTAACTGACTCAATCACTTTGGGCATGCGCGTCATGCCGCCGACCAGGACCACCTCGTCAATCTCGCCCGCGCTCATGCCGGCATCTTTCAATGCGGCCTTAAGGGGCGGCAGCGTACGCTGGATCAGGTCATCCACCAATGCTTCCAATTTGGCCCGGGTGACCTTCATGGTCAGATGTTTCGGGCCGCTTTGATCAGCCGTAATAAACGGCAGGTTGACCTCCGTTTGCACGGCGGAGGACAACTCAATCTTGGCCTTTTCCGCAGCCTCTTTCAGACGTTGCAGGGCCAGCTTGTCTGAGCGCAAGTCGATGCCGTTTTCTTTCTTGAACTCATCAGCCAGGTAGTTGACCACGACCAGGTCGAAATCCTCACCGCCCAGGAACGTATCGCCGTTGGTCGCCTTCACTTCGAACACGCCATCGCCAATTTCCAGGACGGAGATATCAAAGGTGCCACCACCCAGATCGTAAACGGCAATGGTTTTGCCATCGGCTTGTTTATCCAGGCCATAGGCCAGGGCGGCTGCCGTCGGCTCGTTGATAATGCGCAGGACTTCCAGGCCGGCAATCTTGCCCGCATCCTTGGTGGCTTGACGCTGTGAATCGTTGAAGTACGCCGGGACCGTGATGACAGCCTGATCGACTGTTTCACCCAAATATGCCTCGGCCGTTTCCTTCATCTTTTGCAGCACGAATGCGCTGATCTGGCTGGGGGCGTATTTTTCACCCTTAACCGAGACCCAGGCATCGCCGTTGTCTGCTTTGGTAATTTCAAAGGGCACGTTCTTGCGCATTTCCGTCACGGCCTTGCCGTCGAAATTACGACCGATCAAACGTTTGATGGCGAACAATGTGCCGTCGGGATTGGTGACACCCTGGCGTTTCGCCGGTTGGCCCACCAGCATTTCACCACCATCGCCGTCCGTAAAGGCGACCATGGATGGCGTGGTCCGCGTCCCTTCCGCGTTTTCGACCACTTTACTGTCACCACCCTCCATCAATGCGACGCAAGAGTTTGTGGTGCCTAGGTCAATACCAATTACCTTACCCATATCGAACAGTCCTCCGTTGGCAGATCACGGGGCAGCCTTTTAAGCACCGCCTGGATCCCCGGTTGTAAATGAAGCAGATGCGATCATGAACTTTTTTCGCGTCTGCGAGGTATATAGGTCCGGCATAGTCAGTACGCAACCTCACAAGGGCCCCTGATGCCCCAAAATCATGGTAAAAATAGCTCCTAACCATCAATTTTATATCAATATGGGCCAGAATGCGGATATTCAGTCCCAAGGGTCCCTGTATAATCAAGCTCTCATGATCGTCTCCGCCTCATACCGCACCGATATTCCAGCCTTCTACGCTGACTGGTTCGCCCATCGCCTGGAGCTGGGTTTCGCCATGGTCGCTAATCCCTATGGCGGCAAACCCTATCGTGTGGACTTGGCCGGGGACAAGGTAGACGGCTTCGTCTTCTGGACCCGGAATATGGAGCCGTTCAAAGCAAACCTGGCAACTATTACGGACCAAGGCGTCCCCTTCATGGTGCAATATACTGCGACCGGTTACCCACGCGCCCTGGAACCCTCCGTCATCGCCTCGGACAGGGCGGTGGCCAGCATCGAAGGCTTAGCAAACCAATACGGCCCACGCGTCGTTGTCTGGCGCTATGATCCAATCATATATTCGGATCTGACGAACGCGGACTTCCACCGGCGGAATTTTGCCCAGCTCGCCAGCCAACTGTCCGGCAGCGTCGACGAAGTCTGCGTCTCCTTCGCGCAGATCTACAGCAAAACCCGCCGCAATATGGACCTGGCCGCACAAAATCACGATTTCACTTGGAGCGACCCGGATTGGGACATAAAACAGGCCCTGTTAGAGGATCTGCAATCGACGGCAGCGGACCATCACATGCGCCTGACCGTCTGCAGCCAGCCCGACATCAATGCCGCCCCTGCTAGCTGTATCGATGTCGCCCGCCTGTCTGACATCGCGGGCCATATCATCAAAGCCCGACAAAAAGGCAACCGCCCCGGCTGCCTCTGCGCCGAAAGCCGCGACATCGGCGCCTACGACACCTGCCCCCACGGCTGTGCCTATTGTTATGCCGTTAAGGATCGAGAGAAGGCGCTGGCGAATTATCGCCGGCATGACACCGAAAATGAGCTCTTGGTTCGTACTTAACACGGACACCGTTTTACATTTGCAGCCCTGCCGGATATGGTGACTGTGATTTTAACCGGAGATTTTATGTCCCGTTGATACCGGGTCGCCAAGGGCGACCCTATTGCGACGAATAGAGGAAACTGCAAGCACAAATGTGCGGCAGCCCGTTCGTGCGCCTTTTCATAAGATATTAATTTGACCCCATTTTTTTGGGGATCACCATAAGAAAGATGTGTCTGGCGATGATCAGAAAACACAAAACTGAAGATACCGACGCCGTGGTTTTGTCATGGCGACGTGCAAGTGAACTTGCACATCCCTTTTTGATCAAGGACTTCCTTGATCAAGAGGCGGATAATGTTCGCAATGTCTATATGGCGTTCGCTGAAACATGGGTGAGCGAAGTGGACGGCTCTGTCGTTGGCTTCATCGCCCTTATAGACAACGAAATTGGCGGACTGTTTCTTGATCCAAAATACCATGGAAAAGGGCTGGGTAAGGCCTTGGTGGATAAGGCCGTGACCGAAAAGGGGCCTCTTGTCGTGGAAGTCTTCAAGGAGAATGTGATCGGGCGTCGTTTCTATGACGCCTATGGCTTTCAATTTTCCGAGCAGTTCGTTCACGAAGCTACGGGCCAAGCCGTCATTCGGATGACGTATAAAGCTGAATAACGGACCAGGATAGGGGGCGCTCTCAAACGGGGGTGCTCCCTAAATCCTCGTGAGAGCCCAGAGGCCATACCTACATGGTTCGCGAAATTTGAAATGAGGCGATGGCCAGGAAGCTGACGGCGGACATCAGCAATGCAAAAATAAAACGCTTTCGTTTCATTTCTCTCAGCTTGCTGGCCTTCATCAATTCAAAGGCCAACTCCCGCCGCCAATCACAGGTGGCGATATCCGATAGATAATCGTCGATATTCCGGTCCTGCTTGGTGCTGAAATAGAATGCATATCGGATGCCGCCTTCAGAGTTGGTGGCATCAGTTAGCCGACTTCGGGATGGATACAGCACACTGCCAAACAGCACGATGGGGCCGACCGCCAGAAACCAGGACAATGCCGTGGTCATAGTGCCCGTCGCAGCGGGGTCGCCAATGCTTTCGCCGAAGCCTTTCAGGACGCCAAGAGTAAAAATGAACCCGATACCGACAATTTGCGCCTTGGTATCATAGGACCGGACTGTGTCGTGGACCTCCTTAAGGGCAGCCAGGATAAATACCCGGTCATCATCGCTTCCTGTTTGCTCTGATGCCACTACAACGCCTCGCTCTTCTACACTGGCTGGAACCGTATAAGCCCTAACCAAAAGCTAGTGCGAAACCTTCCGATTTCAATTCGATGATGCTTGGAAACAAATAAGGCCCTACCGCTTCGCCTCGATGGCATCCCAGATACTTGCAGACAGGTTGGTGCCGTCAAAGCGGTCGCATTCCTGGATACCGGTGGGGGAGGTGACGTTGATTTCGGTCATGTAGTCGCCGATCACATCGATGCCGACGAATATCAAGCCCTGTTCTTTCAGGGTCGGGCCAATGGCGGCGCAGATTTCCAGGTCCCTGGGAGTCAGGATCGTTTTCAAAGGCGTGCCGCCCACATGCATGTTGGAGCGCGCCTCCCCCTCCGCAGGTACACGGTTGATGGCGCCTACCGCTTCACCGTCAACTAAGATGACCCGTTTGTCGCCCTGGCGGACTGCGGACAGATAACCTTGGGCAATGATGGGTTCGCGGGACTGCTGCGTGAACATTTCGATCAAGGACGACAGGTTTTCATCGCCGGGTTTGATATGAAAGACCCCCGTGCCGCCGTTGCCAAAAAGTGGTTTGACGATGATGTCCTTGTGCTTTTCACGAAAGGCCTGGATATCGCCCGCATTGGCGGTGATCAGGGTAGGGGGCATCAAGTCGGGAAAATGGGTGATGAACAATTTTTCGGGCGCGTTACGGACAGAGGCCGGGTCATTCACCACCAGGGTTTTGGGGTGGATATGCTCCAATATATGAGTGGCCGTGATATAGGCCATGTCAAAGGGCGGATCCTGGCGCATCAGGATCACATCCATTGTGGACAGATCCAATTCCTCCATCTCGCCCATGGTGGCGTGGTTGCCGATTTCACGGCGTACTTCCAACGCCCGTCCCCAGGCCATGACCCGGCCGTTTTTCAGGCTCAAATCCTTGACCAGGTAATGGTACAGACGATGCCCGCGGTTTTGCGCTTCCTCCGCCAAGGCAAAGGTGCTGTCGGCGTTGATGTCGATAGGTTCTATCGCATCCATCTGAATGGCCACGGCTAAGCTCATGACGGCTCCTTCAATGTATCAATTAGTTGGCAATATATCAGTTAGTTGGCGCTATGACTTGCGTCAGGAATTTCGCTTTGGATCGGTTTTCAAGATCACATGGCTGACCACTTTGACAACGCCTTTGACGTTGCGGGCATGGCCTGTGGCGCGGTCCAGTTCTTTTTGTGATTGGGCGATGCCGAACAAATAGACCACGCCGTTCAAGGTATCGATGGAATAGTTGATGGCGGAAATCTCCGTATCGCCAAGGAACTTTACCTTCAACTGGGTGGTGATCCAGACATCTTTCGCATAGTCCTGCAGGCCGCCCGTATCCCTGATTTCCAGTTCGTTCAAAACTTCGCGCACGCCTTTGGCCTGCCAGGCCATACGGGCCACGTCGACACGATTTGCCGGCAGTTTCACATTACCGGTCAGCAGAACCCGGCCTTCCACAACTTCGACATCAACGTTGATGAACAGGACTTCAGAACGCTTTAGCAGATCATGATTTATGTCCGCCAGGATTGCCGTGTCGTCTATAGCCTGACCAACGGATCGCTCCTGGGCCACGGCGACGCCCGCTGTGGCACCTGCTCCGATTACGGCAGAGGCGCAACCACCCAGCCCGCCAGCTAATGCGGTCAGGGCCAGGCAGAGATAAAGTCGTCCCGACCATTGTCTCCCCGGCCATTGTCCCCGCGGCAGTTTTCTACGTGCATCCATCATGCCACCTCTCTCCAACAATTCCTACGCAGCGCCCAGTGTAGCCACGGTACATATCAGCATCACGGTCGCCCCATAAGGCCGCCTACCTTAAAGGCTGCTTACCTTTTAAGGTCGCCAAGCGTCCTTGATGTGCTTTGGCGGACGGTTCGGCAAAACCACTATAGCATCGAACCGAATGTCCATTTCGCCAAGCCATTTATGCCGCGCCACAAATGCCTCCGTCGCCCGGACGATACGGCGACGCTGACGATCCGTAATTGCCGCCAGGGCCGAAGCCATATCCCGACGCCGCTTCACCTCTACCACCGCCAACAACCGCCCACGTTTGGCCACTATATCCAATTCACCAACCCCTGCACGATAATCTCTGGCCAAAATGCGATAGCCCTTTAATCGCAGAAGAACAACCGCCATCATTTCAGCCCTACGCCCGGCGCGATAGGCCTGTTTGCGCCGCAATTGTGGCGATTCTTTGATTTGTCTTTCGCCCAAGTCTATGCGTCCCGGTCCCCATCGCGCAAGACGATGGCCCGGTTATAGAGATCCCGGCGCGGCAGGCCAGTCTGTTCGGCGATAATTTTAGCTGCATCCTTGACACGGCCACGGCCTAGTTCCGCCACCAACAATGCATCGATTTCATCTTGTTCCAGCGGCACAACTTGATCATCCGCCGGAGCCACCAGGATGACGATCTCTCCCTTCGGCCGACCAGCATCACCATAATGGGCGGCCAACTCCTCCAAGGTACCGTGGCGGGCTTCCTCAAATTTTTTCGTCAACTCACGCATCACAGCAGCCTGCCGAGATCCCAGCTCCGCCGCCATATCACCTAAAGATGCCGCTAAACGCGGGGCGCCCTCAAAGAATACCAAGGTGGCTGAAATCCCTGCCAGCTCCACCAACGCTTTACGCCGCGCCACGGTCTTGCTGGGCAGAAAGCCGGCGAACAGAAAACGATCGGTGGGCAGCCCGGCGCTGGCCAGGGCCGCCATTGGGGCGGAGGCACCTGGCAGGGCGGTCACCGCAATATCAGCCTCCCGCACCGCCGTGACCAGCTTGTACCCCGGATCCGAGATTAAAGGCGTGCCCGCGTCACTGACCAGGGCCACAATTTCACCTTTTTTCAGGCGCTCTATCAGCTGCGGTCGCATACGCGCAGCGTTATGGTCGTGATAGGCGACGGTCGGACAGGCAATGCCATGCATTAGCAACAGCTTTTTCGTGACCCGCGTATCTTCGCAGGCGATGACATCGGCGACGGCCAGCAGGTCCAAGGCCCGCAAGGTAATATCGCGGGCGTTGCCGATGGGTGTTGCGACAATATAAAGGCCGGGCGTGAATGACTGGATTTTCGTTTTTGGGCCCGGCGACGTTTCG
Source organism: Alphaproteobacteria bacterium (assembly GCA_028824965.1). GTDB lineage: Bacteria > Pseudomonadota > Alphaproteobacteria. The sequence continues at coordinate 26,246 of JAPKBD010000009.1, read as the reverse complement.
GATGCTGTGGCCAATTTTTCGGTGGGTATTTCGGTGGGTGTTGTGGCGGCTTTACCACCTGCCGCTGCCACATTAGATTGGTCGACCTGATTTGGGTTTACGCTTTGGTTTGAGGGAGACATTGATGAAGACGACGCGCGCGCGTCTTTCGCCGCTACATCATTGGAATGGGCATCGACGCCATAGCCAGAGGGTTGATCGCCAGAGGGTTCCCGGGCGCTTTGGTCCGGCGGTTGCTTTGCTGACATGTCTTCTGGTCCCTGGCGTTTTGACGGGCTGCGCGGAATTGCCCCTACCTAACATCACTAGTGTGCCAGCACAGCCCCCCCAGGCAGAAGCAAAAAAGCCATCTCAAACACAACAAACCTTTAAAAAACCGGCGGAATATATTACCCCGGCCCCAGCGCCCACCCCGGCCCCGGTCATTGGCACCGCCCCTGTGCCCCAGCAGGTCATTGTGGAAAGCGCCCCAACCTTGAAGCCACCATCGGGGATAGAGGGGCAACCGACACGTATCGGCCTGTTATTGCCGCTTAGCGGACCGTCAGGTGCCACGGAACTGGGACAGGCCATGTTGAATGCGGCCATGTTGGCGCTGTTTGATATTGGCGGCCAACGGCTGTTGCTGATGCCTCGGGATACGGGCGGCACCCCCCATGGCGCGGTGCAGGCAGCCGCAGAATTGGTTGGCGAGGGGGCCGAGATTATTTTGGGGCCCCTTTTCAATACATCTGTTGAGGCCGCCGCCGTGATCACGCAAAGCCGGGGCGTGCCCATGATCTCCTTCTCATCCGACAGACGCGTCGCGGGCGACGGCGTCTATATTTTGAGCTTCACGCCGTCGCAGGAAGTTGGTGCGGTGATCGGGTTTGCCGCCGCCCGTGGTTTACACCGGATTGCAGCCCTGTTGCCCGACGATTTATATGGCCTGGCGGTGCTGGACGCCATGCGGGAGGCGGTTGAGCGGCACGGTGCGGAACTGGCCAGGGCCGAATTCTATTCCCCTGACGGCGAGGAACTGGACAAATCGGTTAAACGCCTTGGGGATTATCATGCCCGCCGGCAGGCCCTGCTGTCTCACCGCAAGGAATTGGAAGCATCCGCAAGCGAATCTTCCAAGCTGATGCTGGAGGCCCTGAAAAAGCATGACACGATGGGCGAGCTCGATTTCGATGCGGTTCTGCTGCCCGAAGGGGGAGAATTATTAAAATCCCTCGCACCTTTGCTGCCCTATTACGACATCGACACGACGGAAATTCGCCTGTTGGGGACCGGCCGCTGGGATGATCCAAAGCTGCGGCTGGAGCCGGCTTTGATCGGCGGCTGGTTCGCGGGTGCGGACAGGGCAGCAGCCATCAGTTTTCGAAACCGCTACAAAGCCGTTTATGGCCAGACCCCACCACGCCTGGCATCCCTGGCCTTTGACGCTATGGCTCTGGCAGCCGTTCTGGGCCAGGAAGCCGGCGGCCCGGATTTCACCAACCGCGCCATCACAAACCCCGACGGCTTTGTCGGCAGCGACGGTATTTTCCGTTTCGGTCCCGACGGCGTTGCCCAACGCGGCATGGCGGTGCTGGAAATAGAACGTGACGGCTTCCGCGTACGCCAGAAAGCGCCGTCGACGTTTGAGGCCCTGACTAATTAATGGCCGAACGATAGGTGAGGCTCACACCATGAGCCAGACCATTTTTGACGCCTATCTGATTGTGGATTGGAGCGCGAATGCTACGCCCAAACGCGGTGCGGACAGTATTTGGTATTGCCTGTTGGAGGGTAACAAAAGGACGGCGTTGTGTAATCCGTCCACCCGCTGGCAGGCCCGGGATGAAATTGCGGACATATTGAAAAACCTGGTAGGGGATGGACAACGGGTTCTGGCGGGCTTTGACTTTCCCAACGGTTATCCCGCCGGCTTTGCCCGCACGGCTGGCTTTGCCGACGCTGGCGGCTTTGCCGGACCGGCCTGGCGCGCGGTCTGGGATGGTTTGGACGGCATGATCCGGGACAGTGCCGACAACGGCAACAATCGGTTCGAAGTGGCGGCACAATTGAACGAGCATATATCGGGCGGGCCGTTTCCGTTTTGGGGCTGCCCGACACACCGCCAAAGCGCGACATTATCGGCCCGCAAAACCTATCGCTATGATGAAACCATACCAGAACGGCGTCGTTGCGAAACTTGGCTGCCCCGCAGCCAGCCATGTTGGAAGCTGTACACCACAGGTTCCGTCGGCTCCCAGACATTGATGGGCATACCGGTTCTAAAGGCTTTGCGCGATCATCCTGATTTGGCAAGCCAGACCCTGGTCTGGCCGTTCGAGACGGGCCTGGCCCCGCCCGATCCGGCGCAGGCCGTTCCGGCACGGGCCTGGCAGGTGATTTTGGCGGAGGTCTATCCCTCGATCTTGAAGATCACGACTACCGAAGACCAGATCAAAGATGCCGTTCAGGTAGAAACAATCGCCCGCCATTTGGCTGACCGAGATCAACAAGGTTTGTTGGCAGGCGATCTGACGGGTCCCGAAAGCCTGGGCCCAGAGGTACGAAAAGTCATCGAGGATGAGGAAGGCTGGATCCTTGGCGCAGGGACCTTTGACTGAGGCGCGCCATCAGATCCTGGGCACCACCCTGGCGGTCCTGGCCGCGGTGGGTTTGGGCCTGGCGGTTGCACTATCGCACTTTGCCTACGAAGGTGGTGCAAACGGCATCACAGTGGCCAGCACCCGGGCCGGTCTGATGGCCCTGGGGTTACCGGCTATCTGCCTGGTCAGCGGCCGGTCATTATTCCTGCCATGGCGGGCCTGGCTCCATTGCGCCGGGTTAGGCGTGCTGACGGCCATGATGTTCTATGGCCATGTGGGTGCCGTTGAATTTATCCCGGTCGGCTTGGCGGTGTTGTTGTTCTTCACCTATTCGCCGATGATCGCCGTCCTCAATATCGTTGTGGTGGGAGAGCGGATCACCACGCCCAACCTGATAGCCATCATCGTCGCATTTATTGGCCTGGCCCTGATGCTGGGGGTATCCCTGGATATCGTGGATTGGCGCGGCGTCGCCCTGGCCCTGGGCGCAGGGACGGCTGCGGCCTGGAATGCGGTCTGGCTGGTCCGGCGCATGAAAGACTATGAACCAATTGTGGTGACCACCCACATGGCCCTGATCGCGGCCGCAGTTTTGATCACCCTGTGTTTGAGTATCGGCACCATTCAATGGCCACAAACGACGTGGGGCTGGGGCGGGCTATGGGCCGTGGTCATATTGCAGGCGACCTCCGTGCCCCTGTATTTCCTGGCCCTGGCTTATATAGGTGCCATGAAATCCGCCATGTTCACCAATGCCCAGCCCCTGGTGTCCATCACCGCAGCGTATCTGCTGTTTGGCGAGGTTATGACGCCCGTACAATTGCTGGGCGGCACCCTGGTCCTGGCCGGCATCTGGCTGATGCAGTTTTCTGGCCGGGGGAGAGCCTAAATGACCCCTCAGCGACCATCCGCAGTGCGGCGCTGGGCAATTTCGGCCATGGTGCGGTGTTGATCGGGGGCGCTCATTTCCTGCCAGCCGGCGATTTCTTCGATGGTGCGATAGCAGCCGAGGCAAAGTTTCGTCTCTGTATGCAGGATACAAACACCGGCGCAGGGCGAAATCATACGCCGGTTTATATCCACAGCGTCAGATGGATCGGAAGAATTTGTCACCGGCTACCCTAGATTTTCCATAGGTCCCCAGACATTAGTCTATACGGCATAACAGAACCTGCGCAAAGCTCTTGTAGGTTCGGTGCTGAACGACTATTTAACGGGTCAAATTCATCCCAAATAAATCACTTCAGATAAATTTTGGCGAAAGAGGCGTAACATCTATGGATTGGATGATTGAGGTCGATGGCCTGGTAAAGACGTTTGGCCATTTAAGGGCAGTCGACGGCGTTAGCTTTAAGGTGCCAAAAGGCCAGGTATTGGGGTTTCTGGGCCCTAATGGTGCGGGCAAATCCACGACAATGAAGATGATCACCGGCTTTATGGCACCCACTGCAGGGTCGGTCCGGGTGGCAGGCTTCGACGTGGATACTCACCCAATCGCGGCCAAGGCGCAAATCGGCTATTTGCCAGAGGGCGCACCGGCCTATCCGGATATGACGCCGATCAGCTTCCTCAATTTTATTGCCGATGTGCGTGGCATGGATGCGGCAACCAGGGCCGAACGCCTGGACTATGTAATTGCCAATGTGCATCTGGAAGCGGTTCTGGAACAGCCTATCGAAACATTGTCAAAGGGCTTTAAGCGCCGGGTCGGACTGGCCCAGGCCATTTTGCACAATCCCCCGGTTTTGATTTTGGATGAGCCGACCGATGGCCTGGATCCAAACCAAAAACATGAAGTGCGCAGCTTGATCGCGGACATGGCCAAGGACAAGGCGATCATCATCTCCACCCATATTCTCGAAGAAGTGGATGCAATCTGTAGCCGCGCCATGATCATTAACAATGGCCGCGTTGTCGCAGACGGCACACCGGGGGAACTGGAGAGCCAATCGCCCCTCTTTAACGCCGTCCTGATCGATTGCCAAAATGACGGTGTGGCAGATGCCCTGACAGCCCTGAGTAACGTTGAGCGGGTTGAGCAAATGGAAGGCTCGCTTTATCGGGTCTACCCGAAAGGCAGCCCCAATGGCAAACAGAGCATCATTGCAGAGGTCGCGGACCTGGCAAGCCGGCAAAACTGGTCTCCCTCCCAACTGACTGTGGAGGCGCCCCGCCTGGACGAAGTCTTCCGCAGCATAACAGGTGCCGCCGCTGTCACGGACGCCATCGCCAGCGAAACCAGCGACATGACCCATGGGGAGGCCGCATAATGGCAACAACGTTGGCAATTTTCCGGCGGGAGCTGCGTGGCTATTTCTCCACGCCCCTGGCCTATGTCTTTATCGTCATATTTTTGTTCCTGACGGGTATTTTCACCTTCTACATGGGCAGCTTTTTTGTCCGTGCCCAGGCGGATTTAAAGCCGTTTTTCAATTTTCACCCCTGGCTGTATCTGTTTCTGGTACCCGCCATCGCCATGCGTCTGTGGGCGGAGGAACGCAAATCAGGCTCTATTGAGCTGTTGCTGACCCTGCCCCTATCCACATGGTCCACCGTGGTGGGCAAGTTTTTGGCCGCCTGGGTCTTTATTATCATCGCCCTGGGCCTGACCTTCCCCATGTGGATCACGGTCAGCTATCTGGGACAGCCCGATCACGGGGTCATCATCGCCTCATACTTAGGGTCTATGTTAATGGCCGGTGGTTATCTGGCCATTGGTGCCTGCATATCTGCGGCCACAAAAAACCAGGTCATCGCCTTTGTAATCTCCGTCGTTGTCTGTTTTTTGTTCACGGTTGCGGGCGCACCGGTGGTGTTGGATTTCTTCGCGGCCTGGGCCCCGCAATCATTGTTGGACGCGGTCGCGTCCTTCAGCTTTTTGACCCACTTCAATGCCATTCAGAATGGTGTCATTGATGTGCGCGATTTGGTCTATTTCCTGTCGTTGATCCTATTTTGGCTGTTTGCCAATCTTTTGATCGTCGATATGAAAAAAGCCAGTTAAGGGGATCGATACATGAACCGTTCAACAACTGCGATCCTGGCCCTGGCCCTGGCGGCAATTCTGTTTCTGTCCGTCAATATTTTCTCAACCAATATCTTCCGCTCCGCCCGTCTGGATTTGACCGAAAGCGGCCTCTACACGTTGAGCGCCGGCTCCAAACGTATCCTGGCAGAGGTGCCGGAGCCTGTGCGCCTGCGCTTCTATTTCTCGGAAAAGCTTGCCAATCAGTTACCCAACGTCAAATCCTACGGCCTGCGTGTGCGTGAGCTGCTGGAGGAATATGCCAACCTATCAAACGGCAAAGTCCGCTTGGAAATTATCGACCCCGAACCCTTCACGGATGCAGAGGATGAAGCCGTCCGCCTGGGCATGCAGGCCGTACCCATCGGCACAGGGGAAAGTCTGTATTTCGGCCTGGTCGCCACCAACACCATCGACGACCGCCAAGTGGTGCCGTTCTTCAGCCGCGAGAAGGAAGCCTTCCTGGAATACGATCTGACCCGGATGTTGTACAATTTGAGCGATCCGAAAAAGCCTGTTGTTGGTTTGATCACCGGCTTGCAGATGAACACGACCGTCTCCCCCATGATGCGTTTAAACGGCGGCGCGCAGGCCTGGGGCATCGTTGACGCGATCCGCGGCGTGTTCGATTTACGCGCCCTGGACATGAACCAGGGCATTATCCCGAAAGACGTGGATATCCTGATGATTGCCCATCCTTTGGGATTGGGAGAACAGGCTTTGTATGCCATCGATCAATTCGTCATGGCCGGTGGCCGGGCCTTGGTCTTTATGGATCCCTTTTCAGAAGTAACGGCACGGGACCAACAAGGCGGCCAGCGTAATCAACAACGCGCCATTGAACTGGCCTCATCCGATCTGGAAAAGCTGTTGAATGCCTGGGGCGTCTCTGTGCCCACCGATCATGTCCTTGCCGACTACGAAACCTCGCAACAGGTCAATGCCGGCCAGGGCGGCGCACAGCGGGTTGTCCGCTATTTGGTCTGGCTGCAATTGGGCGGGGCGAACCTGAACCCCGATGACGTGGTCACCGCAGATCTTGGCCCTATCATGACCGCCAATACAGGCACCGTTTTGACCCTACCCGACACCGACGTCAAAGTGACACCGCTGATTTTCACCGGCGTCCAGGCCATGCGGATGGAGACGAACATGGTCCGCTTTGGCCCCGCGCCGGATCGTCTGTTGGAAATGTTCAAACCTGATGGGGAGCAGCATGTTCTGGCCGCCCGTCTAAGCGGCAAAGTGAAATCGGCCTTTCCTGACGGCCCGCCAAAGGGCCGAAAGAACACCGGCCACCTTAACGAAAGCGCCAAGGATATCAGCGTCATCGTTGTCGCCGACAGTGATATGCTGCATGACCAGTTCTGGCTGCGCCAACGAAATATGATGGGCCAAAAGATGGTCGTGCCAATCGCGGCCAACGGGGATTTCGTGATCAACGCCTTGGACAATTTGTCCGGGTCGTCGGATCTGATTGGCCTGCGTAGCCGGGGCAAATCGAACCGGCCATTCGTCTTGGTTCAATCCATGCGCTTGGCGGCGGAGCAGAAATTCCAGGCCGAAGAACGCAAATTGAAGAAAAGTCTGGAAAAAAGCACCGCGCGTATCGCCGAATTGGAATCCAGGGCCCAAGGCGCGGGCGGTGGCGGCAATCTGCTAACACCTGAACAGGCGGCTGAAATTAAATTGGCCCGCACCCAGGTTCTAAAAACCCGTAAGCAGCTGCGTGATGTTCAGCATAATCTAAACCGGGAAATCGATGGCCTTGAGGCGCGTTTGAAATTCGCCAATGTAGGCTTAATGCCATTGGCTGTTGCCGTGGTCGCCGCCATGCTGGCTGTGATGGGCATACGCCGACGCCGGCGCGCAGCAGCAGCGCGGCGTTGAGGGGAGAACGGATTATGAAAACCAAACCATTTACCATTTTAGCCGCTGTTACGGCCCTGGCCGTTGCCGCAGCCGCCTGGTCAACGATAGAACGTGGCCGCGCCACAGCCTCCCTGGCGCCGCCCGACAGCTTGTTCCCGGGCCTGATGGATCAAGTCAACGACATCGCCCGCATCGACGTCCACACACCGAAGCTGGCCTTTACCATTCTGCGCGTCAAAACCGATGACGGTGAGAGCTGGCAGGTGAAGGAACGGGATGGCTACCCCGTGAAGTTCGCGACCATTAAACAGGCCGTCGTTGGTATGGCCAGTATGCGCATGCTTGAGGCAAAGACCGCCAAACCTGAACTGCATAGCCGCCTGTTTCTGAAATCATCGAAAGACGGCGGCCGTGGCACCACCATTGCCCTGGCGGACAGTGCAGGCAAACCGATGGCGGCCATCGTCGTTGGCAAAACAAAATCCGAACCGGGCGAGAAAGAGGACGGCATCTATTACGTCCGCCGCCTGGATCAGGCACAAAGCTATCTTGCCGCAGGGCGCGTGGAAGTGTGGGAGACCATTGATCGTTGGCTGGATGACAGCCTGCCCACCATCGCGCGCAAACGCGTATCGGCCGCATCCACGATCCAGCCCAATGGCGACCGCGTCAGCGTTGTTCGCAAAGACCCCAACAGCGGCGATTTCAAGGTCGTCGACATTCCCACCGGCATGAAACCGGCTGGTGATACCATTGGCAATTCCCTTGGCTCTGCCCTTGGCTTTCTGGATTTCAAGGATGTCCGTCAGGCCGATAAGGTCGATTTTACCGGCGCCAACCAGGCGGTGTTCAATACCTTTGACGGCGTCACCGTCAAAATCACCGTGATCAAAGGCAAAAATGGGCGCAAGGATGTCCATTGGATGAAATTTTTCGCCATGTTTGATGCAGACGATATCAACCTGGATGGTTTGAAGGATGAGCAGAAAAAAGACATGAAAAGTGCGGCTGACGCGAAAGCAGAAGTCGCCGAGATTAACAAGCGTTATGGATCCTGGGCTTATATCGTACCGGATTATAAGGCAAAGGATTTCATGACGAATGCATCCACCTTGCTGATCAAAGACGAAGACGCCAAATAAACGTCCAACATACAGTTACGACGTAAACGTCCAACATACAGTTACGGCCAAATAAGGATTATCCGCGATGAGCGAGGAAACACTCTCCTTCCAGACCGAGGTGGCGAAACTTTTGCGCCTGATGGTCAATTCAGTTTATTCGGACAAGGAAATATTTCTGCGGGAATTGATCTCGAACGCATCCGACGCCTGTGACAAGGCGCGTTATCTGGCCCTGACGGAGCCGGAAATTCTGGGCGATGACCCCGATTTTAAAGTTCACATCCATGTCGATAAGACCGCGCGCACCCTGTCCCTGTCAGACAACGGCATTGGCATGGACCGGGATGGCCTGATCGGCGACCTGGGCACCATTGCGCGTTCGGGCACATCTGCGTTCATGGAGAACATGTCCGGGGATGCCTCAGAAGATATGCAGATGATCGGCAAATTTGGTGTCGGTTTCTATTCCGTCTTTATGATCGCCGACAAGGTTGAAGTCACCTCCCGCCGGGCCGGCGAAGATAGCGCCTGGGTCTGGACCTCAGACGGCCTGGGTGAGTTCACGATTGCGGAGGCCGAACGCACAGACCGCGGCACGTCCATTGTGATCCACTTGAAAGCGGATGAGGATGAGTGGCTGGAGGAAAGCCGCCTGCGCACAATAGTCAAAAAATATTCCGACCACATTGCCCTGCCCATCATGCTGGCAATCGATGACGGGGAGGAGACGGCGGCTAACGAAGCCTCCGCCATCTGGAGTCGCCCGAAGAGCGAGATTACAGACGAGCAATATACTGAATTCTACCACCATGTCGGTCACGCCATGGATGACCCCTGGCTGAACATTCACTACAAGGCCGAGGGTAAGATCGAATATACCTCGCTGTTGTTCGTGCCGACCCGGCCTCCTTTCGATCTGTTTGATCCCGCCCGCCGCCATGCGGTGAAGCTGTATGTGCGCCGGGTCTTCATCACGGACGAGGCGGAAGGTCTGATCCCATCCTATCTGCGTTTCCTGCGCGGTGTCGTGGATAGCGAGGATCTGCCCCTGAACATCAGCCGCGAGATGCTGCAGAACAGTCCCCTGATCAAGCACATGAACCAGGCCGTAACCCGGCGCGTTCTGTCGGAGCTGAGCAAGAAGGCAGAGAAGGAACCGGAAGAATACGCTGAGTTTTGGAAAAACTTCGGCTCCGTCCTAAAGGAAGGCCTGTACGAAGACCATGACCGTCAGGCGGAGTTGTTGGAGCTGGTCCGCTTCCGCTCCACCGCCGGGGAAAGTCTGGTCAGCCTGAAGGATTACGTCGCCCGTATGACAGAAGGTCAGGAGGCGATCTATTATATTACCGGCGATGACCAACAGACCCTGGATAACAGCCCCCATTTGGAGGGTTTCCGGGCCCGCGGGGTTGAGGTGTTGCTGCTTTCCGATCCTGTGGATGACTTCTGGTTATCTGCCATATTCGAATATGAAGGCCATGACCTGACGTCCGCGACGCGCGGCTCCACCGATCTGTCCAATATGGGTGAGGAACCAAGCAAGGACGACGACAAGGTAGAACCCGCCAAGGACGGCGAGTTAGCCACCTTAATCGCCCTGGTTAAGCAAACCCTGGGTGAGGCCGTAAAAGATGTCCGCACTACGGATCGCCTGACCGACAGCGCCGTCTGCCTGGTTGCCGATGACGGCGATATGGATATGCGGTTGGAACGAATGTTGAAAGCCCACAATCAATTGAAGACCGACAGCGTCCGGATATTGGAGATCAATCCAAAACATGATCTGATCAAAAACATGTCCGCTGCTGCCACCAAGGGCGGGGCGGCGGATGATCTGGCCGATCTGGCATTCCTTTTGTTGGACCAGGCCCGTATCATTGAGGGAGAGGCCCTGCCGGACCCGGCAGCGTTTTCCCGACGCATGGCAACGGTGATGGCCAAAGCTGCAGGCTGACAATTATCCGCCGACATGGCATGGTTGCCAGCGCAATATTCCTGCGACGCATACGGGGAGAGAACTGATGGGCACGTTGACGCAAAGTTATAGCCATGGGGCCAGTGCAAAGCCGTTGATCGGTGAAACTATTGGTGCCCATTTTGATAAAGCCGCAGAGCGCTGGGCCGGGCAAGAGGCTTTGGTGGTGCGCCATCAGAATGTGCGTTGGACCTTTGCGCAGTTGAAAGAACAGGTAGATGCCTTTGCCGCCGGCTTGATCGCCCTGGGACTACAGCCGGGGGACCGTATCGGCATCTGGTCCCAAAACACGTCTGAGTGGACGGTTACGCAATTCGCCACCGCCAAGGCCGGTTTGATCCTGGTTAATATCAACCCTGCCTATCGTTTGGCGGAGCTGGAATACGCCCTGAATAAAGTCGGCTGCAAGGCGCTGGTCATCTCCCCCAGCTTCAAAACCTCCGACTATATTGGCATGGTACAAACCCTGGCGCCGGAGATTGAGACCGCGCAGCCGGGCCAGCTGCAATCTGAAAAGCTGCCCGATTTAACGGCCGTTATTCGTATGGGCGATGATGTGACGCCGGGCATGTACAACTTCGCCGACATATCGGCAATGGCGAATGATGAGGGCCGCGCGCGCCTGGCCGAACTGGCCGGGTTGTTGCAGTTCGATGATCCCATCAATATTCAATTCACCTCCGGCACCACGGGTTTTCCTAAAGGTGCGACCCTGACCCACCACAATATCCTCAACAACGGCTTCTTTGTGGGCGAGGGTATTTCCATGGTCGAAGGTGACCGCCTGGCCATCCCCGTGCCCCTGTATCATTGTTTTGGCATGGTCATGGGCAATCTGGCCTGCATCACCCATGGTGCCGCGATGGTCTATCCCGGTGAAGGCTTCGACCCGACGGAAGTGTTGCAGGCAGTTCAGGATGAACGCTGCACCGCATTATATGGCGTGCCGACCATGTTCATTGCAGCCCTGGACCATGCGGATTTTGACAAATTTGATCTGTCCACGTTGCGTACGGGCATCATGGCCGGCTCCCCCTGCCCGATCGAGGTGATGAAGCAGGTCGTGGACAAAATGAATATGTCAGAGGTGACCATCGCCTATGGCATGACCGAAACCTCCCCCGTCAGCTTCTCCACCGCCGTGGATGATGAGCTGGAACGCAAGGTGGGTACGGTGGGCCGCTCCATCCCCCATGTGGAAAGTAAGATCGTTGATGGCGAAGGGCGTATCGTGGCGCCTGGCGAGACGGGCGAGATCCTGACCCGCGGCTATAACGTCATGCTGGGTTATTGGGGTGATGAGGAACGCACGGCAGAAGCCATCGACGATGCCGGCTGGATGCACACCGGTGATCTGGGCACCATGGATGAACACGGCTATGGCAATGTTGTGGGCCGCATCAAGGATATGGTGATCCGGGGTGGTGAGAACGTTTATCCGCGCGAGATTGAGGAATATCTCTATCGTCACGACAAAATTCAGGACGTCCAGGTGATCGGCGTGCCGGACCCGAAATTTGTCGAGGAGCTATGCGCCTGGATCATCCTGCGGGATGGTGAGACGGCGGATGCGGATGAGATCAAGGAATTCTGCCGCGGCCAGATCGCCCATTATAAAGTCCCCCGCTATATCAAATTTGTCACAGAATTCCCCATGACCGTCACCGGCAAGGTGCAGAAATTCATCATGCGGGAACAGATGATCGAAGAATTGAACCTGGAAGTCGCAAAAACCGCCTGATGGTTTCGGCACCCAAACCTGTATTTATTGATTGGTAAGTAATCGACTATGGCTAAAGCACCTAAAACCAAGACCACCGCCAAGGCAAAAAAAGCAGATACTGCGAAGTCCAAAACACCAAAGGCAGAGGCCGCAAAGTCGGACACGACGACCGCAGCGACCTCTGAGACGTCGACAGCCTCTGACACATCTGCCGACACATCCACGGATACCTCATCAGGTGCGTCTGATAGCGCCAGCGGCGGCAGCAAAAAAGCATCCACGGATACCCGCCCCATCAGCTATTTCTCCTCCGTCGCAACGGAGGATTACCGTTCCGGCTGGGATGGCATTTTTGGTGGCGGCGGTAAGGAGTCTGGCACGAGCAAGCCAGAAAAGTCCAAGGCCACCAAACGAAAAAGCCAATTGCCCCTTACCTTGACCCTGGAAGCGGAAGACCTGGACGCCGAAACCCGGGGCCTATTGGAAGACGTCCTGCGCAAACAAGCCAAGAAAAAGCGCCTGAACTACGACAAACTATCGGGCAACGGCCAAATCAGTTGGCAAATCTCCTGCCGAATATCGTCTGCTTGAAGAATTTCCCAATATTTTTATAGCAGACGTTCTAACTCAGCTCTTTGCGCAGCAGGGCGGCACCTTGGCCCAGGGCTTTGATTTTTGCCTCGGCCACCTCTCGCGACAAAGGCGCCATACCGCAATTGGTGCAGGCCACGATGCGTTCGGGATCGACGAATTCCATCGCCGCGCGAAGGGTCGCGGCCACTTGTTCCGGGCTTTCGATTACATCGGTGGCGACATCGATAGCGCCAACCAATATCTCCTTGTCTTTTAGCAGACCCAGGACGGACAGGGGGACGTTTGAATTGGCGCATTCCAAGGAAACCTGATCGATGCGGCTGTCATTCAGGGCTGGAAAAAATTCTTCGTATTGCCGCCATTCTTCGCCCAGGCTTTGCTTCCAATCGATGTTCTGTTGAATGCCATAGCCATAGCAGATATGCACAGCCGTCTTACAGTGCAGGCCATCAATCGCGCGGTGCAATGCATCCACGCCCCATTCCACAACATCGCCCATAAAAGCGTTGAAGGCCGGTTCGTCGAATTGAATGACATCCACACCCAGGGCTTCCAGCTCTTTCGCTTCGGCATTGAGCAGATCGGCAAAGGCCATGGCCATGTCCGGGCGACTGTCGTAATGGGCGTTGGCGATGGTGTCGCAAATGGTCATGGGGCCGGGCAAGGTGAATTTCAATTTCCGGTCGGTATTCGCACGGCAAAATTTGGCCCCCGCACCATGGACAGAGGCGGGGCGGCGGACAGCGGCCGTCACGGTCGGCACCCGGGCGTCATAGCGGATACCCATGGTCGTCATCAACTGCCAGTCAATGCCTTCGATGGTTTCCAAAAACCCGTGCACGAAATGCTTGCGGAATTGTTCGCCATCGCTGACGATATCAATGCCCGCGTCTTCTTGATGTTTGATCCATGCAAGGGCTGCGTCCTGTTGGCCCTCGACCAAAGTATCGCCATCAAGCCGCCAGCCGGGCCAAAGGATTTCAGGCTCCGCCAGCCAGGTTGGTTTCGGCAAGCTTCCCGCGACCGTGGTTTCAAGCATGTGCGTTCTCCTAACGTCTGCTCCCAATCTCCGGGCATTTTAGGGACACTCTGATTTCAATCATACCCCATCGCCTGCCCCGACACCTGCCATCATGTCATCTATTTTGTCAGCTCGTGGCAGGCATCCGAAATGGCATTCTGGTCCATGCCGTAATGCTCCCGCACCCGTGCGGTCGGCCCGATGATCGCGAATTCGTCGGGCATACCGATCATGCGCATACGCGTCGGCAGTTCAACGGCCAGCAATTCCGCCACCGCACCGCCCAAACCGCCTGTAACGCGATGCTCCTCCGCCGTGACAATGGCGCCGGTCTCAGCCGCGGCCTTTAACACGGCATCCCGGTCCAGCGGTTTGATGGTGTGCATATTAATGACTCGAACCCCAATACCATCATGGGCCAAGGCCTCTGCCGCCGCCAATGCGGGTGCAACCAGGGCACCACAGGCGATCACGGTAACATCGTTGCCATCCCGCAACTGATCTGCCTTGCCGATACGGAAATCAGCGTCCAATTCCGTCACATCCGGTTCATCAAACTTACCCCCCAAGCGCAGATAGCAGGGACCGTCCAGTTGCTCCGTCGCCAAGGCCGCCTGCCAGGTTTGCCGCGCATCGCAAGGTGCGATCACGGTCATATTCGGCATGTTACGCATAATGGCGATATCTTCCACCGCATGATGCGTCCCCCCGGACATGGCCAGGACAATGCCGCTGCAGGCCCCGCCGATGACGACACGTTGATTGGCATAGGCCACGTCATTGCGCAGTTGCTCCAACGACCGGGTGGTGATGAACGGTGCATAGCCGCAGATGATCGGCCGCATGCCCGTGGTCGCCATACCAGCGGCGATACCCATGGCATTCTGTTCTGCGATCCCCGCCTCGATCAAACGTTCGGGGCTGGCTTCCAAAAACGGGCGCAAACCGAACAGATCAATGGTATCGGCCGAAATCGCTGCAACTTTTTCATCCCTGCGGGCCAATTCACCAACCGCCAGGCCAAAGGCCAGACGCGATTGCTTTGCAGCCTTAACTTCCCACGCCGGCGATTTCGATTGGGGCTGTTCCGCTGCTGCTTGTTCGACGCTACTCATCCCGGCTCTCCCAACTCTGCCAAGGCCTTTGCATAGACCTCGTCCGTAACCATATTATTGTGCCAAAGGAAGCTATCTTCGGCGAAGCTGACACCCTTGCCCTTAATGGTGTGGGCGATGATTAAAGATGGCGCCGCTTCCGCATAGGGCAATGCATCCAGGGCTTCGACAACAGCGCTCATATCGTGGCCATCGATCTCACGCACGGCCCAGCCAAAGGCGGCCCATTTGTCAGCTGCCGGTTCCAGGCCCATCATCTGGGTCACAGTGCCTGATTGTTGGATTTTGTTGTAATCCAGGATCACGGTCAGGTTGGACAGGCCAAGGTGTGCTGCCGCCATGGCCCCTTCCCAGTTGGAGCCTTCCTGTAGCTCCCCATCACCGACCATCACGCAGGTGCGAAAATCCTTGCCCTGCATGCGCGCGCCGAGCGCCATGCCCAGGCCAACGGACAGACCATGACCCAGACCGCCCGTGCTCATCTCGACCCCGGCCATCTTGATGTCGGGATGCATGCCAAAGTTCGATTGATAGACATAGAATTGATCCAGCACGCTATCGTCAATAAATCCAGCCCGCGCAAGCGTGGCGCCCAGGGCCGCGTTGGCATGCCCTTTGGACAGAACAAATCGGTCCCGGTCCTGCCAATCAGGTTCTTTTGGTCGCAGGTTCAGATGGTGAAAATACAATGCGGCCAGGATATCGGCCGCCGATGATGATCCCCCCATATGTCCGCCGCCTGCACCATGCAAGGCGCGCCAGATATTACGCCGAATATGCCGGGCGTCTTCTTTCAGCCCATCAATTTTGGCCTGATAATTACTGTTCATTAGGGTCCATCCTCACCAAATTCACCAGAGCATTTCCGACTGGGAAATACTCTGTCTCTTAAGAATAGAGCAATTTTTCCAATCCCTTAGAACAGCCCAAGCTATTTGGGCGGTTCCCATTTGATCGGAATTGCTCTAGTCACTCAACAACCGATCACGCAGGGTTTCCCCTTCATATGCCGTGCGGAAGCGGCCCCGCCGCTGCAACTCGGGCACCAACAGGTCCACCACATCGTTCACACTGCCCGGCAGTTCGCCGCCGCGAAACATAAATCCATGGCCGCCCGAAACCTCGTATGCCTCTTCCATTTTATCAGCGACCTGGGCCGCCGTTCCGATGGCGCGGAAACCGCCCATGCCGTTACCATACATGCGCGCGACTTCAGCCAACGTTTGGCCTTTATAATCCCGCAGCAACATATTAGCGATACCTTGCATGCCCGGCGTATCTTCAATCCCCGTTTCCTCGATCGGAATTTCGGTGGGCAGGGTGGAAAAATCCACCCCGAAATGGCCCGACATTAAGGCCAGGCCCCCGTCAGGCGGCACCATGGCGCGCAGGGCCTCATCCTTCGCCTTGGCCTCCGCCTCCGTATCGCCCAGGAACACGGAACTGGCCCACAACATGCGGATGTCCTCAGCCTTGCGCCCCGCTTTTTGGGCGCTGGCATCAATACGGACGCGATGTTCGGCCATGCCCTCCAGGCTGGACGAGGTTGCGAAATGTATTTCCGCGTGACGACCGGCAAAATCCATGCCCGGCCCGGAACCACCCGCCTGAATGATAACCGGACGCCCCTGGGGACCGGGCGCCACACACAGGGGACCTTCAACCTGAAAGTATTCGCCTTTATGATGGATCTTGTGCACCTTTGCGGGATCGGCGAACATCAAGCCGCCATCACCGTCACCGTCACCGCGATCCATGACCACGGCGTCCGGCTCCCAGCTATCCCACAGCTTGTAGCAGACCTGCATATATTCTTCGGCCCGGGCGTAGCGTTCTTCCTTCGACAGCTCCTCCGTCATATTAAATTGCGCGGCTGCGTTGCGGCCATAGCTGGCCACGACATTCCAGGCCACGCGCCCCTCGCTCAAATGATCCAAGGTCGCCATGGATCGGGCCGTATGATAGGGCGGCACATAGGTGGTGGAGATAGAGATGCCGACGCCTAGGCCCTTCGTGGCACGGGTAATCAGCGGCACCAAGTGGGCGGGATCATGCAGGGGAAATTGGATGGCGTATTTGACAGCGGCATCCGCCTTGCCCTCGAACACATCATAGACCCCGTACATATCGGCAAAGAACAGCATGTCGATGCAGCCCCGGTCCAGGGTGCGGGCAAGATGCTCCCAAAAGCCGGGCTGAGCATAGTTAAAACCGCGATAGGCCTTGGGCATAGCCCAGGCACCAATGGAATGCTGAGAGGGCCCGTGACCAAGGACAAAGGCCAGGTGCATATTCGGTGCCATATTGAATGTCTCTTTGTTGCTGCTTGTTATGATCCGGGGCCGGTGATCAGTTCTACCTGATCTTCGGGGACATAGACGTAGGAGCCTGGACGGAAATCATACCCCAGATCCCCCAACAGGCGTCGTTGGCGCGGCGTACAATGCTCTACCACATCTGCGGCAAGGCCATAATCATAAGGGCGCACAAACATCTGGCAATAATTATACAGCAGGGTCTTTCGCGCCTGGCCGGATGTGTTCCGCCCCGGTCCATGCCACAGGGAATGGGAAAACAAGATGCAGTCCCCCGCCTTGCCCGTGATGGGCACGGCACCCGGCGTGGTCGGCGTGATCACCGGTTCGTCCAGTTCCGGGAAGGGTCGTAGGTGACTGCCGGGGAAAACCGTGAAGTTGGAACTGTCAGGCTCCAAAACATCCGTCAGAAAATACAACGCTTTCATTGCGAGGGGGTGGCTGCTCTCCGTCACCCGGACACGGCGCATACCCTCGCCGCCATCTGTATGGGTATAGCCAAGGAATTCCGGATCAGAGGCGCGCACAATGGCCTGCGCCATAGAGAAGGCAAGATAGGGGCCCATAATATCAACCACCAGGTCGAACACTTCCGGGCGATCGATTAGATTTCGAAAGGCCGCGTCATAGGGCAGAATATCGCGCCGATCCATAAAACTTTCCGTATCCGGATTGCCGTGCTCCACCCAACCGTAATGGCCGCGGGGCAGATCCGTCGGCTCATACCCCGGCTGGGCCCGCAAGGCGTCCACCTTATCGCAGAACGATGCGGCCTCCGCCCCGTCAAAGACGCCCCTCAGATGGATGTAGCCGTTAATATCCCAGGCCCGGCGTTGTTCCTTGGTCAATGTTTGCACGATGGTGTCCTTCCCATTATTCGTCAGGTTTTTCCCATGCTCCCAAATTAGCCGCCCAAACACAATGGGGGAGCACAACCAACTAGCCACTTGTAATGCTGATCGAATCTGACAATTTGGCGTCAGCGCATTTGTACAAAGCAGGAGGCAACGGAATGGCCACACAAGATATGTCCAGCTGGAAGACATCTATCTCCCAGGTAATCAGCACTGATACAGAAGAAGAGATCATGGTGCGGGGCCAACCCCTCAGCGAACTGATCGGCAAAACCACTTTCGCCGAAATGATGTTCCTGATGCTGGCCGGACATCTGCCAACGGCACAACAGACGCGGGTCTTGGATGCGCTGCTGGTGGCTTCAATGGAACATGGTATCGCACCGCCATCTATGATCAGTCGTTGTTTCGCCTCCTACGGCACGTCGATCCAGGCGGCAGTGGGTGGCGGGGTTCTGGCATTCGGTGATCGCATGGGTGGTCTGGGTGAACAGCTGGCCCGGGACATGGTGGAACGCCTTGCCCCCCACAACCCGGACAATCAACAGATCGACGATGCTGTCTTAAGCGAAGTTGCAGCGCAAATTGTCGAAGACGCCAGCAACAAAGGCCAACGCGTGCCTGGTTATGGCATTCCCCTGCACGGTGCCGACCCCCGCGCACCGGGCGTTTTGGCCGTGGCCCAGGGTGAAGGCACCTTTGGCAATTATTGCCGCCTTGGCATGGCGGTGGAGGCCGCGCTAGCCGCCCAACGGGGCGGCAAGGTGGTGCCCATGAATTTGGATGGCGTGTCTGCCGTCGTCATTCTGGATTTGGGATTTACCTGGCAAAGCACCCGGCTTTTTCTGTTGACCCCGCGTTCCGTCTCCATGGGTGCGCATTTTTTGGAGGAACAGGAACAGGACACCACATGGCGGCATATACCTGCCAGCCAAATCAGCTATGATTAGACCAACATATTTTAAAGGAGACTAACCAATGCCATTTCAAGCCAAATACGCCTTTATCGTCTCTATGGATGTCGCGCCGGAAAAGGAGGCTCTCTTCAACGAAGTATATGATGAGGAGCATATCCCCGCCCTTTTGAAAGTTCCCGGCGTGGTCGCTGTCTCCCGCCTAAAGACCGTTCCCGCGACGTTGGCTATGGCGGGTGAGGAAATTCCCGTCACGGGCGAAGGGCTGCCCCATTACATCGCCGTCTACGAAGTTGACAGCCCGGAGGTCCTGAACAGCGCTGCCTGGGCCGAAGCAGTGGAAGCAGGCCGATGGGGCGGACAGGTACGCCCCTTCACCACCAATCGCAGTCACGTATTGCGGAAACTGATTTAGCTTTTCGCAAGCCCCGTAAATTAGAACAACAAGCGTCCTATTTAACATATACGAGCGCGCCTTTATGATGCATTAAAATTCAATGCACGACTTAGAGGTGTGACAATGAAATTTTCAGGGCGCAGTATATTCAAAGTCTTGGTGGTAATCTCCACTCTTTTCACCACGTCTGCCTGCCAGACCACCGGCTCACAACAAGAGACGGCAACTGCACTGGGCATGATCATTGGTGGCGTGGCAGGCGCGCTCATCGGCAGCAGTAACGGCGGGGCGGAACTTGGCGCAGTCCTGGGCGCTGCGATGGGCGGTGTTGCCGGCGCGATTATCGGCGCGAAGTTGGATGAGATTGATCGCCTGGCCGCGAACGCGGCAAGAACAACGGCTTTGTCAGTTCCAACCGGCGATCGTGTGGAATGGGAAAGTGAGGAGAACATTTCGGTCAGAGGCTTTGCCACGCCCATATCTGCTAAAACCTTTAGTGAAGGCCGGGAATGCCGCACGGTTCGGCAAGTCGCCTATATCAAGGGTGAGGAAATTGAGGAAACTACACAATTTTGCAAAATAGAGGGCACGGGCCGGTGGGCGCCCGCCTAACACAAGCCCGCTCAGCATTTCCCCGTGCGGCATTTCACATTGCAGCATTTCACATTGCAGCCCTCTGCTTAGCGGCCCTGATTTTATCCGCTCAAAATGCGGCCGCACTGGAATTTGAAGCCAGCCAACATGACGGTCAAAGGGTGCTCCTGGTCCAAGGTCAAATTCAAGAGGGCGATGACGCAAGAATGCAGAAATGGCTTCAGGCCAATCCTGATACCCAGGAAATTTTATTTCACTCACCTGGCGGGCATTTCTATACGGGCCTGAGGATCGGCGTCTTGTTGCGCCAATTGGGCAGCGCCACCCGTGTACCGAAAGGTGCAACATGCGCCAGCGCTTGTGTTTGGGCCTTTCTTGGCGGCGTACTACGAGGTGCGGGTGAGAAAACTAATATCGGCGTTCATATGGCAACAATGACCACGGATAAAGATGCCATTGCCTTCATTAAAAAAGTTCTTGAAGACAAGACCGATATTCCGTTTGATGCTCGATTGCGCTGGATGATCTCGAAGATTGAGAAAGCATCAGCCAGAATCGCGGCTGATAAGGCAGAGCATTTGGTCCGCATGGGCGTATCCCTTCGCTTACTGGCGCCGGGCCTTGATACGGACCAATCGGATACCTATTGGCTGTCCCCCAAAGAACTGAAGTCCTACAACGTTACAAATTCAGATTAGTCTTCAGGCAACAACTTATCGTGACCAAAGGCATTGCGGCATTGCTTGTTTCTTAAGACGTGCGCGCTATCTTATTGCCTGCGAGGAGAATTGTATTTGCGGGTGAGTTTGTTGCATGCATGAGCCAAAAAATGCAGTCCCGGCTACATCATCGACGCAGGAAGCTGCAGATGTCGATGTATCTCAAAAACAAGCGCCAGGTGAGCTTACGCGTTTGCGCAAACGCGTGCTCGAGCTGGAGGCTAGTCAAGCAAGGGGCAGTCTAGCCGAAAGTTCCATCCGCGATCGCCTACAAGATTTTGCCGAGGCCATGGGCGGGTGGTTTTGGGAAACGGATGCAGACCACCGCTTTACCTATTTTTCGCCCAGTGTTTATGACATCACTGGTGTCGCGGCGGAATGGCACTACGGCAAGCGGCGGGAGGATTTCGGCATACCGGATTCCGTCGCGCCCGAAGTCTGGCAGGCCCACCTTGAAGCCCTACAACGGCGGGAACCGTTCTCCAACTTCCTTTTTCAGCGACGTGCAACCGATGGCGTTAAGTGGATGCGCACGTCCGGTCGGCCTGTCTTCGATGACCAGGGGGCTTTTCTAGGATATCGCGGTTCCGCCTCTGTGATTACGGCGGAGGTCGAAGCCCAACAGCGCAACGATGGCCTGATCAGGGCTATTGAGAATTTGGACGAGATGTTCGTTCTGTGGGGGCCCGATGACCGCCTGGTTGTCTGCAACCAGCAATTTCGCGATATCAATGCCAGGGTGATTGATAGTGTTCAGCCCGGCGTACTATTTGAAACGCATATCCGTACGGCCATGGTGGCAGGCGCTTATCCCAGTGCCGTTGGCGCGGAAGAGGCTTGGATATAGGATCGCCTGGCCCGGCACTAAAACCCCGGCGCACCGTTTGAGCTGCAACGCCAGGATGGCCGTTGGATATTGTTAGCGGAACAACGTCTGCCCGATGGTTCTACCACCACGATCTCCACCGATATCAGCCTACGGAAGCAGGCTGAACAGGCCCTCGCCGAAAAGCATGATGTATTGGAAACCGCGCTGACGGCCATCCCCGATGGCGTGCAGGTATTGGATAAGGATCTGAACCTGGTCGCATGGAATGATCGCCTATTTGAAGTTCTTGAACTGGACGGGGCTGATATTCTAGGTGCCGAAAACCCTGGCGAGGCCATGCGCCGCGATCTATCGAAGAACAACGAAGACGTTACCGCCGCGGTCGCTGCCCAGGAAGCCATCGCACGCACAACAGATCCGGTCCGATACGAACAACAGTTGGCCAGCGGCAAATGGATGGAATGCCGGGGCCACCCCATCGCCTCGGGCGGTTATCTCGCCGTCTATCGCGACATTGATGAAAGCAAACGTTTGCATGAACGCCTGGAACATCTGGCCACCACCGACGCCCTTACCGAAATCGCCAACCGACGCAGCTTTTTTGAACGGACGGAGGCCGAATTCGACCGGGCCAAACGCTATGGCAGAAACATCTCGCTGTTGATGATCGATGTGGATCATTTCAAAGCCATCAACGATAAACATGGCCATGGGGTTGGCGATGATGTCTTGCGCGAAATCGCCGGTGCCTGTCAGGACGCGTTACGGGATTCAGATATTCTGGGTCGTGTTGGCGGCGAGGAATTTGCCGCACTGTTGCCCGAAGCGAACGCCGAAATGGCCCACATGGTCGCAGACCGTCTGCGTTGTGCCGTGCTGGACCTGGCCATGACAACAGAAGCCGGTTCTCTATCCGTCACCGTTTCCATTGGCGTGACAACAGCGGCGAAGGCACGGGGCGACCTAGCGTCGATCATGGCAGAGGCAGACAGCGCCCTGTATCAGGCAAAAGAGAGCGGTCGCAACAAAGTCGTCCATTTCACCGGCTCTGACATGGCCCGACATTAGTGCCTGTCCGCTATACCCGTGTGATCAATGGGCGACGTAGCCGCCGTCAACCGTCATGGCGGTGCCATTGACGAAGGATGCCGCATCGGAACATAGCCAGACAGCAGCAGCGGCGATTTCTTCGGGCGTGCCCAGGCGGCCAATTGGATGGTCCGCGACTATTGCGGCCTTGCGCTCTGGGTGGCGCTCGAAAATATCTGCCACCAAGGGCGTCATGATATAGCCGGGACACACTGCGTTGACGCGTATGCCCGCTTCGGCATAACCCAGGGCGGCGGATTTTGTTATCCCGACGACACCGTGTTTAGCTGCTGTGTAGGCGACCGGGTTAGTGGCACTGCTGACCAGGCCCATGATCGAGGCCGTATTGACAATGGCGCCACCGCCATTTCCATCCTTGGCCCCATTTTCTCCCTGATCCAGCATTTGTCGGATCTGATGTTTCATGCATAGCCAGACACCTTTCAGGTTGATGCCAATGACCCGGTCCCATAGATCTTCTGTGTAATCAATCAACGGCACAATATCGCCGGCGATACCTGCGTTGTTAAAGGCGAAATCCAACTTGCCGTAGGTGGCGATGGTTTGCGCGACCATGTTTTCTACCGCAGCCTCCTGGGAAACATCGGCCAAAACACACGTCGCCTCACCACCAAGCTGATCGATCATCGCCTTGGTGGCGTTGCTGCCATCTTCGTCCACATCGACGATAACCACTTTGGCCCCGGCTTCAGCGAACCGGATCGCTGCCGCCCGGCCGATGCCGGAACCGCCACCTGTTACAATGCCTGCTTTGCCTGTGAAATCTTCCGCCATTTGTCTACTTTCTATCGCTGGTTAGAGTTTGGGTAGGCTTTCTTCGGCCCCCAGCATCTTTACCGCATCTTCAAACGCCGTCACTGTCTGGGCTAGGTCATCGTCATCGTGGGTGGCCGAGATGACCCCGCCCCCTGCACCAGAGATATCGACGCCGCCAATCAACAAAGCCAAACGCAGCTTGTTCAACAAACCCGCCGGCTTACCCTTCAAATCCTGGTAGGACATTGAAAGCGGATCGAAATTCAACGGATCAAACTTCAAACCGGCGCTGTTCATAAAGATGAAAAAGCTCGCCTGCTCTCCATAGGCGGCCCAGGCGATCCCGGCGCGGACAAAACTTTCGTTCAGCTGTTCCCGGACTTTGGCACCGAATGCGGCGGCCTTGGCGCAGGCATCCGTATTGGCGATGATCTCCAAGGTCTTGGTGCCCGCCGCTGCCGACAGGGGATTGGCATTAAAGGTGCCGGGGTGGTGGATCTTCTCAAACTCTTTGTCCGCCGCTGACTTGAAATCCAGACGCTCCAAAATTTCCGTCCGGCCCACAACAGCACCGCCCGGCAGGCCACCCGCCAAAATTTTCGCCAATGTCGTCAGATCAGGCGTCACACCATACAACCCCTGGGCCCCGCCCGGATGCACGCGGAAACCTGTGACCACTTCATCCAGGATCAACAACACCCCATAGCGTTCCGTCAATTCACGCAGTTGCACTACGAAATCAGGCACCAGGGGCACCATGCCGCCGCCGCCGCCCGTGGGTTCCAAAATGATTGCCGCAATTTCCTTGTCATCCTCCAACGTCCGGGCCACGGCATCGATATCGTTCGGGTCCAGCAAGGTAACTTGGGCAGCGACCTCCGGCAAAACACCGGGCGTTGCAGTGCCGTCGAAATGGTTCGCCACGCCAAAGGCCATATGATCATGCCAGCCGTGAAAGTGGGTGCGAAAGCGCACAATGCGGTTTTTGCCCGTATAGGCCCGCGCCAGGCGCATGGCCAACAACGTCGCCTCTGTCCCCGAAGCGGTAAAGCGGATGCGTTCAGCGGACGGCATCAGGTTTTGCACGGACCCTGCCCAAGCCACTTCGAAATGATGGGAGGAACCAAAATGGGTGCCGGCTGCCAAGGCGTCTTGAATACAAACCTCAACCTCCACATTACGATGGCCCAGCATCAAGGCCCCGTGACCGCCAAAATAGTCCACATAATTGTTGCCGTCCGCATCCCATTTGCGAGAACCCTTGGCCTTATCCACATAGATGCCGTAAGGCGTCGTGTGGCGGCTGTCATGGGTTATGGCTGATGGGAAATGTTTTTCCGCCCTTTCTGCCAAGGCCTGGCTGGCGGGCGTGCGGTCGACATATCGGTTCACGATAGGGGAATTGCTTAGCATGGGTTCACTCATAAAGCTGTTCGATGATGGGTTGATGTTATACCAACTGGACACCAGCGCACGAAAAATCGCTGGCTATCAAATCTATAGAACTCTACAAATCAGGCATGGCTGAGGAGCACAGACAGGGTGAAGAGTTTCGCCAGGATAAACGTGGCCAGGTAGGTCGGGTTGGTCTGCCTGCGGCCTTGATCAAGAAACTGTCACAACAGAACGATACCAAGGCCTGGAATTCCGTCTTCTCCCTGGTCGCAGTAATTGCAGCCTGCATCGCAGCCTCCTTTTACTGGTGGACGCCATGGGTCGTTGTCCCCGCGATCATCATCATCGCTTCGCGCCAACAGGCATGTTTTGTCCTGGCCCATGATGCGGCCCATTACCGCCTGTTCAAGAACCGCAGCCTGAACGATTTCATTGGACGTGCCCTGGCCACGCCGGTGGGGATTTCCATGCGCACCTATCGGGTCGTCCATCGCCTGCATCACAATCATTTATATGAGCGCCAGGACCCCGACATTCCTCTGCATGGCGGTTATCCACGGGGTCGGCGTTACCTGATACGGAAACTGCTGTTTGATTTAACGGGCCGCACGGCACCAAAAACCTTCGCCTATTTCATGGGCGCCCCTGCGATCAATGACGAAGCCCCCAGCGTGAACGTGGGTAAAACCAAGCCGCTGCATGACACCGCGCCCGGTTTGCGCAAGGCGGCGCGGCAGGATCGTTGGCTTGTTCTCGGGTTTCAGGTTAGCGCCTTGGCATTAGCCATTATTTCAGGATACGGCCTGGAATATTTGGTTCTGTGGATCTTGCCCTTTTGCACAGTGCTGCAGGCATTGCTGCGTTTTCGGGCCATATGCGAACATGGTGCGGTCAGGGATGAAAAATCACCCTTGTTGGCAGCGCGCACCAATCTAGGCCCTTCGTGGTTGCTGTGGTTTCTGTTTCCCTATCAGGTGAACTACCATATTGAACATCACCTTTATCCCGCCATCCCCCACTACAACCTGCCCGCCTGCCATTCCGAGATGCAGGAACGTGGCTGTCTGCAAAACGCAGAAGTGCGACATATATTCGACACCTCCGCCTTGATCAGCGCCGATCCTACGCTGGCAAATTAGCGTCCGAGCATCGAAATCACGGAAGGTGAATTTCGGTGGAAATGGCCTGGGGTAACAAATGGGGTAGCATTTTGCGAGATACCACGAGATGTAGCGGGATATTTTGGGGCGGCGCGTTCGCTCAAGTCAAAACATAGGCAGAGGTGGCTCGGTTTGTTTGAACAGTTTGGGTTCGATTTATAAGTGGCTCTCA
>JAPKBD010000499.1 GCA_028824965.1 Alphaproteobacteria bacterium | reverse complement strand
AAAGCTATAGATGTGCTGGCCTATGTAACTACGCGA
Source organism: Alphaproteobacteria bacterium (assembly GCA_028824965.1). Lineage (GTDB taxonomy): Bacteria > Pseudomonadota > Alphaproteobacteria. The sequence continues at coordinate 1,575 of JAPKBD010000499.1, read as the reverse complement.
CGTCGGATGCAGGATTTGTGACGGCCTACCGCCACGGCGTCTGTTGGCGAAAGCTTGATCACTGGTATTGCCGGCATCAACCCAATCGTCGATTGCCTGGGTGCTTTTCGGGTGGTCTTTTTCAGGCATTGCCTATCGGGTTGCGTGAATTTTGACCTCTTTCAAGAACATTTCCCGCGTAACTGACTGTAAGTATTGACAGTCGTAAATGCCATCACCGGGCATTAACATTTGGACCGTCAATAAAGCGGTTTTCATGGAAGGTCTTGTCGGCTTTGCCAGCGACCGGCCCTATGACGGCGGTGCAGGTTTGGGGCTGAGGTTCAAATACCAGGCATTCTTCAATTGCGGCGTTTCGAAAAACAAGACACCTAACGCAGAGGGAAAGAGGGACAAATGCATAGCAAGATCCACAATATTGGGACTTCCATAATTGCCGTGGCATTCGTGTGCGCGGTTGGCTGGCAATTAGTTCGTTCGGCGAATTTCCCAGGCCCTGTTTCAACGGCTGAAGCTGCGGGTGGTGTCGTCAAGGGGCCGAACGAGATTGCGCCTGACCGCTACGTCTACTATCCGGGCACAGAAGTCCTTGATGCGGGCGAGGTGCGCGTGATCGCCTGTGGCACAGGTATGCCGGACCAGCGGCGCGGCCAGGCCTCAGCCTGTTTCTTGTTTGAATTCGGCAATGGCGAGAAGTTAATTTTCGATATCGGCACCGGGTCCATGCGCAATATTAATGCACTGATGATCCCAGCAGAATATCTGACCAAGGTGTTCCTGAGCCATTTGCACACCGATCATTGGGGGGGTTTTGACGCCCTATGGGCCGGCGGCTGGACCGCAGGCCGACCGATGCCGCTGGAAATCTGGGGGCCGAGCGGCATGTCACAAGACATGGGCACGGCATACGCCATCAAACATTTCCTACAGGCCTTCAATTGGGATTATCAAACCCGTGCTTTCAAAATCACGCCCCTGCCCGGCAAAATCATCGTTCACGAGTTCGACTACAAGGCCGAGAATGCCGTCGTCTATGACCAGAACGGCATCGTAATCCGCTCCATCCCCGCGATCCATGCCGGTGATGGTCCGGTCAGTTTCTTTATTGAATATGCTGGATTGAAGCTTGTCTTTGGCGGCGACTCCTCACCAAACAAATGGGTTGTGAAATACGCGAAAGACGCCGATTTCGTGATCCACGAAGCCTTTGGGTCGCCAGAGTATTTCACGAAAGACTATGGCCAACCTCCCCAGCTTGCCTGGCGGGCATGCTGCTCCTTCCACACATCCGGGCCGGCTTTCGGCAAAATCATGAGCGAGATAAAGCCGCGTCATGCCGTTGCCTATCACAGTATGGAGGAAGCCCTCGCAGGCGTTCGCAGCGGGATACGCGAGACTTATGACGGCCCGCTTTCCATGGCCGTCGACATGATGGTCTGGAATATTACCAAGAGCAAGATTACCGAACGCATGGCTGTCTCGGCTGACCGGGCCAGCGGCGTCCGCGGTCCAACCCGTCAACCGCCGCCCACTCGCGGTCTTCCGGATCCCATGAGCGACTTCATAAAGGGTGGT
>JAPKBD010000498.1 GCA_028824965.1 Alphaproteobacteria bacterium | reverse complement strand
TGATCCAGCACAAAGATTTGTTTTTCGCCCAGCTGTTTGGCCTGCTCGTTGGCGATTTCCTTGTCCTGATTGGCGCGGGCCACAGCCTCGTGGCGCTCAATCTCCAACAGCTCCAACTGGGTATCCAGGTCCTTTTGACGAATGGAGACAGTGGTGCGTTTTTCCGTGTCATGGATTTTGCGTTTGGCATCCGAAGTAATTTCGGTGATGACCTTCAGACCCTCGGCATCAAAGACGTTGTCTTTGCGGAAAAATTCCTTGCCCGATTGTTCCAAAGTGACGATGGAAACTTCTTCCAGGACCAGGCCGTTGGAGGTGAAACTTTCCGTCACGCCGTTGCGGATATCATTGGAGAAAGCGTCGCGGTTCTGATGCAATTCTTTCAGGGTCTTGGTTGCGGCATAGCTGCGCAGGGCACTGACCACTTTGGCTTCCAGCAGATTGCGAACTTTGTCACTGTCAAAGGTCTTTTCGCCCAGGCTGCGGGAGGCGACCAGGACGGCTTCGTCCGTGTGGCCCACATGTGTATACAGCTCCACCACCGTATCGATACGAATATTGTCTGAGGTCAATATTGCCTGATCGCGGGAGCGGGAAATGATTAGCTTCAATGTTTCCAACGAGACCCAGGAAACTTCATGAAATACCGGCAGGACCAGGGCACCTTTGCCCAAACAGACCTTGGTGCCGCGAAAACCTGTGCGGATAAAGCACATATTCGACGGCGCTCGCTTATAGATCCAGATCGAAATGATATAGAGGATCGCAAGGACCACAATGGCCGTGATAAACAGCGCAATTCCAGCTTCAAACATCGTGCAAACACCCCAAATTCGTTTAGGTTTTCGTTTCGTTATTCGTTCTTAACGTAGTTACTTACTGGTGCTAATTGGTACCAACTGGCATTAATTAGCTCGACCGCCGCGACGTTCGCCAAAATCAAACAATGGCAACGCTTTACGGTTTCGCCGCATACCTGACCGTAAATTTTCAGAGCCGCGGCGATCAACAGATAGATCAGCACCATTGATGGTGCCGTTAAGGACAGCGCCATATTCGTTTCGTGCCGCATCCGGGCTGACCAGGCGGCGGGCCACGTCGTTGCGGACCGCGCGTAAATCCCGTTCCAATGGATCGCCCCAACCGCCACCGCCCGCCGTGCAAAAGACGATGCGATCACCGGGGCGGACCCGAACGTTATCTATTTTTGATGCCAGGGGCGATTTCTCACCATCCTTGGTTATCAGCCATTTGTGGGACACCGCACCTGGCTTGCCGCCCAGAATGCCCCAAGGTTGGCTGATATGGCGGTCATCATGGATAGAGACATCGCCGTCGGCCAACAGATGATAGACCTTTTCAATGCCGTTGCCGCCCCGATGCAGGCCCGGCCCGCCCGTGTCCATGACCGAGTTGTAGCCTTCGATCAGCAAGGGATAGTAAGTTTCCAGATACTCGGCTGGGATATTCTCAAACAACGGCCACCAGGAATGGCCGTCCATGCCGTCGCCGATAGGCCGGCCGGGAATGCCGCCATACAGGATTTCCATCAACTGAAAATCCCGCCCGTCCTTATCGCGACCGGAATATAGGAAATGCGGGCTGGAGCCATAGCCCG
>JAPKBD010000497.1 GCA_028824965.1 Alphaproteobacteria bacterium | reverse complement strand
CATAATCCGGTCGCAAGACACCAACCATCGGCGTTTCAAAAATACCCGGCGCAATTGCCATGACACGGATTGAATGACGGGATAATTCGCGTGCCATGGGTAGGCACATGGCGGCAATAGCAGCCTTCACCGCGTTATAGGTGACCGCGCCCGGGGGCCCGTCATACCCTGCGATTGAGGCTGTGTTGATAATCACGCCACGTTCGCCGGTCTCTGGCACCGGGTCACATTCCGCCATCTCCGCTGCAACCAGGCGGCAGATATTATAGGTGCCGACCAGATGGATATCCACAATGCGGCGATGATCCGCCAATGGTGCGGGGCCATTGCGGTCCAGTATCTTGCGGGATTCAGAGACGCCGGCGCAACAAATGGAAATCCGCGTCAGGCCATGGGCATCCCGCGCGGCCTTGATCGCGGCCTCACCCTGCTCATCGGAACTGACATCGCATTCCACGGCGACACCACCGATCTCGGAGGCGACTTGCTGCGCGAGGTCCATATTAACGTCGAGGATGGTAACCTTTGCCCCCGCCTTTGCCAAATGCCGCGCTGTTGCCGCACCCAGGCCTGAACTACCGCCTGTGACGACAGCTGCCATACCACTAATTTGCATACTATTTACTCGATCCTAAAAATCCGTGCGCCTCTATTTCCACCGCCAGACCGGGACGGGCCAGGGCGGAGACTTCAACCAATGTGGAGCATGGAAAATCGCCTGAGAAGAATTCCCGCCGCGCCTTCCACACTTCTTCCCGGCGGGTGATGTCGGTGACGAAAATTGTGACCTTGATCAGATCATCCATGACGCCACCCGCCGCCTCCACCAAGTTTTTGATCTTGGTGAAGGTGATCCGGGCTTGTTCATAGACATCATCACCACCGGCGATAACGTCATTTTCATAGCCGGAAACACAGCCCGCAATCTGAATGAAATCACCGGCGACCTTGCAGTTCGACCAGGTTTCCGCCTGGGGTTCACTGACTTGGTCAGAATAGATGCGTTTCATGGCCATGATGATCTGTCCTTCTAAAGTACAGCTTTCGCCAGAACCTGCAGCTCCGCCGAATTACTGGCGCGTGCCAGCAATGATTTGACCTTGTTCTGCTTGGACGCAGCCTTCCAGTCCTGCAGGCGCTCAGTAATTTTTCCCGCCGGGCCAGTCAGAGAGACCTCATCGACGAAGCTATCGGGTACCGCAGCCATGGCCTCGGCCCGACGACCGGCCAGAAAATGATCCTGGATCTCCACGGCGGCATCTTCATGGCCCAGGCGCTTGGCATAGTCATTGTAGAAATTCTTGTCCCGCGCACCCATGCCGCCCACATAAAGCGCCAGGTTTGACCGTGTGGGCATACGGGCAGCTTCCTCGTCGTCATCAAGGTTGACGAAGCAGAAGGGCGAAATATCGAAACCGTCCAGGCTTTTTCCGCCACCGGCTTTGGCGAACCCATCCTTTAGGGCGTCTTCGAAGACGTCAAAACGATCCGGGTTCATGAATACGGGGATCATGCCATCGGCAATTTCCGCACTGACGCGAACACCGGCAGGCGCAATGGTGCCCGTGATGATCTTCAAACGGGCGGGGGAATGTAGAATGCCCTTTAGGGGCTTACCCAG
>JAPKBD010000008.1 GCA_028824965.1 Alphaproteobacteria bacterium | reverse complement strand
GACGGTCATCGCTAAGGGTCTCCTTGTTGAGAATAACGATGGCCGTAATGAAAACTCCGCTCATTGGCCATCACCAAGTTCGGTTCGGAATATGCCGTTACTGCTAATCATACATATTGACGGCCAAACGTGAAGTCCGGTGTCATGGAAATGGACTGTCACTTGTTGGTACAATGCGTTGGTCATCGGCCAGAACACTTCTGTCTGCAGCGCCCCAATTTCCAGTATACGACTTTCAATCCTTGACGGACGGGAGCCAAGGCATTCTCGGCCCCACGGGTGAAATTAGGGTAATCACAGGCGAATACGGAGCCAAGTAGGACGTGCTGCAAGGTCTGCCGTAATCGGCTCCAATATCATTCTGCTTCAGGCAAACCCGGATCGGTAAGAATTTGTCAGGCAACAGCCAAGATGGTGCTCAAAATGGGATTTCGTCATCAATAGACGAGTATGCATCTTCAGCATGTGCGGAATTCGGAGCGCCAGGATCAGCGAATGGGATGTCACCTGCATTGGCACCCGCCCGCGCGACCTGCCAAGCTTTCACATCAGTGTACCAGCGACCGTTATATTCCCGGCTTTCGATATCGATGGATACAGCTAGGTTTTCCCCAGTCTTGATAGCGAATTCGTCTATCTTATCACTCCAAACCATGAAGCAAATTTTCTTGGGATACTGCCCCCCGGTTTCCAGAATATACTCCTGCTTGCGCCAGGGACCACGGGCAGACTCCCCAGATACCTCCGGGAGGAGTTCTACAATTTTTCCATTTATTTCCATGATGTATGTCCTGTCGTTGGGAGGTCGCACGCAAGTTTATTTTTGGGACAACTATGTCAGTTGAGATTTCTGATATTAATCCAGGTGGATTCAATGGGTCGCTGCAACATACGATGAAATCTTGCTGACAAGAAGGATGAGAGCGTATGGCACACCCGGAACCGATGAATGATTACAGAAAAGCAATGCTCTGGCAGCTAGCGGCCACACCTAATGACTTGCGCATACTTAGAACCCTCCCAGTTTATTGTTAACTCCCCGTTACATCTCGTTGCAGCTTAATCAACCGATCGCCCGTCTGGCAACATATTTCACCAAGTGCCAATCAACTAACGCCTTATCACCACGTATCAATCCAGGGCCGTTTTTTGCCTTCCCGTGCGGGGACGGGCGGTGCCGCGCGCAGGCCGGACGTGATCCATTCCCGGGTGTCTGCTGGGTCAATCACATTGTCCAATTCGAACAGTGAGGCGGCATTGATCGCCTTGCCCTGGGCGTACATGGCGGCGACCATTTCTTCGTACTTGGCCATGCGTTCTTCCGGGTCCTCAATCGCCATCAGCTCGTCCCGCCGGCCCAGCTTGACCGCGCCTTCCAGGCCCATGCCGCCGAATTCGCCTGTCGGCCATGAAATGGTGAAGAACGGTGCGTGGAAACCGCCCCCTGCCATGCCTTGTGCACCCAGGCCATAGCCCTTGCGCAGGACAATGGTAAAGGTCGGCACGGTGACGTTGGCACCGATGACATAAAGCCGGCAACAATGGCGCACCAGCGCGGTTTGTTCCGCCACCGGGCCGACCATGTTGCCTGGCGTATCGCACAGGAATACCAGGGGGATGTCATAGGCATCGCACAGCTGCATAAAGCGGGATGCCTTGTCCGCGCCGTCGCTGTCGATGGCACCTGCCAGATGGTTCGGGTTGTTGGCTACGATACCGACGGGCCGCCCCTCTATGCGGGCCAGGGCTGTCACCATGCCCAAGCCGAAGCCTGCGCGTAATTCCAGCACCGAGCCTGTGTCGCACATATTCTCAACCACCTTGCGTACATCATAGATGCGCAAACGGTCTTCCGGGATGGCCTGGCGCAGGATGCGCTGATCCGCACATTCCCAATCCTCTACCGCGCCCTGGAAATAGCTAAGGTATTTTTGTGCGACCTCAACCGCCTCTTCCTCATCCTTGACGGCGATATCAACGACGCCGTTGGGCACCTGGACGGACATCGGCCCCACTTCTTCCGGCCTGAAAACGCCCAAACCCCCACCTTCAATCATCGCGGGACCGCCCATGCCAATGGTCGAATTTTCCGTCGCGATGACCACATCGCAACAGCCCAGCAACACCGCGTTACCGGCAAAACAACGTCCCGACGTAATGCCGACCAAAGGTACCAGGCCGCTTAATTTGCCAAACAGATGAAAGGCGGGCACATGCAGGTTGGCGGAAAAAATCATGTCCGTATCACCGGGACGTCCACCGCCGCCTTCGGTGAAGAAGACGATGGGCAGACGCCATTTCTCCGCCATCTCGAACATGCGGTCCTTTTTCTTGTGGTTGTTCTTGCCCTGGGTCCCGGCCAGAACCGTGTAGTCATAGGACATCACGGCACAACGGGCGACTTCATCGGGGAACAGATGTCCATTGATCCGCCCCAGGCCGGTGACCAGACCGTCGGCGGGCGTGCGTTCGATCAACTCTTCCATGGAATGCATGCCCCGACGGGCGGCCAGAACCAATGATCCCAATTCGGTGAAGGAGCCCTCATCGCATAGCTGTTCGATGTTTTCCCGCACCGTGCGCTGGTTGGTTTTGCGTCGCCGGGCCACCGCATTGGGTCGGCGATCATCCTTGGTGATGCCTTGGCGCTCCATCACCTCGGCCAAATCCGGGCGGATATAATCCAGATCTATGGCAACCACGTCGCCTGCATCAGGGATGTCCACATCCTGTTCCGCCACATAGGCCAGGGCGTGGCCTTCGAACACCGTATCGCCGGGGGCGACAGGCAACTGACGCAGAACGCCGCTGATCTCCGCCTCGATGACGTGCTGCATTTTCATGGCTTCCATGACCAGGATCTGACGGCCGGGATAGACGTCATCGCCTTCCGCCACATCAATGCTGACGATGGTGCCTTGCATAGGTGCAGGAATGGCGGTGGTGCCGTCCGGGCCGGCCAGATCATTGCTTGCCGTCGTAATTGCCGCCGCTTCAGTTTTGCCGTGGCTCAACACAGCCAGGGGGTCGGATGCATCTACCTTAACGCCGACGAGGTTGCCGTCGCTAGGTTCCGCGCCCGCAGGCTCAAAGAACAGGCGCTGATGGTCCGTGCCTTCAACCAGGGCCGCCAGATGATCGTCGATGAAATGGGTGTTGATGCTTTCCGCCTTGAACGCCGGATGGCGCAGCAGGTTTTGCAGAAAGGATATGTTGCTCGATAGCCCCGTAATCCGGCATTCGCACAGGGCGCGATAGGTTTTTTGGGCCAGGGCCGTGAAATCGTTACTGTTGGTATGCGCGATCAGTTTGGCCAATAAAGAGTCGTAACTGGGTGATGTGCGATAGCCCGCATAGCCGAAACTATCGACGCGGATGCCGGGCCCGGACGGCATCTCGAAGCTGTCCAAGACACCCCCCGACGGCCGGACACTGCCGTCAGCCTCAATCGTTTCCATATTAATGCGCACCTGCATGGCCTGGCCACGGGGCGGGCCCACTTGAGCTTGGGTCAATTCCAGATCAGCCAACGTGGCACCGCCTGCCACGCGCAACTGGCTTTGTACCAGATCCACGCCCCAGACTTCCTCCGTCACCGTGTGTTCCACCTGCAAGCGGGGGTTCGCCTCAATGAAAAAGAATTCGTCCCCCTCAACCAGGAATTCGAACGTGCCCAGGTTGCGGTAGCTGACCGCACTGGCAAGGGTCACGGCGGCTTGGGTTAACCTGTCGCGCAAGTCCGCCGTCAGGCCCGGTGCCGGGGCTATTTCGACGATTTTCTGATGCCGCCGTTGAATGGAACATTCCCGCTCCCCCAGGTGGCTGATGGCACCCTGTCCATCGCCGATGATCTGAATTTCAATATGGCGGGGTTTTTGCAACAAGCGTTCGACAAAGACATCGCCATTGCCGAAACCCTGCAACGCCTCCGCTTGACAGATGCCATGGGCGGCGGAAATCTCGTCCGCATCGGTAATGGCGCGCATGCCGCGCCCACCGCCACCGGCGATGGCCTTGATCATGATGGGGCCGTGTTCAGCAAAGAATGCCTCGGCCTCCCCTACGGATATGGCACCTTGGCTGCCGGGTAAAACAGGCACGCCGTTGCCGGCCGCCAGCTCCCGCGCCGTGGCTTTGTCGCCGAACGTCTGCAAAGTCTCCGCCGTGGGGCCAACGAAGGTGATGCCTGCCTGGGCGCAGGCTTTCGCGAATTCGGCGTTCTCGCTTAAAAAACCATAGCCGGGATGAATGGCGTCACAACCGGTATCTTTGGCAATGGCGAGAATGCCCGCACCATCCAAATAGGCGGGAACGCCCCGGCCTGACAGGCCAACCGCTTCATCCGCCTTGGTCAGATGCAGGGATGCCGCTTCATCTTCCGCATATATTGCAACGGTAGGAATATTCATTTCGGCTGCCGCGCGTAGGATACGAATGGCGATCTCGCCGCGATTGGCGACCAGTAAATTTTTTACACTCATGTCGATGGACTTCCTCGGATCGTTGTTTTGCGATTATTTTAGCGGCGGTTCGGCCAGATGCCAATCAGTGGCGTTTTGATAGGCCACGCCTGTGCGTAGTAACTTAGGCTCCTCCCACCAGGCGGCTTCCAGTTGCAGGCCGATGGGCAACCCGTCGCCGTCAAAGCCGACGGGCAGGGACAGGCCGGGATTGGCACCAAATCCGCCCGCGTAGGTGTTGCGGGAGGCATCCTTGGTAGCCTCCAACAATGATTTGTCTTCCCTGATGGGTGGTGGTGGGGCCGGCGTCGTGGGGGATGCCAGGATATCGATATCCTGGTACAGCGCGCCCAGGGTCTGTTGCCAGGTTTCCCGTGCCCGGCAGGCATTGGCGTAATCCACGCCCGTAAATGTGCGCCCCACTAACATGCGATCCAGAACGCCTTTCGAGAACAGCTCGGGATGATTATCCAGGCGGTCTTTGTGATAGGCGCAGGCATCTGAATAGACCTGAATGGTGGCCCATTGATGGGTTGTTTCCGCCCCGGCCACATCCACTTCGACCAGCGTCGCACCTTGTGTTTCCAAGTTACGCAGCGCCGTCATCACCGCCTCTGCAATGACATCGGCACAATTATCGAAATAGAAATTACCCGGCACCCCGATGCGCAGGCCGTTAACCCCGTCGTTCAGGGTGGGCAGAAAATTGCCCAGGTCCGGCCCTGACGTCGGTGCTGAACCCGGCCCCTCGGATGCCGTCACAGCCAGGATGCGGGCCAGATCGCTGACCCGCCGCGCCATGGGGCCGATGGTGTCGTAGGCGGCGGAAACCGGTGTCGAGCCATGGTTGGGCACCCGACCATGGGTCGGGCGTAGTCCGGCAATGCCATTCATGGCGGCGGGCAGGCGGATGGAGCCGCCGGTGTCTGTGCCCAATGCGCCCTGGGCCATGCCAGCTGCAACTACAGCGCCTGACCCGCCCGACGATCCGCCAGGTATTCGGTCTTGATCCCACGGGTTATGACATTGCCCGCTGACCGGATTGTCAGAGCGGATGCCGAATGCCAATTCCTGCATAGTGGCCTTGCCCACGATCACCGCACCTGCCGCCTTCAATCGTTCTACGACAAAAGCATCCTGGTTCGGTACCACGTCCTTGAAATGCAGCGAGCCTGAGGTGGTGCGCACGCCCGCCGTCTGAATATTGTCCTTGATGGCCATGGTCATACCGTGCAGCAGGCCCAGCCATTGGCCATTGGCCGCTGCCTGGTCCGCAGCATCTGCGTCGGCACGGGCCTGATCGGCGGTGACCGTGATCATGCCATTGATGGCCCCGTTGTGGCGTTCGATGGTGTCCAGTGCGGCTTCCAGATTGTCGCGGGCGCTAATTGGCATCCAGATCCTCGTTTCGTTGCTTGGCGGCCAGAAATGCGGGTCGGGCAAAGGCACGATCCCGATAGGCTCGGCAGGACGGCGGCAGCTCTACTTCATAGCGTTCAGCGAAATCCAGGGTCGTCGCCAACAAGATATCGGCAGCGCTGATCTTGGACCCAAAGATATAATCCTTGATGTCAGCTATGGCAGGGGCAACGGCATTGATTTGCTTCAGGCAATATTCCGCCGCTGAGGCGACAGCGACAGGCGCCTCGCCATATATTTCGGGCAGAAATTTGTGCCGGCGGATCAGGTATAGGGAATGGGCGTCCAGCTCCATCATCGCGAAATAGCTCCACTCATCCGCCCGGGCTTGCTCAACCGCATTTTGCGGTAAGTGGATATCAGCATCTGAATTTGGGCCATAGTTGTTGAACAGATAGTTCACGATGGCCGGGCTTTCCGTCAGGGTGAAATCGCCGTCCTGTAGGGTGGGGATCTTTTGTTTCGGGTTATGCCCGGAATATTCCGCCGTCAGGGTTTCACCGGTGCGCGATTGTATCGGGCGAAACTGATAGGTCAGGCCCAGTTCCTGCAAGGCCCAGTGAACCCGCAGGGCGCGCAGGGAAATTGCGCCCCATAAAATGATACCGTCACTCATGCTAGCCAGCCTTCCTTTAGGAAACCATCGACGGTGCGGTGTAAACCGCCACGCTGGTTCTCAATCAACAATGAATGGGTGCCGCCACCGATCAGCACATAACGCCGCTCTGCCGTATTGGATAAAAGATCAAACAATGCTTTGCCTTGTTCGGGCCTTGTTTCCCGGTCCCAATCACCAACAATGATCATGGTCGGGGCCTGGATCAAGCTGGGATCATAGGGCGGCGTATCCCCCAACAGACGTGCCTGCACATCCTTGACCACACCGGCAGGCGCGCGGGCTTGGGGCGGCCGGTGGCGGCTAGCTTCCGGATCAGAGGCCAGAAACGCGTTGGCCCAGGCCGTCCTATGATCCGGGCTGGCAATGCTTGCGATCTGGCTGTCATCAAGTTCTCTGCACCATCGGGCAATCGCCGCCTCAGCATCCACCATGCGGTAAGCGCCCGGCGGTTTGCCTGTGGAAATGGCACCACCGGTGCCCATCCAGGCAGCGCCGTACAAAACCAGGCGTTCTATTTTGTCCGGCTGTTGGCCGGCGTAGGTGCCGCCGATCAAAGTGCCCCAGGAATAGCCGATCAAGCTCAATCGCGGCAGGTCCCGTTGACCCAAAATGAAATCAATAACCCGCGTCACATCGGCAACCGCATCATCCGTATCCACCACGGGCGGGTTATCATCCGCCGGTACGGACATCTCCGCTGGTCGGTCAGAGTTGCCATAGCCAAGTAGATCGACGCACCAGACATCAAAGCCCGCCCTGGCCATGATATCCATCCAGGAAACCCCATCAATGGCGTAGTCAAAGGTGATGGTCGAGGGATAGGTTGCACCATGGACGAATAAAACAGTTTCTGCCGTGGTGAAGGCATCGCGGTCTGCTAAATGCTTGTTCCGCACGAAAACCGACAGGCCCGCTTGGCTGCTTTCAACGCGATGATCGGTGACTATCAGGTCAGGCACCAGTTTTGACATGGGAGAACGCTCCGTAAAAAAAAATCTAGTCGACGGTCCAGCCGCCATCCACCAGGAGGGAGGTTCCCGTTATCATGGATGATGCGGGAGACGCCAAAAACAACACGGCGGCAGCAACATCGCCGATTTGTCCCAGGCGGGGCAGCTTGATCTTGCCTTCTACATAATCACGGAATTCCGCCTGCGCCAAGCCGGCCTTGGTCATGGGCGTCTCAACAAAGGTGGGTGCGACGGCGTTGACGCGGATATTTTGCTCTGCCAATTCAAAGGCCATGGCCTTGGTTAAACCTTCAATGGCGAATTTGGAGGTGGAATAGACGCTGCGGTCCCGCAAGGCGCGATGGCCCGCCTGGGATGACATGTTGATGATAGTGCCTCCTGCGCCGTTCTCCGCCATCAAACGGGCAGCGGACTGGGCGGCAAAGAAAGCGGCACGCAGGTTCAGGTCCATGACCATGTCAAAGGTATCTTCATCCACTTCCAAAAATGGCTGTGGGCTATTGGTACCTGCGTTGTTGACGAATATCTGGAAGGGGGGTAGATCGCCCAACGCCTCCGCCAAGGCTGCCGTCTCTGTCACATCGCCGACCAGGACATGGGCGGTGCGACCCAGGTCGACGATTTGTGCGGCGACCGTATCAAGATTTTCCTGGGTGCGTCCGATCAGGGCCACATCTGCACCCGCGCCCGCCAGGGCAACCGCGCAACCTTCGCCAAGGCCACGGGAAGCCCCGGTGACGACGGCCAATTGGCCGTCCAGGCGAAAGCCTTCAATTGTCGTGGCCGTCATTCGCTGGCCTGTTTAGATCTATGGGCGGCCAGGGCCATCAGGCGGCGGTCGCGCCATTTGCGGCGTTCGGCCAGTTTCTCCATAGGGAGCTTGGCGCGGCGTTCGTTGTCCACAGCGCTGATAAGTTCAGCGCTCCATGGCTGTGGGTCCGTGCGGGATTTTTGAATGGAATGATACAGCGGCCCCAGACGCTCCGCATAATCGGCCACACCCCCCGGTGCATTCATATCAATTGTCTCAAACGGCCCCATAAAAGACCAGCGCAGGCCCAGACCCTCGGATACGGTTTTGTCGATATCCTCGGCGGAGGCATAGCCTTCCTGGTACAAATCCCAGGCTTCCCGCAACAGAACGCCTTGCAAACGGTTCAGGATAAATCCCTCCACTTCCCGTCGGACCAGCACGGGGGATTGTCCCACAGCTGTCATTAAAGCCAGGGCGCCATCGATTGCGTCCTTTGCCGTCCAGGGGGCAGGCACCACCTCAACAATTGGGGCCAGGTAGGGCGGGTTGACCGGGTGGGTGACCAGGAATCGTTCCCGGTTAACGACATGTTCCGTGAAGGCGGAACTGGGAATGCCTGATGTGGAACTGCCCACGATGGCGCCATCCGAGAGTAATGGCCCGATGGCGTTGGAGATTTCGGTCTTTACATCTGTCTGTTCGAACACGGATTCCTGGATGAACCGCGCACCCTCCACCACCTCACCCAGATTATCGCAGATGATGATGCGCCCCAAAATGGCGGCTGGCTCATCAAGCAGATCATAGGTTTTCAAATCATCCAGCTGCCCGGCGACGATCTCCATGAACCTATCACGTATGTCAGCGGCGGCGTCATAGACCCGCACCTGTTCACCGGCGCGGGCAAAAACAATGGTCCAACCGCCGCCCACCAGGCCAGCGCCGACGATGCCAATATGGCCTGCCCCAATTTTCACTGACACTATGCCGGTTCCACCGCCGTATAGGGTGGCACGTTGCGCCCGCCGTACCGGCGCACCCGCACATTGGCCTGTTCCGCATGCCCGGCGAAACCTTCCAACATGCACAGGCGGGAGCAATATTCACCGACCAGGGCAGATGCTTCGTCCGTCAAAATTCGCTGATAGGTATGGGTTTTGATGAACTTGCCCACCCACAAACCGCCCGTATAACGCCCGGCTCTTTTGGTGGGTAGGGTATGGTTGGTGCCGATCACCTTGTCGCCGTATGACACATTGGTGCGGGGACCTAGGAACATGGCACCATAGTTGGTCATGTTATCCAGGAAATATTCCGGGTCCTTTGTCATCACTTGAACATGTTCAAAAGCCAGTTGGTCGGCTTCCGCCAACATTTCCTCGTCACTGTCACAGACGATGACCGCGCCGTAATTCTCCCACGCTTCTCGGGCAATCTCTGCTGTCGGCAAAATTTCCAACTGACGCGCTATCTCTGCCATGGTGTCCTTGGCCAAGGCCGTGGAGGTGGTCAGCAAAACCGCCGGCGAAGTCGGTCCGTGTTCTGCCTGACCCAACAGATCGATGGCGCATAATTCCCCATCGCTGCTGTCATCGGCGATAATCAAGGTTTCGGTCGGGCCTGCAAATAAGTCGATGCCGACCTTGCCATACAATTGCCGCTTTGCCTCTGCCACGAACATATTACCAGGTCCCACCAGCATATCGACGCCGGTCACTGTCTCTGTACCCAGGCCCATGGTGGCCACAGCCTGAATGCCGCCCAGGACCAGAATTTCATCAGCCCCGCCCATGTGCATGGCAGCGACAATGGCGGGATGCGGTGCGCCGCCCTGTGGTGGTGCTGACGCCACGATACGGGGCACACCCGCCACCTTTGCTGTCACCACGGACATGTGGGCGGATGCGACCATGGGGTATTTGCCGCCCGGCACATAGCAGCCGACCGAATTTACGGGGATGTTCTTGTGACCCAGAACCACGCCCGGCATGGTCTCTACTTCAATATCCCTAAGGGCGTCTTTTTGGTGCTGGGCGAAGTTGCGAACTTGTGTTTGGGCAAATCGGATATCATCCAGGTCGCGCTTTGCGACTTTCGACATCGCTGCCTCGATCTCTGCTTCTGAAAGGCGGAAGCTTTCCGGGCTCCAGTTATCGAATTTCTCCGACAGTTCCCGCACGGCAGCGTCGCCGCGTGCCTCGATATCCCCCAGAATGCCCTCGACCTGGACCCTCACTTTGGCATCGGCCTCGTCAACCTCCGCCTGCCCAAGACCTTGTTTCAGGTATTTCGCCATTTGCCCCTCCCATTGTTTTCTTAAGAGAGCCTAGCCTAACAAAGGCGCGCCTTGAAGGCGCCCCATGTGGCTTTTTGCCACGCCTTGATGAAATAAGGGCATTTGATGCTATTAAGGGCGTCAAAATATGTTGTGAGGCAGGTGAGTGATGAGTGTACAGGAAATTTCGGAGCAGGATAATTCAGCCAAACGGATGCCACGTATCGCCGTTATTGGTGGTGGCATGTCGGGTATTCTGACCGCCATCAAGCTGCAGGAAGCGGGCATGACGGATTTCGCCCTCTATGAAAAAGCTGCCAGCCTGGGCGGCACCTGGCGTGAAAACACCTATCCTGGCCTGTGCTGCGACGTGCCTTCGCACATGTACCGCTATTCCTTTGAGCCGAATGCGGAATGGAGCCATCGGTTTTCTCCGGGCGCGGAGATTATGGCTTATTTCGATGGCGTCGCGAAAAAGTACGAGATCGAAAAATTCGTCAAATTCAACAGAGAGATCACCTGCGCCCGCTATCAAGGGGGTAAATGGCATATCGAATGTGGTGATGAAACCCTGGACGTGGTGGATATCATCGTCTCCGCCGCCGGTGTCCTGCATAAACCGGTTTATCCCGATATCCCTGGTCTGGATGATTTTGGCGGCGATGTGTTTCATTCCGCCCGCTGGAACCATGATGTGTCTTTGGATGGCAAGCGTGTCGGTATCGTTGGCACCGGATCCACTGCCGTGCAGATCGCCACGGATGTGATTGACGATGTTGCGCACTTGTCCCTGTTTCAGCGTACGGCACAGTGGATTTTCTCCCAGGAGAACCCGGCGTTTTCTGAAAAGGAAAAGGACGTATATCGCAATATTCCCGGTGCCATGGATGATCTGTACGCCAATTTGACCAACTTATTTGCTTCCACATTTGGTGAGGCGGTCATTGGCGATAAGGAGCAGATGAAGCTGATCCAGGATGCCTGCCGCGCCAATCTGGAAGACAACGTCCATGACCCGGAATTGCGCGCCCGTCTGACGCCGGACTATCAAGCTGCCTGCAAACGGCTGATCGTCTCCGATGGTTTCTACGCCGCCATGCAAAAACCAAATGCCGCATTGATCACGGACAAGATTGAGCGGGTGGAACCGGGCGGCGTGCGCACCAAGGATGGCCAGTTGCATGAACTGGACGTATTGGTTTTGGCCACGGGCTTTGACGGTCATAGTTTCATGCGACCCATGGATTTGATCGGCCGTGACGGCGTCGATTTGAAAGACGTTTGGGTCGATGCCACGCCTGCCCACCGTTCCATATCTTTGCCCGGCTTCCCCAATTATTTCATGCTGGTTGGACCCAATAGCCCCATCGGAAATTTTTCCCTGATCGATATATCAGAACGGCAGTTGGCCTATGTCATGCAGCTGATCGATTTGTGGCGGGGCGGAGAGGTCAACGAGATCTCCGCCAAGCAGGAGGCCATGGAAAGTTTTAACACTGATATCAAAGGCGCCATGAAAGACACGGTCTGGGTGACGGGTTGTCAAAGCTGGTATCTGGACAAAAACGGCAACCCTGCCATGTGGCCCTTCAGTTTCGCCAAATTCTGTGAGGATATGACGGCACCAAACCTGGATGAATTCGACTTGGTGTCCTGATCTGTTTCTTTCGGTTATGATGGTGCAATTGCAGCCACGCCAACCGCCAAAATGGAAAGTAGATCGCCATGCCGTCATTCGACGTCGTCTCCAAGACGGAAATTGCCGAAGTAGATAACGCCATCCAAGGTGCCATGCGGGAAATCTCAACCCGATTTGATTTCAAAGGCAGCCAGTGCACGATTGAACGTGATGATGTGGTCCTGACCCTGCGCGCCGATGACGAATTGAAGCTGAAGCAGATGCAGGAATTGCTGCGCGGCTATCTGGCCAAACGCAAAGTGGACTACAAGGCATTTGATTTCAAAGACCCGGAAAAAGCTTCCGGCAATACCGTCCGCCAGTCCGTGGTGATCATTCAGGGGATAGAGCGGGAGTTGGCGCAAAAGATCGTCAAAGGCATCAAAGCGGCCAAGCTGAAAACCCAGGTCGCCATCCAAGGTGACGAGCTGCGTGTTACCGGCAAAAAACGCGATGACTTGCAAATCGCCATCGCCCTGATCAAAGACATGAAGCTGGACCAACCGCTGCAGTACGTGAACTTTCGGGATTAAGAAATCTAGATCAAATATTCTAACGGGGCGCTTCAATCCCAACCATTTCGGTGCCGCTGTGAAAGACTTCCATGCCGTCCCGATTGATGAAATCGTCCATGCCGTCGGGTTTGATGTGGTCGCGATAGCGGTCCCAGCCGGATGGGTCAGGGAAGTATAATTCCGCCATGCCGGCATAGGTTTCGTTGTTTGGGTCCAGGCTGTGGCTGACGACATAGCGAAAGCCGCCCACGGCTTCCATAGTTTGGCGCACATTTGGCACGTGCACGTTCAGCCAATAATCAAATAAATCTCCGCTATCAGCACCTGCCTTAAGGCAGACCAAAAATGTGACCTTGAAAAAGCCGCTGCGGGTGCAGGGAAAGGGTGCATTCAGGGTCAGGGGTTTGAGGGGCAGGGGCCCGTCCATGATGACGTATTCCCGTGTCGCCCAGGGCCGATACGGCTCTGCCATTTCCTGGAATGTATCGGCGGGGACCTCGCCATGGGCTGAGGTTGAGGGCGGTGGTGCCTTGTCGAACCAAAGTTGCGCCATGCCGTCCCAGATGGGTTGTTTTGCAGGATCGTCGTCAACTTTAGGGTCGAACAGAATGCCAAGATAGCGGCTGGCTTGCAGGCCGCCCGTGGCCCCGCCGTTTTTATTGCGGGCGATGACTGCGGGCATGTGATTGGCAAACCAATGGGCGATCAACTCTTCGCGGCTGGTGGTAGCCCGGCGCTTGATCAGATACATCATCTTTGCGCCCGCAGCGGCTTTAGGCGTGGCTTCTGGTGTCACTGTCATGTTGTTACCTGTCTACAATTTCATGCGCCATAAAACGTGCCGCCGAACAACCAGGTTTCATCGTCGTTGTTGTTGCGAATGGGCAAGCTCATGGTTTCGATCTGAAGATGCTTCAAATCCATATTGTGGGGTATCATGCGGTAATATTTTGCCACCCCTGACGTCGCGATCTCATTGCTGATCTGGATCAGGTGCTCAACATGTTCCGGGTCATCAAACTCCCGCAACTTTTGCCCCGTTCGATCAATGGCAAACCGGGCGACAATCTCTGTCCCCAGTAGGCGGTATCGCCAATCAGTGTTGCCATCGACGGGTTCCAAAACAAAAACGTTGCTGGCAAGGTTCTGTTGCACAAGTTCGGGAAGTTGAAAATCGCTCCACAAAGGTAAGCGGTGTGGCTGGTCTTGTGCCGCCGCCACCTTTTCTTCGTAGTAGGCCGCCAAGGCATACGCTTGCGGCATTTCCGGCGCCGCAATCGGGATCAGTTCCAGATACGGCAATCCAGTCCCAAGATATTTGTCGTCACTAAAAGGCATTTTGATCAGACCTAAAAAAAGTCATCTATCCTGCGGTATCCTTAAAGCTGTCCCGTTCGGCTACTCTGGCGAAATAGGCTTGTAAGTTCGGGCTGTTCGCCATGTTTTCTTTACCTTCGGGGAAATTCTGCACCCCCGCCAGCATGGGCATCAAGAAGCAATCGGCCATGGTGAAGCTGCTCCCCCCCAGATATCCATTGGCAACCGCGCCATCCAGGAAAGCGAACATTTTGGGTAGACGCTTGACCGTCTGGTCGATGACATCGCGGACAACATTGCCGTCCTTGTCTTTGTGGAAGGCATATTCCACGACGTACTTACGCATGATCATCTGATCGACGGTGGTATTGGTGGTCATAATCCAACGGTTGACGGCTGCGGCAGCGCGGGGATCTGTGGGCACCAATGCCGGGCCGTCAAAGGCCGTGTCGATGTAATGGGCTATGGCAAAGCTTTCCACCAGATCCAGCCCATCGTGGCGCATGACGGGAATATAGCCAAAAGGGTTGAGCGCTTTGACTTCGTCGGAATGGGGCATGGCGGGACTATGTTCGTACGGCACGCCTTTTTCCTCCGCCACCATGCGCACGGTGCGCACGAAGTTAGAGCGGGGAAAGCCGATAATTTCTAATGCCATAATTAATACTCCAATTGAATTTTTACAAAATAGTTGGCCCGAACGGCCAGGGGCGGCAAGGCCCGTGCGCTACATTTCAAGCTATACTTTGGCACCACGCATCAGGATTGATTTCACCGCCTTGTTGGCGCCTTCGCGAAAGGCAACAGCATCTGGGTGCATGTCTGATTGAGGCCGGGGTACGGTGTCGAAATGGTCGTATTTATCCTTACCCCGCACCAACAGTGATGTGGTGCGCCCGCCGACCTGTTTGCAATAGGTGGGGATATAGCGGATCACAAAGCCGTGCCGGGGCAGCGCCGTCCGGTTCGGCTCTGACCCATGCACCACAAGAACATGGTGTAGGGACATCTCGCCCGGCTGCAAAACGATGTCGACTGCCTGTTCTTCATCCACCGCCACATCCAACGCCTGGCCACGGCTGAGCAGATTGTCTGCCTTGTAGGTATCGCTGTGGCCCAACTGTCCTTCCGAATGGCTGCCCGGTGCCATGCGCATGCAGCCGCTTTGTGGTGTCGAGGGGGTCAGGGCAATCCAGGCGGTGATAATATCAGCAGGCTCCAACCCCCAATAGGTGGCATCCTGATGCCAGGTCACAAAACTGGGATCATTTGCCGGTTTGGAAAAGAACGATGACGACCAACACAGAATGTCCGGGCCCAGGACGTCTTCAACATGATCCAGGATCGTGGGGTCGTTAACCAGGTCAAACAATTCAGGAAAGACAAAATGGGCATTGGAACCCAAAAGGCCCTTAGCCTCATCGCCATAGGTGTCGTAGATGCTGGCGACTTTGTCGGCCAACTGCCCGGCGCGTTCCGCTGACATGACCCGGATCGGGCTTAGGAAGCCCTGTGCCTGATAGGCGTCTTGCGCCGTCTGTTCGCCAGTTATCATTTCCGACATCGCCTATACTCCAACAACCGCTACTACCAGACCCATGATAGGGCGCTAATGAAGCGGGCGCAAATTCGGAAGCGGGGCGTTAGTTTTGATTTACGCTGGACACTTTCTTTGCCGCGATGATGCCGGCTGCATCGTACGATGATCCCGACGTATTGCGAATGCGGAACCCGCCCAGGACTTCGGCTGCCGTATCACCGCCGCCGCCATTGAACGAACCATAGACCACCATCCGCTTGTTGCCGCTTGTAACCTCAGCACCAAAGCTGCCACCGGAACCATTGAAGCCGCCCGGCGAATTGACCGTACTGTCGAAGGATGTGCCGCCGGGGTTGGCGGCGTTGACATCAAAATTGGTCACATTGATGTCGTCAGTATAAGCGTTTGCGGCGCCAAACCTGACCGTCTGCTCATAGTTGCCGGCTGCTATGTATAAATTGTTCGCAGTCAAAACATTGCCGATCAAGTGGCCGCGATAGGTGGCGATCTGGCTGATTGGCAACGTGCAGCCGTTGCAGATATCGCCGCCTGCAACCCAAGTGGCTAAATGTATGCGGACATTTTCATCATGGTCATCATCAATATTTGTGCCGCCCCAAAACCCCCAGGTGACGTATTCGCAATCACATAAGGTATCGGCGGAGGGAAGCAGGCCGTCGCTGTCAAAAAAGTCTGATGTGACCAGATACAATTTCGCATCCGTCTGGCTGGTCAGATAGCCACCGGTAAAGATCGACCCGATCTCGTCCGGGTCTTCAATGGCGGCGAACGTATTGTTATCCAGATAAACACTCTCAATGCCCGCAGTACAGGTCAGGGCGGTACAGCCAAAAAACATATTTAAGTCGTTGCCCAGATCATCGTCCAGATCGAGCAGATCAAAGTCCGCGTTAAATGTCCCTGTGGTCGGGTCCAAGATTATGGTCACATCATTGGGGAAGTAACCGTTGGAAAATGCGTTGCCGCAACACGAACCATCGCTCTCAAACAGATAGACCGGATCTATGTCGCCATCATAAATTTCCTGCGCAGCGCCTGCAGCATAGCCGTACATAGTCGTGTGGGTGCGGCCAATGGTACTGCCCGTGGTCGCTGCAGCAACGACTGAGGGTCGGTATTCCGCCGCATTTGAGGCGACGGTGCTGGTAAATTCTTTCGTCGGCGTTTCACCGCTGCCAAGGACGAAATAGTTGGGTGCCGTCGTGCCGAAGAACGCGTTGGAACCTGCCAGGCTGCTATCCCGTTGGGTGTGCAAGCCATCAATCTCGGATCGGATCGTCTCTACAAATTCGCTGGTGACACTACGCGATGTCCCGCGCATATAGGCGAAGATCGATGCGTTAGCTGGGTCGCCGGGATCAAAGACCCGACCGACAAGAACACCTACGGCGGAGCTTTGCTCAGATCCGGCACCTTGGACCGCCACCCGCCAGCCGGCGAAGGGCGGTGTTCCACTTGCGCCCCAATCGATAAAAGCACCGCCAAATCCATCGGGCACCGAACTGCCGCCCGAGATGCCACGAATGAACGGCACACGGGAATTAAGCACGAAATCCGGGCGAAGATTATAATGCGTCACGCCATTCGTGGGGAAGGCGGATCCGGGGGTCGGCAAACCGGCCCAGGCAGCAACCCGTGTGGGCGAGTTATCTATCGTAAATTCATAGACCAAGAATTCATCGCCCTCCAACAATGTACCAAACCCCGTAACGGGAAAGCCATTAACCATCGCTAGGGGGAAAGTGTCGGTTCCTGCAGGTACGGTAAATGATCCGCCGGGCGTATCTTCAAAATCATTCGCCGCCACGTTAAATACACCTTCGAATACCGTGCCGTTTTGAAAGCCGTTGCTGTCGCTGATGCCAAGACTGGATGTCGACGACGAATTCACCCGGCCCGACCAGGCACCGGGAATTGACAAGGGTCCTGCAATTTCCTCAACAAGCGGCGGCGTCTCTTCTTGCGTGGATGTCACTTCCACAGTTATGCAATTGGTCTGCCCGATCACAGTGCAGGGCTGCAATTGATCTTCCGGATTGCCGTTAATGTCATCAAGCACGCCAAGCCCACCACCACCGGTCCCTGTAGTGCCGCCGACCGGCGACGTTCCTGGGTCAACTGCAGCGACACTGCTGGGACTATTGTCAGAGCCGAGGGTCGCCATTTGACTACCCGCCACATCATCATCGCCAACCACTGGCCCGCCGCCTGCTGGTGCGATGGCAGCCAATTGTTCTGCTGTTTGCGCGCCATCCTCACCAGGTGGCGGCGTTTGCGGTTCTTCGAGGGTTGCAAGGGCCTGGTTCAACTGAGCCTGGGTCGCCTTTTGCGGCGATGACACGCCGCCGCCGCTGTTTTGGGAAATCATAAAGCCGGGGCGGGTGATGGTTTGGGTCTGGGTACCCACTTGCATGGTGACCTGATCACCGTACAGCATTGTTGCGGCTGCAGGCGGCAGGTTCTGGCCGCTAATTTTCGCTGCTGCAATTTGCTGTGGCGTATTCACCTGCACCATGGCGACACCGCCGCGAATGCCGATTACGGCGGTCGGTGCCTTGAACAGCACAGCGTTTTTCTTTGATATTTTGCCACCGACAAAGCGAAACAGGCCCTTCGAGACACTAACGACAAGTTCCCCCTCCTGCGCATCCGTATCGTAAACAAATTTGTCCAGACGGAGGGAGGCATTCGGCCCGATCGAGACGGTGGAGCCATCAACGAACAACAAATGCGTTTGGCCGGTCGCACCAGTATCGATCTATTCGTTTGCCTGTAAATCCAAGCCAACCTGCAAGATCCGCGCTTCCGCGCCAGGGGGTGTGCCGTGGGCTGCGGGGCGCACTGCTGCCGGTACGCCGATTTTGGGCAAATCCGCCATGGCGGTACCGGCCATTATCATCATCAAGGACAGACCAATCGCTGCCCCGGGATGTCTCCACTTTACATTGAACATCACACCCAGACCTTTCGTCCGATAAACCGGCCCTCGAAATATTATTAACAATTTGTTTACCATAATAGATGCGTGTGCAATGCATATTCATGGTTAACGGCAGGGCGGGTTTTGCGACCAATTGGGTGGCAATATGCCCCTGATTATTGCGGGATGCAGATGCATCACTTTCAAGAAGAGATAGCGCCCGCCTTCAACTAGCGTCTAAACTGTAGGGTAGACATTCCACAGACATTTCAATGACGGGAGCCGTTTATGAACATCATGCCCAATTCCGCCGCCGCCCGCGACGTCGCCTATTATATCCATCCGCAAACCAACCTGCGCCGCCATGCCGAAGTGGGCCCGGTTATCGTCAGTCATGGGGACGGCGTCTTTATCGTAGATGAAAACGGCAATCGCTATATGGAGACGGTCGCGGGTCTATGGTGCGCTGCCCTAGGCTTTTCCGCCAACGAACGTATCGCTAAGGTCGCCTACGATCAGATGCGCAAACTGGGCTATTACCACACCTATCGCCACACAGCGCACGAGAGCAGCATCGATTTGGCGGAAAAGCTGATCCAGTTGGCCCCTGTGCCCATGTCAAAGGTGTTGTTCCAATGCTCCGGCTCGGAGGCCAATGACACGGCGGTAAAACTGGCCTGGTATTATCAGGCAGCCATGGGCCGACCGGAGAAGATCAAGATTATTGGCCGCGAACGTGGCTATCACGGCAGCACCATCGCCGCCGTCAGTGTTTCGGGCAAACCGGACATGCACGCGGATTTCGCCCTGCCCCTGCCGATGATGCGGCATACGGAATACCCCCACTATTATCGCCGGCATACGGAGGGGGAGAGCGAGGAAGAATTTTCGACCCGTATGGCGGATGCCTTGGAAAGTCTGATCCTGGCCGAAGGCCCTGACACGGTTGCCGCCTTCTTTGCCGAACCTGTGATGGCGGCGGGGGGTGCCATCGTGCCGCCAAAGACATATTTTGCCAAGATGCAGGCGGTTTTGAAAAAATACGACGTGTTGTTTATCGCCGACGAAGTGGTCTGCGGATTTGGCCGTACGGGCAATTGGTGGGGCAGCCAGACCTTTGATCTGCAACCCGACATGATCTCTTGCGCCAAGGCATTGTCCGCCGCCTACCAACCCATATCGGCCCTGATGGTGAATGACAAAATTCATTCTGCCATGCTGGCCCAAAGCGACAAACTGGGGGCTTTCGCCCATGGTTATACCCACGCAGGCCATCCGGTGACGACGGCCGTGGCGTTGGAGGTCATCAAGGTCTACGAGGAAATGGATATTGTTGAGAGGGCCCAGCGCGTGGGCGGGCGCATGGTTGCGGGCTTGCAGAAATTGGCGGACCATCCCCTGGTCGGCGATGTGCGCGGCGTCGGCTTCCTGGCGGGTATGGAGTTGATGGCGGACAAGGCCACGCGGACACCGTTTGAGGCCGGGCGCGCCGGTGCTGTCGCCGACAAATTTGGGCGTGAAAATGGCCTGATCCTCCGCGTCATAGGTGATCGCCTGGCCTTTGCCCCGCCCTTGATAATTTCCGAGGCGGAAATCGACGATATGCTGGTGAAGTTAAGCCGTACTCTTGATCAGACTCATGCGGAGCTGACGGCAGGGACATGATCCGGGTTGCCTTTGACATTGGCGGAACCTTTACGGACTTCGTTTTAGGCGATGGTCGAAACAGCTATTTTCTAAAAGTCCCCTCGACGCCAAAAGATCCCAGCCAGGCCGTGCTGGCGGGATTGGGTGTCTTGTTCCAAAAGGCCGGTATCAATGCGAACGCCATCGACAGTGTTCTTCACGCCACCACCGTTGCCACCAATGCGGTGTTGGAGCGGAAAGGTGCGGCAACGGGGCTGATCACCACGGATGGGTTTCGCGACGTCCTGATCATTGGCCGGCAGAAACGGTATGAGACCTACGATCTGTATATCGAAAAGCCGAAACCCTTGGTGCCCCGCCGACACATATTCGAGGTGGTGGAGCGTTTGGATCACAACGGTGAAGTGATTTTGCCTCTTGATATGGCCTCGGTGGATCGGGCTATCGATGCCTTGGTCGCAGCCGGGCGGGAAACCGTGGCTGTATCCTTGCTGCACGCCTATGCCAACCCGATCCACGAACTGGCTATTCGTGACCGCATTTTGCAACGCGCGCCGGGGCTGTCAGTCTCTATCTCGTCGGAAGTCGCACCAAAATTTCGTGAGTATGAGCGGACCAACACCACGGCTGCCAACGCCTATATCAAACCTATCGTCGAACAATATATAGCCCAGTTGCAGGACGCATTGGCACAACAGGGCTTCACCAAAGACCTGTTTGTCATGCAATCAAGCGGCGGGCTGGTGTCGCCAGAGATTGCCAAAGCCTACCCCATTCGGATCATCGAATCCGGTCCTGCCGCCGGTGTGCTCATGGGCGGCATTGTGGGCAAGGCCGAGGGGCGGGATCACGTCATCACCTTCGATATGGGCGGCACCACGGCCAAACTTGGCGCGGTGGATGACGGCACGCCAGCCATCATGCCGACGTTTGAGATCGACCACGTGCGCTATAAAAAAGGCAGCGGCCTGCCCATCAATGTCCCGGCTGTGGAGTTGTTGGAAATTGGTGCCGGGGGCGGCTCTATCGCCCGTGTAGACAGCTTGGCAATGGGCATGATCAATGTCGGACCGGACAGCGCCGGCGCTGATCCGGGGCCTATCTGTTATGGCATGGGTGGTGTGGAGCCAACCATCACCGATGCCAATCTGGTGCTGGGCTATATTGATCCGGACTGGTTCAATGGCGGGGCCATGACCTTGGACAAGGGTGCTGCTGGGCTGGGAATTATGGCAGCGATTGGCGATCCGTTGGATTTGGATCTCGGATCCGCCGCCTGGGGCATTCATCTGGTCGCCACCATGAATATGGAAAATGCCCTGCGCATAGTCTCGGTGGAACAGGGCCGGGACCCCAGGCGCTATGCCATGATTGCATTCGGTGGTGCGGGGCCATTGCATGCCGCCCGCCTGGCCCGTGCGGTCGGCATTCCAACTGTAATCGTGCCCTATGGTGCCGGTGTGGGCTCCGCCATCGGGCTGTTGCAGGCGGCCCCCCGGATCGATGTTTCCACGACCAAGGTGATGGAATTGAATGAGCGCGCGGGCCCCGCAATTGCCGCTGTCTATGCAGAATTGGAGGCCAGGGCACGCAAGGACATTGAACAATTCGGCAGTGCCGTGTCTCCTCAATGGTCCCGACGCGGCTATATGCGTTATGCCGGGCAGGGATTTGAAGTTCAGGTGGATTTGCCCGGTGGCGACATAGGGGATGATTTTGGTGCCCAGACTATGGTGGCATTTAATCAGGCATATTTGCAAAAGCATAAATTCCTGGATCCAGAGGCCCGGATAGAGGCGGTGGACTGGACATTGGTGGCAACCCTGCCCAGTGGCCATGAGGCTCGTCCGATCCGCCAACAAGAAACAGCAGACGAGGCTGCCCGCGAAGGCCGCCGTCTGGCCTGGTTCCCGGAAGCTGGCGGCTATGTGGAAACCCGGATCATCAACCGCGCAGTGCTGGCTCATGGTCAGACGATCACCGGCCCGGCTATTATCGAAGACCCGGACAGCACCATCGTTGTTCTGCCCGGCGATTTGGCGCGGATTAGTGATAACGGCCACTTGATCATAGATATTGCAGGGGCGGCATCGTCATGAGCGATAAATCAGTAGACCCCATTTCGGTAGACCCTATTACGTTGACGGTGATCTGGAATACTCTGATGTCCATCGCCGAAGAACTAGGCACCACCCTGCGCAATACAGCCTTTTCCGAGGGGGTGCGGGAGGGGGATGATTTCGCCACCGCCTTGTTCGATCGCACGGGCCGTTTGATCGCCCAGGGAAATTTCAGTCCCGGCCACCTCGGCTCCATGACCGCATGTGCCCGCCATGCCATTGAATATTTCCCGGCCGAAACCTTGCGTCCCGGCGACAGTATATTGTTGAACGACAGCTTCATGTGTTCCGGCCATTTTCCCGATACCTTTCAGGTCATGCCGGTTTTTGTGGACGACGTCCTGGTCGGGTACGTGGCCTGTTCCGCCCATCAGGTGGATATGGGCGGGGCAGCACCTGGTTCGCAAAAAGTCCATGGGGTGACGGAGGCTTTTCAGGAAGGATTGCGCATTCTGCCCGTGCGTTTTGTGCGGCAGGGTCAGATCGATGAGGATATTCTGCGCTTGGTTCTGGGCAATGTGCGGATGCCCGACAAAGTCCGCGGCGATCTGTTGGCCCAGCATACGGCAAACTTAAGCGCGGCTGCTCGCCTGCAGCAATTGTTCCGTGATCATGGCGATGCGACCCTGGCAGAGGCCTACGAAATCATCCTGGATCGATCCGAGGCTGCCATGCGGGCGGCGTTGGCGGCAGTGCCGGCTGGGACCTATAGTTTCGAAGATTGTATGGATGATTACGGCCCGGGCACGGACCCCATTAAAATCGCCGTGGACATCACCTTTGACGGCGTTGGCGCGGTGGAGCTTGATTTCTCCCGCTCCTCCGACGCCGTGCCTGCCGCCATCAATTCCTACATCAACTACACACGCGCCTATGCCATTTTTGCCATCAAGGTGTTTTGTGATGCCCTGCAACCGCAAACAGAGGGTAATATGCGGCCCATTACTGTAACCGCGCGGGAAGGGTCATTCTTCAACCCGGCCTTCCCGGCACCATCAGGTGGGCGGGCGATTTTGCAGGTTCGTATTTTCGATACCATCAATGGGGCCATCGCCCAAGCCCTGCCGCACCGGGCCATGGGGGCGTTTTCCCATTGGTCGAACCCGAATATCGGCGGCATCCATGATGATACAGGCAGGCCCTTCGTGATGTATGACCTCTCCCTCGCCGGCTATGGCGGCCGGCAGGGCAAAGATGGTGTTGAGGCGTTAAGCCCGGTGATGAATTGTTCCAATATCCCTGTCGAAGTGCACGAAACACATAATCCGGTCCGGGTGCGCCGGTTGGAGTTCATCCCCGATACGGGTGGGGCGGGACAATGGCGGGGCGGTTGCGGCCTGCGCAAGGATATTGAGCTGTTGAATTCCACGGCTGCGTTGTCACACCTGGGCGATCGCCACCGCTTTCAACCTTATGGCCTGTTCGGCGGTGGGCCCGGTGCCTTGGGCGAAACAATTTTGAACCCCGACGGCAATTTGCAACCGCTGCATTCGAAAGGCATGTATGATCTGGCGAAAGGCGATGTTGTCAGCTTCCGCCTCTCTGGCGCGGGGGGCTACGGCCCGGTTGATGCCCGCGACCCGGCGGCCATCACGGAAGACCTGGCAGACGGCTATATCACCGAGGAAGGAGCGTTGGATGACTACGGTTGGCAGACCGAACCTAAATAAAGATCAATGGTCGGCGTTGCTTGTCACCTCCAACGGACGGGGCGCTATACACTTGGCAGGTCACCTCGGTCTGCTGGCGATCACCAGCACCTTGATTTTAATGCAGGTTCCCCTTTGGCAGTTGTTGTTGCTGCCCCAGGGCATATTGTTGATTTTCCTGTTTGCGCCCCTGCATGAAACCGTTCACCGCACGGCATTTCGCAGCAAATGGTGCAATGATGGGGTGGCCTTTTTTTGCGGTTGGCTTTTGGTTTTGCCGCCCGTTTGGTTTCGCTATTTTCATCTGGCCCATCACCGCTATACCAACATAGCGGACAAAGATCCGGAACTGGCCATCGAAAAGCCCCAAAACTGGGCTAAATACATTGTCTATATGAGCGGTATTCCGATCTGGTTCTCACGCATTCAGGACCTGCTTCGCCATAGCACTGGTCGGGATATGGGTGAATTTGTACCACGAAAGGCCCAGGACCACGTTGGGTTAGAGGCACGATGGTTCCTCGCCCTTTATGTCATTGCCTTTGCCGCCGCGGGTGAACAATTGCTGCTGATCTGGGTTTACCCGGCCCTGATCGGGCAACCGTTTTTGCGCGCCTTTCTTTTGGCGGAACACTGGAAGTGCCCGAATGTGCCCGACATGATGGCCAATACCCGGACGACATTCACCACCTCTGCCATGCGAAAGCTTACCTGGAATATGTGCTACCACGCGGAGCATCACGCCCAAAAGGCCATACCATTCCATAAATTGCCGGACTTCCACAGCCATACAGCGCCGCATCTGAAGGTGACCCAGGATGGGTATTTCAACCTGCACAAGTCCGTATGGCGGGAATTGTCCTAGAAACAGAGCTAGTGCTTTTTCATCTTGCCGTGACCGCCGTGATCACCGTGACCCGCCTTCATGGCACCGACGCCCATGATCTGGACCTCAACAGTAACATCGCCCGCCTTGGCAAAATGCAGGGTCAGGGGAAAGCTGTCGCCTTTCTTTAGGGCATGTTTCAGCTTTATCAGCATGATGTGGAGGCCGCCTGGCTTCAGCATCATCACTTCGCCCGCCGGAACCTCCAGGTTGCGCACTTCGCGCATTTTCATGACGCCGTTTTCATGGCTGTGGCCATGGATAGCAGCCTTTTTCGACACAGGTGTGTCAGCGCCGGTTATTTGATCATCCGCAGCCCCGCCGGTGATCATCAGGTAGGCCCCGCCGTTACGTGGCCGCCCAGGTGTAGCGCGAGCCCAAGGGTTGGTGATGGTGATATCGCCAACCCTGTATTCAGCTGCTGTTGTGGGCAGACTTGCGATCAGGGATAATGCCAGGGCGGATGCGGCAAACAATAATTTCATAGTCAAATTCTCATCAAAATCGCGATTGTGATAACTTATGCGGGGGAGAGCAGGCAAATGGCAAAAGAACTTTTATTCGGGATTCAAACCAACGGCATCCGCCATGGCGAGGCAGATGGCATGCCTGATATTGATACCCGGTTTGCCATGGTGCGTGAAGCAGGCGTTTTCGATTATGTAGACAAAACACCAGACCCCCACGAGATAGAGGATTTCCGCGCCGCCTCTGCCAAATACGGCCTGCCGGTCCGTGGCAGTGGCTGGTTCTATAAAATCGGCCAAGACGAAGACCTGCTGGCGAATAATCTCGCCGTGGCGGGTGATCTCGGCTCAACCGTGCACAATGTGCAAATTCTGGCCCGGAATACGTCTGGCGATCTGATTACGGATGAGGAGATCATCGAATTTTATGAACGCGCGGTGGAACTTGGCGATGCCAAAGGTGTGATGCCCTGTCTGGAAGTGCACGTAAATATGTGGTCGGAGGATTTTCGCCGGGTCACGCCTGTGGGCAAAAAGATAGAGGCACGCGGCCTGCCCTTCCGTATGACCCTGGATCATAGCCACGTGATCTTCAAAATGGATAACCCGAAAGAACAGGACGTTCTGGATATTCGCGGTGATGTGGAGGCAGGGACGCTGGTGCTTGATCCTTATAAGGACGGTGATGTCTGCAGCGAATGGGTTGCCAACAACTGGGTCGGCCACTGCCATGCTCGCGCCGCCATCCCGAACAATCCCCTGAACCTGGATGCCAAGGACGATGCAGGCAATCCGGGCCGGGGCATTCAATACCCCTTTGCCGAACCTAAGCCCGGTGCCTATCACAGCCCCTGGCGGCGGGAGGCCTTGGAGCCTTGGAAGGAAGTGGTGCGCGGCCTTCTGGCCCATCATGCCAGTGATGACAACAGTCCCCTGGGACAGATCTCAACCGAATTCATTCCCAACCTGGATTATGGCGAAGGCTGCCGCTATTCCCTGTTCGAACAAGCCATCGCCTGCGTCGAATGGATGCGCAGTGAATGGACGACGGCGCAAAAGGCGGCGTAACTTTATTTAGCTACCCGTCTTCACGGCCTTCCAATAGTCGGAATTCAGCACTTTCATCAGGCGGTCATGCTGGCCTTGCATACATCTGCGCATATCGCCCTGGACGGAGCGATCTGCGTAAAAACGACATAGATCAAAGGCATTTTGCGCCAGATGGGCAGCATCCGGCGAAAGGCCGTCGTTGCGGGCCTGGGCCATCAGCCCGCGCCAGTGATTTGCCGTGGCATCTGCATTATCGTCTATTTTGGGCAGATAATTGACCAACCGATTGGTCACATGGGCCGCGGCCATGCCGGTGGAATTTCGGTCGACCATAAGGCCGCCCACGGGCCGTAATCCGGCCTCCACCATAGCCAGTTCGTCTGTTGTAATGGGGTTGTCATCGCCTGGTTCCGCCTGCGGCACCAACGTGATATTGGCTGCCAAGGTTAAGGAAACAGATTTCAGGTCCAGGCGTTGAACCAGCTCTGGCGCCAGGCTGATGCGAATGGCGGAATGACTGCGCAGCGACTGAAAGCGCAGGGCGCCGTGCGGGGCCAGGGCGATGGCCTTGCCATGCCGGTTAATGGCGTTAAGGGCAATGCGGCTTTTCTCCGTCAGGAAAGTAATTGGTGCCTGGCTGCGGTGCGAATCGCTCCGCCTGCAGGCAGAAGGTGGTGAATTCGGCGCTGCATTTGTCGCCCGCACACGTCAGTTGTACCGGCGTTGAAGTCGCTACCAGGGCCAGGGCCTGTGGCGCAGATCCGGCCGCCTTGGGCAAAAGGGAAAGGGTGAGTAGGACGAAGCTTGCCAAAATCACCGTGATGGTACGCGTAATCCTAACTGTGAAATCAGGTGTCATGACGACTTCCCTTAAATTTGAGCCGGGGTTGAACCAGGGTCGAACTGGGGTCGAACCAGAACCATCAAAAACCGTCCCGAACGACCAGGAAGGGACGATCTTCGAGTGGTCGTTAGATATTATGGTAAATTATTGCTAAATACCAGATCTCTTATGGGGCTATTTTTTTGTCCATAATCTGCCTGCGAACATCACGATGGTCAGATAGGTGAACGATGCGGCCAGGGCGGCAGCGGTGCCAAAATAGACACCCACCACGGGGAAGCTGAAGCGGACGGTCAGGATGTAAAATATGATCGAACCCATCCCAAGGGGAAAATTGCGAATGATCGCATGGGTGCTTGGCGCGCCATAGGTCGTGTGGATAATCAACAATGTGGGCAATAACGCAGTGGGAAATCCCACCAAAAGGCCGGTCCAGCGGCTGCCCAGGGTCTCTGCCAGGGCAATGACAATGGTGATCATGGCGGCAGCCAGCCCGCCGCGCAAAAACAGCAGTCGGGCGGTAAAACGTACGGGTCGTGTCACCTTGATAAATTCAATATGGCGCAGGATCCAGACAGCCAGGCAAATAACGCTCATGGTCAGGGTGGTGGCTGTGAACAAGGTGAAGGGAATGGCCATCTGCGCCCCGGCGACCACCAGGAATGCGGTAATCGCAGCGACTGTGCCGGCCAGGACGGAATAGGTTGTGAACTTGGAGGAAGCCCAGTAATAGGCCAGGACAAAGACAACGGTGCCACTGAAGGCTGCAATGGCGTGCGGTATGCTCTGCACAATGAAGGGCACGCCCATGTCTCGGCCGACAAAGAAAAAGAACAGCACCGCACTAAGCGGCGCGCCGGCGAGAAGGCCGGCGACGCGGGTGCTGACCCGTTCCGCAATAGCCGATATGCCCAAGACGATAATGGCGGACCAAACGGCTTTGACCAGCAGGGATGTTTCATGAGGGTTGTCCATTGCCCCAGGTTTACCACATCATAAAAATTGTGGAATGCCGGGCTTGCATTTTGCCCGGCAAAACCCGACTCTCATTACAGTATGAGCACGCATCGGGGACATCATGACGGCGGCCGGATAACGGCTGTGCTGGGACCGACGAATACCGGTAAGACCCATCTGGCTGTGGAACGCATGCTGGGCCATCGCACGGGTATTATCGGCTTGCCCCTGCGTCTGCTGGCGCGGGAAATATATGACCGGGTGGTGGCCCAAAAAGGCGCAGGTGCTGTTGCTCTGGTCACGGGCGAAGAAAAAATCATTCCCAACCGGCCGAATTATTTCGTTTGCACGGTAGAGGCCATGCCCCTGACCTGGCGGGCGGATTTCCTGGCAGTCGATGAAATTCAGCTTTGCGCTGATCCGGAACGGGGCCATGTTTTTACAGACCGTCTGCTGCGCGCCCGAGGCGATCACGAAACCATGTTCCTAGGTGCCTCCACCATGAAACCGATCATCCGGCGGCTGTTGCCGGAGGCGGAATTCATCGAACGCCCGCGCTTTTCCACCCTGTCTTATGCGGGGGAAAAGAAACTCTCCCGCCTGCCACGGCGCAGCGCCATCGTAGCCTTTTCATCTGCCGATGTTTATGCCCTGGCGGAATTGATGCGCCGGCAACGGGGCGGTGCTGCCGTAATCATGGGCGCGTTAAGCCCGCGCACACGCAACGCCCAGGTGGCGTTGTATCAATCGGGCGAAGTTGACTATCTGATCGCCACGGACGCCATCGGTATGGGCCTGAACATGGATGTGGATCACGTGGCCTTTGCCGCCCAGCGCAAATTTGACGGCATGGACCATCGTGCCTTGCGGCCCGCAGAGGTGGGGCAGATCGCGGGGCGGGCGGGGCGTCATATGAACGACGGCACCTTTGGTGCAACGTCTTCTGCCGGGCCGTTTAGTGCTGAAATGGTCGAATTGGTGGAAAATCACCGCTTTCCCGCCATCAAAGGTTTGCAGTGGCGCAATGCAGGGCTGGAATTCCAGAACCCGGCCACCTTAATGGCCAGCCTGCGTCTCTCCCCACCACGGGACGATCTGCGCCTGGTTCTGGAAGCGGACGACAGCCTGGCCCTATCCGCACTGATGGCGGACAGCGCCATTCGCGATGCCGTACGCAGCCCGGCCATGGTGCGCCAACTATGGGATGTTTGCCGCATTCCTGACTTTGCCAAGACTTTGCCTGAAGCCCACCATCGTATGTTAAACCGCATTTTTCGCTTTTTATCGGTCGATGAGGGCAAAATTCCCGAAGATTGGATCGACCGGCATATGCGCCGCCTGGATCGCACGGATGGGGATATGGATACCCTGGCGGGCCGGATCGCCCATGTGCGTACCTGGACTTATATTTCCCACCAAGGGGACTGGCTGGATGATGCCCGCCACTGGCAGGAACGTACACGGGGGGTGGAGGATGCATTGTCGGATGCCCTGCACGCCGCCCTGACCCAACGTTTTGTCGATCGGCGAACAACAGCGTTGTATCGGGGGCTAAGTGCGCGCCGTGATTTGCTGGCCGCTGTCACCGCTGACGGCGAGGTGCTGGTGGAAGGGCAGTATGTTGGCCGCCTGCACGGCCTGACATATGAGCCTGATGCCGCCGCCGATGTGGCTGAGGGCCGGGCCTTACGGACCGCCGCCAACCGCGTGCTGGCGCGGGAGATCAGCCGCCGGGCTGTAAAATTGGCGGCAGCGGAAGGCGACGCGATAAGCTGGCGTGATGATGATCTTTTATGGTGGGAGGGGGCCTCTGTCGCCCGCCTCAACCAGGGCACGACGGGTTTGGAGCCTCGGGTCGAAATCCTGCCCATTGATCACCTGAACGGTGCCTTGCGTGAAAGATGCCGGCACCAATTGCAGACTTGGTTGCGAGGGCAAATAAAAGCCGGCCTTGCGCCATTGTTAAAGTTATCGACGGCACAGTTCGAGGGCGCGGCCCGGGGCCTGGTCTTTCAGTTGGTGGAGGCCCTGGGCATTCTACCGCGGGATCAAGTTGCCGACATGCTGGCGGATTTAACGCCCAAGGACCGGGCGCAATTGCACCGCCTGGGCGTACGATTGGGCTATCGCGATGTTTTCCTGCCCACCCTGTTGCGCCCGGCCCGAATGTTGGTGCGGTCCCGCCTGTGGCGATTGGCTAATCCCGATCACGGACAGCGGGGCCTGTCCTTACCTGATGCGGGGCGGGTGACCGTGTCCTTGCCCGAAGGTACGCCGCGCGAAGGTTACCTCTCCGCTGTCGGCTATCGCCCGGTTAGTGATTTCGCGGTTCGGGTGGATATCTATGATCGTTTGGCCGGGCTTGCCCATACAGCTGCCAAGGCCGATACCAAGGCCGGTACGTTCCCGATCAGCCACGAGATGCTGTCCCTGCTGGGCCGCGGGCGCGAGGCCATGGATTTGCTGTTGCAGGAATTGAAATACCAAGGAAAAGGTCCATTGGAGGCCCGGCAATACCGCTTTATCCGGGCGAAGGCGAAAAAGCAGAAAAACACCAAACCAGTCGTCACGACGAACGTATCGGCGTTCGCCGATCTGCGTCATCTATTGCGGCGATAGGCGATGGGACGCGTCATGAATGGGGCGTGTCATGAATAGTCATGGGGACGTATTCAGGAATGAGTGAAACACAGCGCCTGGACAAGTGGTTATGGTTCTCCCGCTTTTTCAAAAGCCGGACCTCCGCCGCCAAGGCCTGTAATGGGGGCAAAGTACGAATCAACAGCCAGATCGCAGCCAAGGCAGCCGCCACCATAAAAGTCGACGATGTTCTGACGTTTCCACGTGGCGATCATATCCGGGTCATAAAGGTTCTGGACCTGGGCCAACGTCGCGGCCCCGCACCGGAGGCCCAGGAGCTGTATGAGGACCTGGCCCCGCCTGTTGTTGACGAAGATGCCCGGCGCAAGGCAGCGGAAGAGGCGGCCCTGGGGCGTCCTGCAGGTGCTGGCCGGCCGACAAAACGGGATCGTCGCGCAGTCGACCGGCTTTTGGACCGGTAGTGGCGTTAGATTTTTAGGGCACCCGCAATGCGTATACAGTTTTGCCCATATTGGCGATCAGGTTCGCCATGATGGCTTCCACGAGGGAAAAATCGTCCGCATTGGCGGCTCTGAAATGGACTTTTGCCTGCCAAACCTGATGTTGATCGGCATCCAGTATGGTCAATGTTAATTGACGGGTGCGTCGCGGGCGCGCCGTTTTATCCGTCGTCGCCTTCCACCGCATGGTCAGATCCACACTTTCAGAGCTGCGACTGCTGCCGCTGTCCCCCCGCAACTGAAATGAGACCGGCGTTGATCCTTTATGCCGTCGCCGGATATCTGAAAACTCAGAACATGGTCCCGGTCCCGGTCATGGCCGCTTGGCCCTTGATAGCCCATGTCCTCCAGCTTCTCACGAAAAAGTTCCGCAATCGCCTGCATTTGAGGTGACGCTGATAAGGGCCGGACCCGTATGGCGGTGCCTTTGGGGATCATATCCTGGCCGTCCGCATCCAAGGTGCCAATGATTTTGTCACTAACGCCATCGCCCGATTGCGCGCCGCTTTCGAATGTGGGCACAAACGATGCAGCACCAAAGGCAAATACGAAGACGGCCAGCCGGACCAGCCAGGGATGTTCGTGGGATCGATTTTTGTGCAGCTTTATCATAATGCTTAGATGATAGCCCAAGCTGGCGTGGAGGCAAATTTTAAGAATGAAAAACTGCGCCAATAAATATGGGTCGAATATTGCATGAATACCGGTTGAACAGGGTCGGGGGGGCGTGTTAGGCAGCGGTATGATAAATCGAATCAAGGCACTATTTGCGGCTCCCGGCGTTTCTGATGCCGCAGATACGGGCCAGCACACCCACGATGAACTGCAATTGGCAGCCGCAGCCTTGTTGATTGAGGCGGCAACCCAGGACGGCCATTATGGTGAGGCGGAACAAGCTGCCATCGATGCCTTGTTGCAGCAACATTTTGGTTTGACGGCGGATGAGGCCCAGA
This sequence comes from Alphaproteobacteria bacterium, assembly GCA_028824965.1. GTDB lineage: Bacteria > Pseudomonadota > Alphaproteobacteria. Next base: position 1,739 of record JAPKBD010000008.1, on the reverse strand, counting down.
CGCTGCATGATCTCGCCGTTGCAGAACACACGGAAGCAAATCAATTACTGGGTTTTACGCGGATTATAAAAGATCGATATTCTGAAGAAGAGCGTATCGAATTGATTGAAATGGCATGGGAAGTAGCCTATGCCGATGGTGAATTACACGACCATGAAGCAAATCTATTGCGTCGGTTAGGTGGCTTGCTTTATGTCTCGGACAAGGATCGGGGCGACGCGCGAAAACGCGTTCTTGCGCGGTTGCAGTCAACCGGTCCATAGTTCGAACTAATCGTTTTCAGCTGTTTGTTTTACAGTTGGTGGTATTTTGCCGGTCTCTTTGCCGGATGACTATACGCTGTTAGGAGATTAAGGAATGACGTACGTCGTCGTCGATGCCTGCATTAAATGCAAGTATAAGGATTGCATAGAAGTTTGTCCGGTGGATTGCTTTTATGAAGGCGAGAACATGTTGGTAATTCATCCCGATGAATGCATCGACTGTGGTGTCTGCGAACCTGAGTGCCCGGTGGAGGCTATTTTGCCTGATACTGAGGATGATACGGAAAAATGGGTGGAAATGAATCGCGAGTATTCGGAAAAATGGCCGAATGTCACGCAAAAGGGCGAAGCCCCCACCGATAGCGATGATTACAAAGACGAAACCGGTAAGTTCGAGAAATACTTTTCGGCTGAGCCTGGAAAAGGCGGCTAATTTGGTGTCGGATCTAAATGGCCCCCTCTTTTTTGTATAGGGGTGCCAGGCTGATCTGTTTCATTGAATAATTGGATTTATTGAGCCGGCGGCACCTGTGCCGCCGGCTAATAGTGTTTGGCAGATAGTTGTTAGGCTTCATGTTCCGCCATTTTTGTGATATGCCCACTCATCTGGCGCATCGGCGAATTCCAGGTCGATATTTGCGATAAGGCGTTTGAACTAGATATTTTCTTTTAAAAATAAATGAGAAGGCGATATGGCGACTAAGGTAAAGAAGAAAACGGCGAAGGTGAAACGTACCAATGGCTTCGCTATCGATGATTATGTCGTTTATCCAACCCATGGCGTCGGTCGCATAACCGGCATCGAAGATCAGGAAGTTGCCGGCACTCAATTAAAATTATTCGTCGTCCTTTTCGAAAAGGAAAAGATGACCCTGCGGGTACCTATCAACAAGGCGGAAGTCAGTGGGATGCGCCCCCTGGCCAGTGCCGAGAAGATGAAAACCGCGCTGACCACCCTGAAGGGCCGGGCCCGGGTCAAGCGTACCATGTGGTCTCGCCGGGCCCAGGAGTACGAGGCCAAGATCAATTCCGGTGATCCCGTCCTGATCGCAGAAGTAATCCGCGATTTACATCGTGGTGAGGGCCAGCCCGAACAATCATATAGTGAACGGCAGATCTATGAAGCTGCAATGGAGCGTTTGGTGCGGGAATTGGCGGCTGTAGAGGGGCTGGATGATGACCAGGCCGCAGAAAAAATGCATGGAATTTTAACGGCAGAGTGATCCAATTGCTAAGTATTTGACACCTAACGGTTACAAACATATCACAAAAAATAAGGCCCGGCGTCAATTGATGCCGGGCCTTTTTCATTGTAAGTTAGCTAAGTGCGTGCAACGAATAAGGTTTATTCCGCAAAAGTTTTTTTAGAACACAGAGGTGGCTCGGTTTGTTTGAACAGTTTGGGTTCAATTTATAAGTGACTCTCAACCTTTGTTATGCTGCCGCCGGTATTGGCTGCAGGGCATTGAAGTAAGC
>JAPKBD010000200.1 GCA_028824965.1 Alphaproteobacteria bacterium | reverse complement strand
TTTTACGGCCAGTATCGAATCTATCAAGGCCGATTTGGAAAAAGCCGGCGGCGGTGCGTTCGAATTGAAAGTCAATTACGGTGACGCCCTCGGCCCACGCCGTCAGAACCCGGAAAACATTCGCGTCGGCGCGTTTGAAGCCGGGCAAATTTGTGTCGGTTACTACCCCGGCAAAATGCCTTTATATTCCGGGTTGGAATTGCCGTTCATCCTGCCGCGTGATTTGACAAAGCGCGCTGCCGTGGAAACGGAGCTGCACAAGCATCCCGCCTTGATCTCCGAATTAGACAAACGCTGGAACATGCGCTATTTCGGCCCGGCCTTCCTGCCCGCCTATGAGTTCATGGGCAACAAGCGGATTGAGACCACGGATGACATGAAAGGCGTGAAAATGCGCATTTCAGGTCTGAATGCCAAGGTCCTGCAGGTATTCGGCGCGACGCCAACTATGGTCACCGCACCTGAGGGTTATAACGCCCTGCAACGTGGCACCATCGACAGCTTTGGTTTCCCATACAGCTATGCCTTTGGCGCCTACAAGCTGTATGAAGTTTCCAAGTATGTTACCGAAGGCCTTGGCATGGGCGGTTTCATGTGCTTGCAAACGGTCAACAACGATGCCTGGAATGCGACACCAAAATCAGTCCAGGACGCTTTGCCCGCAGCCCAAGCCAATGCCATCACCAATATGATCGACGCCTACGTCACAGCGGACAAGAAATGGATCCCTATCTTCCACAAGAAATTGGAAGTTGTGCAAGTTGCACCTTCAGTGCGTGACCAACTGGTGGCCGGTGCTGATGCGGTCTACAAAGAATGGGCCGCTGCACAAGATGCCAAAGGGCGTCCTGGCTCCGAAATGCTGGCACATATTAAGGCCGTTGTTGCCAAGCACATGAAATAGCCCAGGCTTGGTATAACGGTTAGTATAATGATAGAACTTTTCTACGTTATCGCTGCTATCTTGGTCGTGACCGGCGCTATGGCGCTGGTCACGATTAAGGCAGAGCTTTTCATGCGCTTCATTGAGGATATTTTGACCTATTGTTCGGTCGCATTAATCCTCGGTGTCATGCTCTGGGTGGTATCTGAAGTTATCGCCCGCTACGTGTTCAACTCCCCTTTACCAGGCCATCTGGAAGGCGCGGAGTTGTTATTACCCATGATCGTGTTTTTTGGCGTTTCCTACGTCCAGGCGCGTGATGGACATGTGGGCATGACCTTCGTAGTAGACGCGCTACCAAAAAAGGTCCGCCGTGTTACGGATATCCTTTCCCTAACTGTCTCAGCGCTTACTTGCGCGGCACTGGCCTATTTTGCCTCCAAAAACGCTTGGCTGTCGTATAGCTATGAAGACGTCACAATGTCGCCGCCATTTTGGCCTGTTTGGCCGTCGGCGGCGGTCATTCCCATGGGATATGCAATGCTTGCCATTCGTATGCAGTTGCAGGTTTTGCAGAAATTAATGCCGCAGCGGTTTCCACCCGATATTGTTGAGCTGTCTGACCTGCATGTGCCGGAATAGCGGCTCAAACTGACATTCTAATTTGCCACCTCATCGGGTTGGTGCAAATTGTTTCACTTTTTAGTTAGGATATTTTTACCGTCATGGATCCGGTTACACTTGGCTTATTAGCCCTCGTTGCCCTGACCATCATGTTGATGTCGGGCATTCGCATCGCATTCGCGACAGCAATCACCGGATTTATCGGGCTTTGGATTTTGCGCGGCTATGTGCCGGCCGCCAGCTTAGCCTCGACCATTCCACAGGGGCATCTTTCCGCCTATACTCTGTTGGTCCTGCCATTGTTCATCATGATGGGCTTTTTCGCCTTTTATGCAGGCATCACCAAGGACCTGTATTGGGCGGCACGACAATGGGTTGGGCATCTTCCCGGCGGCCTCGCAATTGCGACAATTTTTGGTTCCGCCGGATTTGCCGCCGCCTCTGGTGCCTCCACCGCATCAGCCGCAGTGATGGGTCGGATCGCCCTACCGGAATTGAAAAAATACGGCTACGACGACAAAGTCTCAACAGGCTGTGTCGCCGCGGGCGGCACACTGGCGACCATGATCCCGCCGTCGGTGTTGATGGTCATTTATGGCTTTATTGCCGAAGAATCTATCGGCGCGTTACTGCTCGCCGGCATTCTGCCCGGCCTGCTGGAAGCCTTTAGCTATTCCATAATGTTGATCATCCGCTTTAAAATTAGCCCGGAATTGGGCCCGCCCATCAAAGGCATCACCTGGGGTGATCGCTTTAGGTCCATCAAAGGTGTCTGGGGAATGGTGGTCCTGGTTTTCCTGGTCATGGGTACAATCTATTCCGGCATCGCCACACCGACAGAGGCAGCCGCAGTGGGCGCGTTCGGCGCCCTATGCCTGGCCTTGCCACGGCTGACCTTTAAGACATTTCGCGATGCCATGGTTGAAACCGCACGCTCCACAGCGATGATTTTCGCGATCATCGCAGGCGTTTTGATCTTTGTGCATTTCCTGGGCTTCACCGGCATGCCGGCTGCCGTCTCGGACAGCATTGTCACACTGGATATGCATCCGACGGTCATCCTGGTTTGCATTCTGGCGATGTACTTGGTCCTTGGCATGTTCCTGGATGGAATCGGGATGTTGTTGTTGACCGTGCCCATCATCCTGCCGTCGGTGAAGGAACTGGGCATTGATCCAATCGTCTTCGGTGTTCTTGTTGTCCGTATGGTGGAGATCGGCCTGATCACCCCCCCTGTTGGCCTGAACGTCTATATTCTGAAGGGTGTCGCACCGAATGTGACCATGGGAGATATGTTTAAGGGCTGTGGTTGGTTTGTCTTCGTTGACCTGATCAACGTAGCAATCCTGATTGCCTTCCCCGCGATCATCCTGATCATTCCGCAGACTATGATACAATAGGCAGATTGGCGGCAGCCACGACGCGATTGACGAAACATTGCGCCCCCGCCCCTCTGAATAGAGGCGGGGGCGCAATCATTTCAGACAGTGTCAAAATATCTGGGGCTAAAATATCTAGGGCTAAAATAATTTACAGAAATGATCCAGCTCGCTCTCGTTAGCAAGAGCATGGTAAACCGCCAGATCCTCAACACTGTCCACCTCTAACCAACCGCCGGCAATTTTGACGCCATACACCGGCCAGTCCAGATCACACAGCTGTTGCAGGAAATCAGTCATGTACATGTTGCCAAAGGCCGCCGCCTCATAGCGGGGCAGCTTGGCCATCCCATCATAGACCCCGACCAGTTTTGGCACCCAGTCAGCGGCAATCTTGATCAGGCCCATATACTGCCCTTCAATTTGGGCATAGTCCGTGGCCTTTTTGCCGATTTCTAATAACCGGTCATCAGGGCCTAAACGAAGGCTCTCTGCATCCGCCAGGGGATCATCCATACGGACGTCCCACAGATCCCGCCATTCCGTATTGACGGCAACCGTAACCGCCCCCTGTGCGTCTATTAGAGCGCGCAGAACCCGTGCCTCGTAGACGATATCGCTGTAGGCGATCAAGACATCGTCGGTCCCGTCCAAGGCCTCCTCCGCACAGAACAGGGAACGCACCATATTGGTCGTGGCGAAGTCCGAATTGACAATGACTTTATGCTGATCGCCGGGCAATTGATCCGCGCGATAGCCGCCAACGATGACAATGTCCTCCACGCCCAGGTCCGTAAGGACCGACAGCTGACGGCGCAACAAGGATTGGCCGGATAACTCCACCAGACATTTAGGCCGGTCATTCGTATGCGGTGCCAGACGGGTGCCCTGCCCCGCTGCCAGAATAATTGCGCGCATGTCTGTTATAGCTCCAGCACTGTCGTAAGATAATCCAGGTCCTCTGCCCGCGGCGGCACCTCCCGCTCCGGGTGCCACATGATGCCATGGCACTTGGCGCTGTCATGGGCAAAGGCTTCCACATCGCCAGCCTCAGACTGTGCCAGACACTGCAGAGAGGGGGCAAGGGATGCAAGCGGTATGCATACGTCATGATAGGAATTAACGCGCCAGGGGTTCGGCCATGATCCGGGCCAGGCAGCCCCTTCCCGTTTCCTGATTTCATGGGTCACGCCCGCATGGCCCGTGGTCCGCGCCAAGGTACCGCCAAGGGCGACATTAATCATCTGCATACCACGGCAAATACCCAGCATTGGCAGGTTCCGCTCCAGACAAAGTGTGATCAGGGCCCGCTCAAAGGCGTCCCGCTCTGGCGCGATGTTGGCAGCATCGGGGGCTCCGCCCACATCATTACCCCCCGTGAGGACGAAACCGTTCAGGCCCAGGCCGTCGAGCAACAATTCAGGCGCCAGGGCGCTGTTGGGCAAGGGCACGATTACAACGCCCAACGGCGCGAAAATTTGCTGCCAGCGTTGATCCAAAGCATCCCGGCGCTCATCACGATCACTGATGACATCAACACGTTGCGTCAAGCCAAGGCGTTTCACAGCAACCCTGCTCCTTTTCGGAGCGGACAACGGCCTGTTTCATTCGCAGCCATTATGCGGCCCCAAAATCCCCAAACTTCCTTAGTCATGGTCCAACGCATGCCGTACTGCAAATGCCAATTCCTCGTCACTGTAGGGTTTGTTCAGCAAACTTCTGGCCCGATGGGCACGGTAGGGATCTTGATCATTGGTAAATTCTTCCCGCCGTTTTGTAAAACCGCTGGTCAACAGGATTTTGAGTTCGGGATAAAGCTCTTTTGCCCTGTGGGACAATTGATAACCATCCATCTCACCAGGCATCATGATATCGCTGAACATGAGGTTAATGTTCGGGTGGTCCGTTAGAATTTCCAACGCCTGACGACTATCATTTGCAGTGAAGGTCGTATAACCAAGGCGCTTCAGATATTCGACCGCGATAAACAGCAAATCCAACTCATCATCCACAATAAGCACAGTTTCACTGCCGCAGGGCAACAATGTCTGATGCCTTGGCACGAGCTTAAGTTCCGTAGATTGGGCCGCTGCCCGAGGGAGAAAGATACTAAAAGTCGTACCGGAACCAAGCTCGGAATAAACTTCAATATAGCCGCCCGAACGTTCGACAAAGCCATGTACCATGCTCAACCCCAAGCCGCTGCCTTGGCCAAATTCCTTTGTCGTGAAGAATGGATTGAATAGTTTTTCCTTGGTATCAGCCGTCATACCCATGCCCGTATCACTGACCGTTATCATGACAAATTCACCTGCCTTGGCCGGTGGGTTGCGCCGGGCATAGCCTTCATCCAAACGCTTGTTCGCACTTTCAATAAACAAGGTGCCACTACCCGCCATGGCATCCCGTGCATTGTGGCAAAGATTAAGAAGAGCGTTCTCGAATTCGCTCGGATTGACATCTACGGGCCATAAATCATCTTGCAGGAAAATCTCTACGCTTACTGTCGTGGTGAGTGATTTCGCAATAAGTTCGCGGATGCCTTCAATCGCCTTTTTCAGGTCGGTCAACTTCGTATCGTGGGCTTCCTGCCCCGATATCGCCAGCAGTTTCCCGGTAATATTTACGCCGCGCTCTACACCCTCCAACGCGGTTTCCACGTGCCGTAGCAATTCTGGCTGCCCCTGGGTCTGATGTTGAAGCAGATGCAAATTCCCCACGGCAATACCCAAAATACTATTGAAATCGTGGGCGATGCCTTCGGTCAACTGCCCGATCGCCTCCATTTTTTGCATTTGCCGCAGCTGCATTTCTATCTGATTGCGTTCAGCGGTTTCCATTTCCAATTCATCGCTGGTTTTCTGCAATTGAAGTGTCCGCTGTGAGACATTCTGTTCAAGAATCGTACGGACTTCCTCTAGCGCACGTTCGGCCTTTTTTCGCTCGGATATATCATCAACGACAACGAAGAACCCTGCGACGTCCCCATTTAGTTCAAAATCAGGCACGTATGTTGCGTGAATATAGCGTTCCTCGCCATCAATATTAGGCGTGCGAATTTCATAATCTGCGCTTTTTCCTGCCAGCGCACCGTCAATATAGGGACGCATGATTTCATAGGCCGGTTCGCCTAGAACATCCCGAACAAGTCGGCCTTGAAGATCTTCCTGATCCGGCGCAAACCAGTTCCTATGCGCCTTTTTATTAAACTGGTAGCGCCGCCCCTTATCTACATAGGTAATCAGAAGGGGCAACGCATCGAGCAGCAACCGCAGGCGCCCTTCATCTTGGCGCGCATCGTCATTGAACGGGCGGCTACCCATATCAAACTCGCTCATGCGCCTTCCCTTAACAATAGACTATCCAGTATTTTAGATAACTTATGTCATATAGGCCTTAAGATTAAAGTAGGCCTCAGACAAATTGTTGAACGACAGCACAACAAGTGCAAGATACTACAAAAACCCTATACAATATTTGATATTGAATCCAAAGTCCTGGTTTCTACCATGCCATATGGCCAACGATCAGCCAAACTTCCCTTGGCCAAGGCATAGAAATTCAGGTTAGGCTTGGACAATTCAAATAGCAAAGCCGGAGGAACCGTCCCATGAAAGCTGCCGTATTGTACGAAGCCAACACCCCGTTGGTGATCGAAGAAATTAGTACCAAAAAACCAGGCGCCCATGAAGTCCTCATGAATACCGCGTATGCGGGGCTTTGTCATTCAGACTTGCATTTCATGGAAGGTCTATACCCCCATCCCATGCCCGTCGTTCTTGGCCACGAGTCCGCCGGCATTGTCGAACAGGTCGGCTCGGAAGTAACCTATGTAAAGCCGGGCGATCATGTCATTACCTGCCTGTCGGTTTTTTGCGGCACATGCGAACAATGCACCTCCGGTCGGCCGGTTATCTGTACCAACACTGAAGTGAAGCTGCCGCCGGGTGCGGCTCGACGCCTGGAATGGCCCAAGTCAGAACAACTTCACACTTTCACTAACCTTTCTTCGTTTGCAGAAAAGATGTTAGTGCACGAAAATGCCCTGGTGAAAATTCAGAACGAAATGCCCCTTGATCGCGCAGCGTTGATCGGCTGTGGCGTGATTACGGGCTTTGGTGCGGCGGTCAATACAGCCGGGGTACGATTTGGCGATATGGTGGCAGTGATCGGTTGCGGCGGCGTCGGCATGGCCGCGATCAACGGTGCCCATGTCGCCGGCGCGGGTCGGGTCATTGCCGTTGACACCAACCCGGTGAAGCTACAATTGGCGACGAAACTTGGCGCAACGGATCTCATTAATCCCAACGACGGCGACCCTGTGGCCCAGATAATTGAATTGACCAAAGGCGGCGTCGATCATGCCATTGAATGCCTTGGCCTAAAGAAAACGGCCGAGCAATCGTTCGAGATGCTGAGGATCGGTGGTACGGCAACCATCGTTGGCATGGTGCCATTCGGCGAAAAGATCGAACTGCATGGTTTCGACTTCCTGCGGGAACGCAAGATCCAGGGCTCATCCATGGGCTCTAATCGGTTCCGCACGGATATGCCGCGCCTGATTGATCTTTACCTGCAAGGCCGTCTGCACCTGGACGACTGGATCTCGGACAAAATTCAGCTAAGTGAGATTAACGAGGGCTTCCAAGCGATGAAAGAAGGGCGCACCGTCCGCTCCCTAATCGATTTCGGGATCGCCTCTTAGGGACAAAGCGGAGCCGAATAAATAGCCTTGGGGACTGATGCGATGGGCTTGGCGACTGTTCGATGATCCGAACGACGAGAACGGTCGTCAATTCTGCAGCCAAATTAGGGAAGTGGCGGAGGGAGGGTCCGCCTAAAACCTAGGCTTTCTGCAGTTATTACGACCTATTTCGATTGCTACCCGCAAACCTACCCACAAACTAGCTTAGCATTGAGAGCGTAGTCGGGTTCCTTTGGGCAAATTCGGAATAGCCCCCAATGCC
>JAPKBD010000199.1 GCA_028824965.1 Alphaproteobacteria bacterium | reverse complement strand
GCGTCGTCTTGCCGACGCCTGCCTCCCCCTCCAGGAAAAGCGGCCGGCCCATTTTTAGGGCCAGAAATAATGTCGTCGCCAGACTACGGTCTGCGATGTAATTGCCCACTGTCAGCAGATCCAGCGTGGCATCAATATCATTGGGTATAGCTGTGTTCATGAGGGCAACTTATGTCAGTTGGCGGGCAAAGAAAAGGCGGGGCAGCAAAAGCTACCCCGCCAAATCGCTTCTCTTCTTTACAGCCTAACCCGCAGCTTCCACTGCGCGCTTGGCCATGACGATAACCAGGTTGGCACGGTATTCCGCACTGCCATGGATATCGCTGTTCAGGTTCTCAGGCGGAATCGTGATCCCGTCCAGGGCAGAGGCTGACCAATTGGCGGACAAGGCTGCTTCCAACCTTGGCCCCCGATGGGCACAATCCGTTGCACCTGTAACGGCAACGCGCACGCCGTCTGCGGCCTGGGCCACGAAGACACCAACCATGGCGTAACGAGACGCTGGGTTGGGGAATTTGGCATAGGCCGCTTTCGTTGCATTGGGGAAGGTCACGCTTTTGACAATTTCCCCATCATTTAGCGCAGTTTCAAACAGCCCGATGAAGAAATCATCGGCTGCAATGTCCCGCTGGTTTGTGGTGACGGTAGCACCAAGGCCCAACAAGGCCGCTGGATAATCCGCTGCCGGGTCATTGTTGGCAATGGAACCGCCAATGGTACCCCGGTTCCGGACCTGGGCATCACCGATGCCTTCAGCGACAGACCGCAGGGCAGCGGGGACATCCCCAGAGGCGGCCACAGCGGCATGGGTCGTCGTGGCACCGATGGTGACACTGTCGCCGTTGTTTGTGATGCCGGACAGACCGGCACCGGCCAACGAAACCACATCGGACGGACTTGCCAGACGTTGTTTCAAAACCGGGATCAAAGTTTGACCACCGGCCATCACCGTGCCGTCTTTGGCGGCGGCAAGTTTTGATGCGGCATCGTCAACACTGGATGCAGAATGGAAGTTGAAGTCGTACATTTATTTATCCTCCCCTGGCCTAACCAGCCGCCTGCGCGGCACGCCACAACTTTTCAGGTGTGGCAGGCATATCCAGATGTTTGATATCCAAGGCATTGACGATGGCGTTGATCACCGCAGGTGGTGCCGCAATGGCCCCGGCCTCGCCGCAACCTTTCACGCCCAATGGATTGTGCAATGGTATTGTGGGGCTGTAATCTACGTTGAATGACGGCAGATTGTCAGCCCGTGGCATGCAGTAATCCATGAAGGAGCCAGAGATCAACTGACCGCTGTCTTCATCATAGACACAGCCTTCCAACAGAGCCTGACCAATACCATGGGCCAAACCGCCATGGACCTGGCCCTCAACGATCATCGGGTTGACCAGAACACCGAAGTCATCAATTGCCGTGTAATTGACAATCTCCAACGTGCCGGTATCAGGATCGATCTCCACCTCACAGACGTGTGCGCCTGCGGGGAAGGAGAAGTTGAGGGGATCAAAGAAGGCGATCTCATCCAACCCAGGCTCCACCCCTTCGGGGTAGTTGTGGGGGACATAGGCCGTGAACGCCACTTCGGCGATGTTCATCACCTTATCAGTGCCGGCTACGGTAAAGTTGCCGTCGCCGAATTCGATGTCATCTTCGGACGCTTCCAACGTATGGGCCGCGATCTTTTTGCCCTTGGCAATGATCTTGTCACAGGCATTGGCGATGGCAACGCCACCAACCGGCAGCGAGCGTGAGCCATATGTGCCCATGCCAAACTGGCCTTTGTCGGTATCACCGTGGACCACTTCGACATTTTCCACAGGTACGCCCAAACGTTCTGTTACCAACTGGGCAAAGGCTGTTTCATGGCCCTGACCGTGGGAATGAGTGCCCGTAAAGACCGTCACGCCACCTGTTGGATTAAAACGAACCTGGGCTGATTCCCATAAACCAACGCCGACACCTAAGGAGCCGACAGCAGCTGATGGTGCAACGCCGCATGCTTCGATATAGGATGACAGCCCGATACCGCGAAGTTTACCGCGTCCCTTGGCCTCTGCCTGACGGGCAGAGAAACCGTCGTAGTCAGCCATGCCCAGCGCCTTGTCGAGGCTGGCATCGTAGTCACCGCTGTCATAACATTGCACAACCGGCGTCTGGTACGGCATCTGGTCGGCTTTGATGAAGTTGCGACGGCGAATTTCCGCCGGGTCCAAACCCATTTCCCGGGCCGAGACATCCACCAATCGTTCCAGAAGGTACGTCGCTTCCGGCCGGCCCGCACCGCGGGCGGCATCCACCGGCGCTGTGTTGGTCATGACACAACGCATTTCCAGGTAAATCGCCGGCGTAGTGTATTGCCCCGCCAGCAGGAAACCATGGAACAGCGTTGGGATGGAGACAGAGAAGAGCTGTAGATAAGCTCCCATATTACTCTTTGAATCGACCCGCATGCCAAGGAATTTGCCGTCTGCATCCATGGCCATTTCCGCCGTGGAAACATGGTCACGACCATGGGCATCAGACATAAAGCCCTCAGAACGATCAGACGTCCACTTGACTGGACGGTCGAGCTTTTTCGCGGCCCAGGCGCAAATCGCCTCTTCATTATAAGTGAAGATTTTGGAGCCGAAGCCACCGCCCACATCAGGTGCCACCACACGGAATTTATGTTCCGGCATGATGTTCATGAAGGCGGACATCACCAGGCGATGCACATGTGGGTTTTGCGAGGTCACGTACAAGGTCAGATCACCCGTACCCGAATTATACTCACCCACCGCAGCGCGCGGCTCCATAGCATTGGTGACCATGCGGTTGTTGATTAGCTCAACCTTCGCCGTTTTATGGGCAGCGGCAAAGGCGGCATCAACTGCAGCCTTGTCCCCCAATTCCCAATCGAGCGCGACGTTGTTGGGGCATTCTTCGTGCAATTGCGGTGCGCCATCAGCGTCTGAATTTGCCGTCGAAACCGTCGATGGCAGCTCTGTGTAGTCAATTTCCACCAACTCGGCCGCATCCTTGGCCTGGGCCAGGGTTTCTGCGATGACCGCAATAATTGGATCGCCGACAAAGCGCGCCTTGTCGATGGTCAGGACGTTGCGGGGCGGGGCCTTATTGACCTCACCACCCTTGCCGGTTACGGAAGCGCCGCAAACCAGGCCGCCAACCGCATCATCGATCAGATCCTGACCGCCGTACACCGCCACCACACCTGGTGCCGCAGCCGCAGCCGCTGTATTGACAGAATTGATTGTTGCGTGGGCATGGGGCGAACGTACGATATATACGTGCGTTTGGCCCCGACGATTAATGTCGTCCGTATAGTTGCCCTTGCCGGTTAGAAACCGATTATCTTCCTTGCGCTTTAAGCTTGCGCCAATACCATTCTCAACCATATCAGCCCCCCTGTGCGGCTTGTTGCACCGCCTTGACGATATTGTGATAGCCGGTGCAACGACAGATATTGCCCTCCAGCTGTTCGCGGATCGTAGCTTCGTCCGGGTTTGGGTTTTTCGCCACCAGATCGATGGCACTCATCACCATGCCCGGTGTGCAGAAACCACACTGCAGACCGTGATTGTCCTTGAACGCCTGTTGCATGGGGTGCAGTTCGCCGCCCTTTGCCAGACCTTCAATCGTGGTAACGTCCGCGCCTTCGGCCTCCAAGGCCAGCATGGTGCAGGACTTCATGGAATCCCCATTCACGTGAACCACGCAGGCACCACATTGGCTGGTATCACAGCCCACATGAGTTCCTGTTAGATTTAAATTTTCCCGAAGAAATTGCACTAGAAGTGTGCGGCCTTCAACATCGCCGCTCACAGCTTGACCGTTGACGGTCATTGACACCGTAGCCATGTAGAATCTCCCTGTCGTTCGTTGCCGACTATATATTGGGCAGGGCTTCAGTTACCGATATCTGACACCGATACCCAACACGGATGCCTCGCACGGATAGCTGTCCCTTCCCTAATATTAGAAGTGTTTCGCCTTGCAGCCGATAGGTCAAGCACGGAATAGCGCCGGAAGCCCCAGAAGCCGAAAAGTCGCAATTTTGTGACCTCAATCGCCACCCAGGACCGCAATAATGCCAATCAACACCAGAATGAGACCCGTCAACCAGACCCAACGGGGCAATCCCTCGCCGGTCGCATCTTCTCCCGCCACTGCATCGACTTGTTGTGCCGTGGGCTGCGCCGCCGCCTCGTCGGCATCGACGCGGGGTATTTCCGGTGCCGCTTCACCGCTGGCGACAGCGGCCTCAACAGCCGGGGTCAGGGGCGGAGACGGAGACGGGGCATCCTTGGCGCCGGATGCTGCCGCGATCTCAGCAAATGTGGTAAAGAATTCACCAGCCAGTTTTTTGGCCGTGCCATCGATCAGGCGAGAGCCGATTTGCGCCAGCTTGCCGCCGACGTTGGCGTTGACCTCGTACTGCAACAAAGTACCATCGCCGTCCTCAATCAAAGTGACCTTAGCGCCGCCTTTGGCAAAACCGGCGGGGCCGCCCTTACCCTCTCCCTGAATGGTGTAGCCATTGGGTGGATCAAAATCGGACAACGTGACCTGACCCTGAAACTTAGCCTTCACCGGCCCGACCTTAGCCGTCACCGAAGCGGTAAAGCTGTCTTCCCCAACCGCATTCAGTTCAGTACAACCCGGTATCGAGGCCTTTAGAACCTCCGGATCGTTCAAGGCTTCCCACACCCGTTCACGGGAAGCGGCAATACGATACTCACCTGTCAGATCCATGATGCCTTGCCCTCTTTTTTTGACTGTCTTTTCATTGTTCAAACAATATAGCACCATTGATGGGAATTTCAGCGGCCATGAATAGGGAAATTTGGGCATGAGGTTTATTTTTACACCATTCATAGCGGCCTTTAGCGTCATCGTGAGCTTGCTGGGTCCTGCCGGTGCCCAGGAACGGAATCTGGAACGGAAGCTGGAACGCGTGCAATTTCCCACTGCCACCTCTCCCCCCACGGCACTGCAAAAACGTATGGCAGCCATGCGCGGGGAAGATGCCAAGGGTGGGGCGGCTCTGATGCTTCGGGGCTATATACGGCGGCCCGCCAAAGGTCCGGTAATTGGCCCGGCAAAAAGCCAGGAAAAGGGCCCAGGAAAGCGGAATGGACCGTTTCCCAGCCTGGTGCTGTTACACACCTGTCAGGGCATCACCGGCGCGATTGAGGACTGGGCCGATCAACTGGCCGATTGGGGCTATTTGACATTACTGGTGGACAGTTACGGCCCGCGTCACCATCGGCCGGACTGCAACAGCTATGAACGCATGGAAAGTGTCGACCAGACATTCGATGCCACGGGCGCCTTAAAATATTTACGTCGGCGCGCCGACGTAAAAGAAGGACCCATTGGTCTGATCGGCTGGTCTATCGGTGGCAGCAAGGTATTGTCGGCATTGAACCAAATTGGCATCCACAATCTGTACCAGGACAAGTTCGCTTACGGCGTTGCATTTTATCCCTATTGCCTGACCGCTTCCGGGCCATTTATCGGCCCCTTGTTGATGCTGATCGGCGGTCGGGATGATTGGACCACAGCGCGAAGATGCAAAACCTTGCGCGATGCCAATGCAGGGACGGCACAGCCACTGGATTTGCAGATCTATCCAACCGCCTATCACTTCTTTGACGATCCGGACATTGGCCCCGCCCGCTATCGGAGGGAGGTTGAGAACCGGGAGAAGAACCCCGCGCGCGGTGTTACCTGGGGCTATAACCCCGCCGCCCACAATGCCGCCCAGGACGCTGTTAGGCAGTTCCTGGAGCGGCAGTTGCGCGGCGATTAAGACTAACCGTGACGTTGGTGCCTGCCATTCCAACGCCGGTCATAGCGGCTATAGCGGTCTTGGCGGTCATAACGATTGTATCGATTATGACGATGCCCCCGATGGGCCTTGGGGTGGTCCTGGCGGGCCTGATGACGGGCTTGATGACGGGCTTGATGACGGGACTTGCGCAGCTGTGCTTTGCGCCATTGGCGGTAGTTTCGGTCGTCGGCCCGATGCCGTTTTGGAGCTAAATAATTGTGCTGCTTACGCTTATGGGTATGCTTGGCGGTTTGGATGCCAAAACTTAATCTGCCGTCACGGTCTAATAGCTTGAAAATGATCTTTGGTTCAAAGTTGCGCCTGAAGTGCCGTTCGCCGTCTCTATCCTGATGGGCCTGGCGCTCAGTGTGCTGTTCTGCGCGATCCCTTTTATGACTTTTATGTTCTTTATCACTACGACCTTGGGCGAACCCCGGTGCGGCGGCCCCTACGACGATGCCAACTGTGATTATGGCTGCCAAGGCGGCTAAAATTTGCTTTTTCATGGTGCATTCCTTTCGGTTGATCCGTAATTGATGCAGCCATATTGCCCTTTCGTGCCTGAACCAAAGCTGAGGTGCGTGTTCATTTGACGTTCAGGTTGGTATCGATCCGCTGGCGTAATGTTGTCGTAATGTTAACCATTAAAAAGTACTGATAATCCAGTATTCTACCGGATTTTGAGGGACCAGTGCGCCATGGCGAAATATGATTATGACTTGATCTGCATCGGCAGTGGGCCGGCAGGCCAGCGGGCGGCCGTACAAAGCGCCAAGCTCGGCAAGCGTGTGGCCATCGTCGAACAGGAAAATGTCGTTGGCGGCGTCAGCCTGTACACAGGCACCATTCCATCGAAAACCTTCCGCGAAGCCGTCCTGACATTTGGACGCGGTGGCCGTCGCGCCTCCGACATGCGCCGCCGGGCCAGCGATGGCGAAGGTGATGGTGTTAATCAAAAGGCAGTTACCGCGAGCCAGTTATTTGAACGGGTCGGCAATATCGTTCAAAGTGAGGAAAGCGTGCAAGACGCCCAGTTGGGCCGTAACAACGTCGATGTGATCGTCGGGACAGCGTCATTCTCCACCCCCCACGAATTGCTCATCAAACCTTCCCAAGGTGAACGCAAGGCGACGGCAGCCAATATCATGGTTTCAGTCGGCACCAGGCCGTCCACGCCCGCGAATACAGAGCTTGATGGCGAACGGGTCATCACCTCGGATGAAATCTTCTCCCTGACCGAAATGCCCCATTCCATGGTGGTCATCGGTTGCGGTGTTGTTGGTATCGAGTATGCCTCGATGTTCGCCTTAATGGGAGTTGAGGTTACGGTGGTGGATGGCCGATCGACCCCGCTGGAATTTTTGGACCGCGAGATTGTGGATGAACTGGTCCACCAGATGCGCGACATCAACGTGGTATTTCGTCTCGGCAAAACTGTGGCCAAGGTTGAAACCCGCGACAATGCGCGCGGTCGGGTCGTGGTTTCATTAGAATCGGGGAAACGGCTGGTCGCTGACCTGGCCCTGATTTGCGCCGGCCGGGCCGGCAATACGGATAAACTCAACCTCAAGGCCGCAAAATTGAAAGCGGATGACCGTGGGCGGATGACCGTCGATGCGACATTCCGCACCGAACAAAAGCACATCTTCGCCGCTGGCGATGTCATTGGCTTCCCGGCTCTCGCCGCCACGTCGTCCGAGCAGGGCCGCCTTGCCGCCTGCAACGCGTTTGGCGTCAAGGTCGGTCCCATGCCGACAAACTTCCCCGTCGGCATTTACTCGATCCCTGAAATTTCCATGGTTGGCGAGGCCGAGCACGAACTGACCGCCAAGAAAATTCCCTATGAAGTGGGCATCGCCCGGTTTCGGGAAATAGCGCGGGGGCAAATTCTGGGCGACGACACAGGCCTACTAAAGCTAATCTTTCATCGTGAAGACCATAGCTTGCTGGGTGTTCACACTATTGGCACAGGTGCGACGGAACTAATCCACATTGGCCCATGACGCACTGGCCAATGTGGATTAGTTCCG
>JAPKBD010000198.1 GCA_028824965.1 Alphaproteobacteria bacterium | reverse complement strand
TACAGGCCGAAAATCCACTTATCTCAACTGTGCAGTTTTCCCGAGCCACCTCTGTTTGGCGAGGGCGATATTCTTCGTGCTGTAAAAAGGTTGGAGATCAAAGCACGCGCTGTAACCTGAAAACCTTTGTAATGCGCACATACGAGAACCTATCCCCTTAGGCGGGAATTATATAGGATTAGGATGATTTTCTGATGTTCCATTTTTGATGTGCGATAGCGATGCCGCGACCGGGTTACCCATATCATGATCTCATTCCGACGACTGCCTTTGATGGACAACGGGCGGCCTCGGTTTTGGATGATCTGCGACAGACTGCCGATAACGGTGAGGCGTTGGCCGCTCTGCTAAATGATCAATCCGCAGTTGATCTATTGTCAGCGATCTTTGGCAACAGTCCATTCTTGGGCCGGTTGGCGTTATCTGACGCTGGTTATCTGCCGCAATATTTTGCGGCCACACCGGAAGATAATCTGGAACAATTATTGGTGGCCCTGGCCCAGGGCCTGAATGATGCCAATGGTGCTAATGATCCTGGGGATATGGATGCTGCCATGGCGCACCTGCGCCTCAGCCGCCGCCGTGTGGCCCTCCTCGTTGCGTTGGCGGATGTCGGTGGTGTCTGGGATTTGGCTCAGGTCACAAACGCCCTGTCCCGGTTCGCGGATGCGGCGATAAGCGGTGCCGTCAACTGGCTGTTACGACAGGCTGCCCAGCGGGGTGATCTGGCGCTGCCCGATCTTGCGCAACCCGAAACCGGCAGTGGCCTTGTGGTCCTGGGTATGGGAAAGTTGGGCGCTGATGAGCTGAATTACTCATCCGATGTGGATTTGATCATTTTGTATGATGATGAAGCAACGCCCTATATTGGCAAACGATGGGCCCAGGATTGTTTCATTCGCATGGTGCAATCTTTGGTCAAAATGTTGCAGGAACCAACCCGCGACGGCTATGTCCTGCGTGTGGACCTGCGCCTGCGCCCGGACCCTGGCGTCACGCCTGCGGTGGTTTCTATGCGCGCAGCGGAACAATATTATGAAAGCCTGGGTCAGAATTGGGAACGCGCCGCCATGATTAAGGCCCGGCCGGTGGCCGGCGACCTGGCCTTGGGCGCTGCTTATCTGGCAGGTCTGCAACCCTTCATCTGGCGTCGCAATCTGGACTATGCCGCGATTGCCGATGTCCATGCCATCATGCGGAAAATCCACAACCATGCGGGTGCGGGTAAGGCTGAGATCGTTGTCGAAGGCCATAATATCAAACTGGGTCGGGGCGGTATCCGGGACATCGAATTTTTTGCCCAGACCCAACAATTGATCGCGGGGGGTAGGCAGCCTGAACTACGCGTGTCGGCAACTTGTGATGCCCTGCGCGCGCTGGCATCGGGAGGCTGGATCGACGACGTCGTGGCAGATGAGATGATTGCCGCTTATGATTTTCTGCGTCAGTTGGAGCATCGCCTGCAAATGATTGGTGATGAGCAAACCCAGATCATGCCAAAAACCCCCGAGGGCGTGGCCCACCTGGCCTGTTTCATGGGGCTTGCGGACCCCCCGAATTCGGACACGCCACCGGCAATTGCTGCAACGAGGTTTCGCGGGGTGTTGTTGGGCCATCTTGACCGGGTTCATCATCATCACGGCTTGTTGTTTGATGATGCGCCCACACCAACCACCACGGGCAGTTTTCTATTTTCCGGTACCGATGATGATCCCGAAACCTTGGATCAACTGACAGCTTTGGGGTTTGAGGGGGTGCAGGGGATTTCCGCCACCATACGCGGTTGGCACCATGGCCGCTATCGGGCCCTGCGGTCCACACGGGCGCGGGAATTGCTGACAACCTTGTTGCCGGCGCTGTTGGGGGCGATGGCCGATACCGCCAACCCTAATGCGACCCTGGCCCGGTTTGACAGGTTTCTATCCAACCTGCCTGCGGGCGTGCAGTTGTTTTCCATGCTGACGGCGCGCCCGAACCTGCTCGAGCTATTGGCCGAGATTATGGGGAGTGCGCCTCACCTGGCGAACTATCTGGCGGAAAATTCCAATGTGGTGGATGCCATGACATCGCCGGAATTTCTTGCAGCGCCGCCTCAGTTAGCGGCTCTGCATCAGCAATTTGCCGATGATCTGGACCGGGCGGTCGATTATCAGGACGTGCTTGACCTGACCCGCCGCCGGGTGAAAGAGCGGAAATTCCAGATCGGTGTGCAGGTTCTGGGCACAACGATCGATGCGGATCGATCGGGGGCTGGCTATGCGGATGTGGCGGAAGCCGCGGTGGCCGCACTGCTTCCTAAAGTAGCAGACGCATTCGCGGTTGGGGAGCGCCATGGCGTTCTGAAAGGCGGTGCTATGGTGG
Source organism: Alphaproteobacteria bacterium (assembly GCA_028824965.1). GTDB lineage: Bacteria > Pseudomonadota > Alphaproteobacteria. The sequence continues at coordinate 5,538 of JAPKBD010000198.1, read as the reverse complement.
TTCTGGCCATGGGTAAATTGGGCAGCCGGGAGATGACGGGGGAGTCTGACCTGGATCTGATATTCATCTATGACTACCCTGACGTTGATAGCGCCTCGGACGGTGCGCGGTCATTGCCGGCACAACAATATTACACCCGCTTCAGCCAACGCCTGATCAACGCCCTGACCGTACCCACCGCCGAGGGGAAATTATATGAGGTGGACATGCGCCTGCGGCCGTCGGGCAATTCAGGCCCCGTCGCGACCCGCTTTGACGGCTTTGGCGACTATCAACGGAACGAGGCCTGGACCTGGGAACATATGGCACTGACGCGGGCACGGGTCATCGCCGGCGATGGCGCATTGGCAGACCGAGTGCGCGATACGATTGCCGAGGTGCTAATCCGCGACCGCGACCGCACTGCCACGGCAAAGGATGTCATTGCCATGCGTCAGCGTCTGGTAACCCAGGCCGGACCCGGCAGCCGAAATCCATGGGATCTGAAAATGGTTCGCGGCGGGTTGCTGGATATTGAATTCATCACGCAGTTCCTGCAATTGATACATGCGGCAGATACGTTAGAACCACTGGGGCTCCTCCACCCCAACACGTGCAAGGCGTTGTCGAATTTGGCCCAGCTGGGCTGTCTGCCCCGGGCCGAATGTGATGAACTGGTCGAGGCATCGGGCCTGTACCGTGATTTGATGGCGTTGTTTCGAATTGCCGTCGATGGTGAATTTGATCCCGCGACGGCGCCGCGGGGCATGGTGAACGCGGCTCTGCGGATTACCGGGGCATCAGACCTGTCGCAGTTGGAGCAACGCTTGTGGGCCACCCAGGCCGCTGTTTTGGGGATCTTTGAAAGGGTCGTCGTTTAATACCACGGCACCTAAATATTAGCCGTCGATAGCGTCCCGTAGCTTTTGGGCCAGGTCTGCTTTGCGGAATGGCTTTTGCAGCAAGATAACACCGTCATCCAGACGCCCTTGGTGCACCAGGGCATCCTGGGTATAGCCGGACATATACATGTGTTTGATGTTCGGATGATATAGCGGTGCCTGCCGGGCAATTGCGTCGCCATTGACACCGTTTGGCAATATGACGTCGGTGAGGAGCAAGTCGATATGCCGCTCCCGCTTCAGCACACTTATGGCCACGGCGGCATCCGGGGCCTCCAAAACCTGATAGCCCAAAGATGCCAACAAAGCGACGGACAGGGTGCGCACGTCTGCGTCGTCCTCCACCACCAAAATGCATTCGCCCCGGGCCTCAGGTACAGGGCTTTCCTCGGCTATGGTTTTGTTCGCCTGGTCTGTCGCCACAACAGACCGGGGCAGATACAGCTTTATGGTCGTGCCGTGGCCGACCTCGCTGTAAATTGTAACGTGACCATTGGATTGCTTGGCAAAGCCGAAAACCATGCTCAAGCCAAGGCCGGTTCCCTTGCCTTGACCCTTGGTCGTGAAGAAAGGCTCAAAAACCCGGCTTTTTACTTCAGGTGTCATGCCTGTGCCGGTGTCGGTAACGGACAAAGTGACGTATTCGCCGGGTTTCAGGTCTGTTTGGGCGGCGGCATAGTCGTCGTTAAGGCTTGTATTGGCTGTTTCGATGCTCAATTTGCCACCGTTTGGCATTGCGTCACGGGCATTGATTGCCAGGTTCAACATGACGTTCTCAACCTGGCCCGGATCGACATAACAAGGCCAAAGACCGGCGCTGCCGCTGGTTTCGATGTTGATCGCGGCACCTATACTTCGCTGCAGGATTGTGATCATACCAAAAATCTGCTGGTCCAGCTGCACGACCTTAGGCGCCAGGGTTTGTTTGCGGGAAAATGCCAATAATTGCTGGGTCAATTCCGCGCCGCGATGCGCTGCCCGCAAAACCGCGTCAATGTTATTTTGACCTTCAAACGCGGGTTGTTCCTGGCCGTTCGTATGGAGGAAATTTTCCGCTAACATTTCCGCATTGCCCAGAATGACTGCCAACAGATTGTTGAAATCATGGGCCACACCGCCGGTCAATTGGCCGACGGTTTCCATCTTTTGTGCCTGGATAAGCTGTTCCTCCAAGGCGCGATGTTCCGTAATGTTTGTCGAGGTGCCGCGAAATCCTCCGAACACACCATGTTCGTCAAAATAGGGCTTGGCGGAAGTCCGAAGCCACACGCTTTCATCGTCCTTGGCACCCTGGCGCTGAAACACAACGTCGCGAAATGGTTGCCGGGACTGAAATTGACCCATGATAAATTGCCACGGATCCATCGCCTTGAAAGAAGGCGCGATGCTGTCTTCTACGTGCCTGCCAAGTGTTTCCGTGATTTTTAGGGGAACATTCTCTTCCAGGGACTCGGAGAAATAGGAATAGCGAAGTTCGGCATCGGTTTGCCAAAACAAATCGGCGCTGGCATCAGCGAAATCCGCCAGCCGCGTCTGACTATCACGCAAATCATTTTCGATTTTATGACGGTCCGTGATGTCCTGGGTCACCCCGAAGATGGATACAATTTTGCCGTTCTCGTCATACTCCGGTCGCGCTTCTCCTGCCATAAAGCGAAGTTCGCCATCGGGACGCGTCGTACGATAGCTGAAACGATAGGGCTCATCATCGATCAGGGTGCGCGCCCAGACTTTTTTCAACTCCTCACGATCATCCGGGTAAATTGCTTCTTGCAGTCTCGCGGCGCTTCGCTTTTTATCGTCCTCTGAGAACCCGTGTATGCGATAAACCTGATCAGATATTTCGACTTTGCCGGTATCGGGATACAGGCGCCAATGGCCCATCAATCCAATTCGCAGGGCCTCTGACAATGCGCGTTCGTTTTTTTGCAATATGGTTTCGGCGCGTTTGCGTTCCGTTATGTCCAGGACGGTTGTGACGATACCAATATTGTCCCCACCATTATCAAATACCGGCACGAAACTGAATGAAAAGGCTTTGCCGGAATATCGCTTGGAGGGCATTTCAAAGTCGAAAGTGGCCTGGCCGGCATGGGCCAATTTTAAGGCGTCATCAAAATCGTTCTGTGTTGGGCTTTCGCCAAATAATTCAATCCGGGTTTTGCCCATCATATCGACAGGCGTCAGGCCGTGAACGGCTGCGGCAGGTTGATTGACGAATTTATACCGCCCCTGGTTATCCCGATAAGAGATCATTGCGGGCGCGGCTTCCAATATGGCTTCCAGAACGCGCGATTTTTCAATCAGTTCGGTTGCAGCTTGCTTATGTGCCGTGACGTCCACCACCATCACGCCGATGCCCAGGGGTTGGTCGTGATGATCGGCAATCAAAAATTTTGTGGTTTCGTAATCCGCTACCGTGCCATCGGGACGAGTATGTTGATTTGGCCGTGCGACCGAAGTTGACGCGTTCAGTGCCGCCTGGTCCCCACTTGTGGAAAACGCCGCCTCTGATTTTGGGACCAGATCAAATATGGTTTTACCGACAATATCACGATCACCAAGATCAAATTGCTCGCGGTAGCGGTGGTTGACCAAAAGATAGCGGCCATGAACATCCTTGAATGCGATACCTGCGGGAGAAAATTCCACCACTTGGCGAAACCATTTATTGCTCTCCAGCAAGACTTCCTCTGAGGCCCTTTCGTCGGTGATGTCGTGGATGGTGCCGCTGACCAGCGTCTTGCCTTGCCATTGAATTGTTTGCGATGTGACGCGTATCCAAATTTGGCTGCCGTCTTTTTTGATCCCCTCGCATTCATAGACGTGCGGGGCAGCTACGTTGCTTTTCCGGCTGTCGGCCAATCTTTGAATACGATCAGCTTCCCGTGGCGACCATAAAACTTTTAAATCACCGATGGCCATCAACTCTTCCGGCCCGCTATAGCCATACATATCGCTCATGGCGCGATTGATGAATAAGGGCCGCTGGTCATCATGGACATAAAATCCGGCGGACATATTTTCGATCAATTGGCGAAAATTATCTTCGCTGCTTTGTAGGTATTTCTGATTAATCTGGCGGCTGAGTTTACTGCCGATGCGCTGTGATATGAGCGCGATGTACGTCTCTGCAAAACCGCCCTCGATTATCGCTGTTTCGGTCAGCGCGACCAAATAGCCCTTCATTCTGCCGTCAATATCAAGACAGGGACAGGCCAGTGCATGTATGCCGTTCAGGCCCGGGATATCTAGAATACTCCGAAATTCTTCTGTCTTCGCATCGTTGTGCGCGATCAGTTCCCAGACCGCCGCAATCGTCGAGGTGCGCGCCTCCGAATGCTCATCGCCTGCGCCATAAACGGCAATTGCGGTTTTGGATGTGTCTGCGTGCGGCAAAACGAGGACCGCTTCGCAGTCGAGGGTTTGACCCAAAATACGGGCTGCGGACGCGTAGAAATCCCCCTCACCATCTGAAAGATGTCGAAGGGCAGAGAGCGCTTTCTGCATATTTTCCGCGCCGAATTCGGTCATATCATATTTCAGTGATTTTTGGTTCCGCTAGGCAACGTTTTGTAGTTTCAATATTGCGGAATGGTAGTTTTAAAACATTACGATCAACCTAACATTAGGAAATCGGGCTTGCATCCATATAATCCTACATTTTCGATTGGGTTTGATATCATAAGACGGGAATTAATTTGGAGGGTTAAGTCTATGGATGACTTTTTTGGTGCGGCGCATCGGTCTCTGCAGGATCGTTTCGGCACACGGGCTTTGGCGGACCGGATTGAAAAAGTTGCGGTTCACGATAGGGTCGGCAAAGCGGATCAGGCCTTTATAGAAAGCCGGGATATGTTTTTTCTGGCCAGCGTAACCCCCGATGGACAGCCAACGGTATCCTACAAAGGTGGTGAGCCGGGCTTTGTCCGCGTGTTGAATGAGGGCGAGGTGATATTTCCCAGTTACGATGGCAATGGCATGTACTATTCCATGGGCAACATTACGGATAATGCCAAGCTGGGATTGCTGTTCATTGATTTTGAGACACCCCATCGTTTGCGTCTGGAGGGTACGGCAACGGTGCACCATGATGATCCGTTATTGGCGGATTATCCAGAGGCGCAATTGCTGGTGCGTATTGCCGTGGCGCGGGTTTTCGTTAACTGCCCGCGCTATGTCCATCGCTATAGCCGGATTGAAACCTCCAATTATGTGCCGCGCAAGGACCGACCGGCACCGTTAGCTGCCTGGAAGCGTATCGATGATATGCAGGATGTTCTGCCCGAACGTGATCTGAAACGTGTCGCCGATGCTGGTGGCACCATTACCGGGCGTGATTACAGAGACAAAATATTAAAGGGTGATGCCTAAAAGGTAATCCGCGCTGCGGCCAATATGGGACCCACAGATCCCTTTTGAACGATGATGGCGCACCCGTCACGGCCGCCTTCCGACAGCATTTCGCGGCTCAAACTCATTTTCAGAGCCTGGCCATGCCATTGACCCAGAGGGCGCATCTCCCGGACGACGTTGTGATAGACCAAATTATTGCCGGCGTTCTCACCCCGTTCAATGGGCACGTCCCGGCGTTGATCATAGCGGACCAGCCAGATGGTGGCATCGGTCGAGGGGTCTGAGACGGCAGATAACGAGA
>JAPKBD010000496.1 GCA_028824965.1 Alphaproteobacteria bacterium | reverse complement strand
CACCAAAACGACTCGAGAGCATCGAGTGCCGATAACCGCGCGGATGACGGAGATATGTTACTCGAGATTCTGTAATCGGGTTATGGCCGATCAAGACAGGCAAACCTGGCGCCAAGCCGAATAGTTGGAACGAATCGGCTTATTTGGCGGCCCTTCTCGCGCAGGAAGAATGGATCCGCCTCCAGAGCAACATGACCATGAGCTGCTATGAAGCAAAAATTGCGATTGGCTCGTTTGAAGAGCCTCTCCTTCCCGAAGACAGTTATGTTGAACTCCTGGAACGTGCGTTCGACGAGAGGATACTCACGTCAACCGGTCACCCCGTGATCCAAAAACTTATGGGGGTCGTATGAATGCCCTACTTGAGGGCCCGATTACAAACGCACTTGAACCACCGCCTTTGGCCTCGATCCTTTCAGCATTCGACAGCTTTCAGGAGATTTGGGTTATCGACTTTGAGTTTGGCCAAGATAGTAACCTCCTGCCCGAAGTAACGCCCTTCATGGCGTTTGGCGGTCACATCCATATTGAAATGCCTGACGAAAACGGCGACACCATTTTCGGTGCCATAGATCAGGTGGTCGAGCGTTACGAAGGGCCTTAATGGATAGGCTGCATCAGACACTTCTGGATTGCCGGGTCGAAGCCCGGCAATGACAGATTTAGTTTTTTTAGCCATTCATAGACGTTTCTTTGTCATTACCGGGCATCGACCCCGTAATCCAGGGAAGCTGCGCCGTCATCCAACAATTGAGATAAATTCTAACTTCGCGGCCAGACCCTGGGAAACATCTCGCATTCCATGGCGTCGCCAGGCAATAGGCCGTGGCCTTCAAGGGGCGGTGATGTCTGGCCCGCACGAACGGTATAGCGGGTATCTTCGCCCAACCAACGGGTGGCATAGGCTCGCCTGCGCTCTGTTGATGACGGATTACCCGTGGCACCATGTACGGTCAGGCCGTGGAAGAATATGCAATCGCCAGGTTCCAGCTCCCACGACAACAACTCGTAATCATCGCGCTGCGACTCAAAATCGGGGGGTGTTTCAAAGCGTGGGTCTTGAACGTGTAGCTCCGGCGTGCCGGATTTAAAGAATTGCGGTGCGAACCAACGGTCCCACTTGTGGGAGCCGGCGATATATTCAACGCAAATGTCTTTTGGCACCGGGTCAAGGGGCAACCATATGGACCCGACCATCCAGCCGTCAATGGGATAATAGGGCTGATCATGATGCCAGGGCGTTTTTTCCGCCGTTCCGGGCTCTTTCACCAGTAGATGATCATGATAATAGGTGATCGTGCGGGCGCCCATCATACGGGCGGCAATGGCACCACCTGGACCCTCGAGCGCAAAGCGCCGGGCACCTTCAAAGCGTTGCCAAAGCTGGAAATCCACAAAAAATTCGCCGGTGCCCCCAGGCGGTGTGTTGTACCGCACCATGGGCCCCGGCGATTTCTTGTCATCATCCACGGCCACTGCCAGCTGTTCGATCCATTCCAGATCGAACAGACCCTTTAACAATACCGCGCCGTTGCGATCGAAATCGGCAACTTCGCGGTCCGTTATGGGGCGCAGAGGCTCTGAGTTCATATTACTCATCCGACATTTCCCAGACAACGCTTAAATCGAAGCCAA
>JAPKBD010000197.1 GCA_028824965.1 Alphaproteobacteria bacterium | reverse complement strand
ATTGATTGAATCATAGAATGAGAGATGATGGGGGAGTTTTTCAGCAACCTGCTAGTGTTGGCCTATTCGGGCGATTCCTGATTGGTCTTTTCACGCGGCGGTTTAATCCGCACGGCCGTCACTTGATTGCGCATACGGCGCACCACTTCGAAGTTGAAACCATCAAGACTGAAACGCTCGCCCACATCTGGTATGCGTCGGGCTAGGCGAATGACCAGACCGGCGATGGTCGCGGCATCGTCTTCTGGCAAGTCCCACTCAAAGTCCCGGTTCAGGTCGCGCACTGTGACCACGCCGTCGGTCATATAGGTGCCGCCTGCCTCACGCCGAACTGCGCTGGAGCGGCTGACATCGTGCTCATCACTGATGTCGCCGACGATTTCTTCCAGAATATCTTCCAGCGTGACGAGGCCCATCAGCGCGCCATATTCGTCCACCACCAGGGCGAAATGTTCCCGGCGTTCGCGGAATGCATCCAGCTGTTCGATCAGGCTTGTCGTCTCGGGCACAAACCATGGCTCCCGCCAGAGGTTTTTTATGGTAGGGGCAGCAATGCCGCCAGCACGGTTTTGCGCATTGCTATTTTGTCCATTGCCATTTTGTCCATTACCTTGTGTCAAACTAATAGCGCGCAGCAAATCCTTGGCATGGAGAACGCCGACGATATTGTCCATGTCATCGCGCCATAAGGGCACACGGCTGTACGGGGTGGCCAGCAGGGCGGCTGCGATCTCATGTGCGGGCTGGGTTGCATCCAAAATGAACATATTCTTCCGATGCACCATGATTTCAGAGACATCAACATCCGAGAGATCAAGAATACCATCCAGCATGTCCCGATCGCTTTTGATCATGGCGCCGTCCCGGGCATGCAGGGCCAGGGCGCCGCGTAATTCCTCTGCGGCGTCATCTGTTTCGTCTGTGTCGTGCATGCGAATGCCGAAAAGGCGCAAAACAGCCTGGACAATTTTTTGGATCATATCCGCCATCGGCCCAAGGAGCAGAACAATAGGGCCAATAATCGGGGCTGTGGCCAGGGCGGTGCGGTCGGACCGGTTCAGGGCATAGGTTTTTGGTAGAACTTCGGCGAAGATCACCACCAGTGCCGTCATCAATGCGGTGGCATAGGCCACGCCCACTTTGCCAAACATGGCGATCATGATGGACGTCGCCAGGGCAGAGGCCAGGATATTGACCAGGTTATTGCCCAACAAGACAGCGCCGATCAGGCGGCCTGGATTGGCGATCAGGCGGTTTACCCGACCGGCCCGGCGCAGACCCCGACGTTCCAGCTGATGCATACGCGCCTTCGAAACGGCCGTGAGGGCGGTTTCTGTGCCGGAAAAGAACGCTGACAGCACTAATAGTACCAAAACTCCGACTATGGAAAACAGCAGTTCGCCATCCATGGCGCGTTTAATCCTTTACGACTTTTGCAAGTTAGGTTGTGTAGAGAGCGCATTGTCTAACATTTCTTTGACCGCATCTTCTGGGACGTCGCGGGTGATAAAGGATTGCCCGATGCCCTTTGCCAGAATAAAGGTCAATTGGCCGTCCGATACTTTCTTGTCCTGACGCATATGTTCCAGCATGACATCCGCTGTCAGACCGGACAGCCCGACCTGACTTGGATCTGTCGGCAATCCCATCTGCGCTAAATGACGGCAAACCCGGGCGCTGTCCTGGCTGGGGCACAGGCCGAGCTGGCTGGACAGTGTAAAGGCCATGTTCAAACCGATGGATACGGCCTCTCCATGCAGGATGCGGCCATCATAACCACCCTCCGCCTCCAAGGCGTGGGCAAAGGTATGGCCCAGATTCAGCAGGGCCCGATCACCGGTTTCCCGTTCGTCGCGGGCAACGATCGCAGCTTTGGAGCGGCAGGATACGGCCACCGCCTGGGCAAGGACGGCGGGCGAGGCGGGTGCGGCGGCCAGCATCTGGGCACCATTCATTTCCAGCCATTCAAAAAAGGCAAAGTCATCGATCAGGCCGTACTTCACCACTTCGCCATAACCGGCCCGCAATTCCCGCGCCGGCAGGGTAGACAGTGCGGTGACGTCGGCCAGCACCAAACGCGGTTGATAAAATGCCCCGACCAGGTTTTTACCCTGGCTGACATTGACGGCTGTTTTACCCCCGACAGAGCTGTCGACCTGGGATAACAGCGTCGTTGGGATTTGTATGAAATCGACCCCACGACGCAAAATTGCTGCGGCAAAACCGGCCAGATCGCCGACCACCCCACCACCAAGGGCGATGATCGTGTCCCGGCGTTCAATGCGCAACGCCAACAATTGATCCAGCACGGCTTGTAGCTGGGTAAAGTTCTTGCTGCCTTCCCCCGCCGGGATGATGATTGCGTCGTTTTCTATGCCAACAGCATCCAGCGATTCTTGCAAATGTGTCAGATGCAGGGCGGCAACTGTGGCATCCGTGATTATGGCCACCCTTGGCCGCGCCAGAACTGGCGCTAAATAAGTACCGGCCTCTAGCAGTAAATTTTCACCAATAATGATGTCATAGGACCGTTCGGCCAGATCAACCCTGACCGTTGTTTGTTCCAATGCTTGTTCCGGGCTGCCCGCCATCATAACCCAGCCTTCCCACCGGGTTTCCGGTTTGCTGTCGTATACTGGCGCACAGCTTTGACGATCTCTTCCACCACTTCTTCGTGCGGCCCCACCCCGGTGGTGACTGTGATATTGGCCAAGGCGTAGATGGGGTCTCTTTCAGCCATCAGATTACGCAGAATTTGTTCCGGGTCTCCCTGTTTCAACAAGGGTCGGTTATCGCGGCGAAGCACCCGCTCCACCAGAATATGCAAGTCTGCTTTTAACCAGACCGAAATGCCGTTTTCTGCGATAGCAGCCCTGGTTTCGGGGTCCATGAAGGCGCCGCCGCCCGTGGCCAGAATATGCGGTTCGCCCTTTAACAGGCGGGCAATGACCTGGCGTTCACCGGTGCGAAAGGCCTCTTCGCCATGACGGCTGAAAATTTCGTCGATACTGCACCCTGCCGCGGCCTCGATCTCATGATCCGCATCGAAAAAACTTAACCCCAGGCGCTTAGCCAGGCGTCGGCCCACGGATGATTTTCCGGCACCCATCAGGCCGACCAGGACAATGCTGCGGTCCAGAACCGGGACGATATTTTCGCTCATGACGCTTTCACGGGTCTTTTAACGGCTTGGGGTGTCTTCACCAAAATCTCTCGTGACCATGGTCTCTTGTGTGAACATTGTCTCTCGCGTGAATATAGGGAACATGGGACCCGGATAGGGAATAGTCCATTATTTTGAGGCACGCTTGTTTGGTCCCGTTGCAAGGTTGTTCAGCACTATATAGATTGGCAGCAGATTTTACTGACTGCCAGGCGCGGCGCATTGTTCGACTAACTTCTGCCACAATTGCAGTTTAGCAAATATCTAGGCCGCTGTCGTCATTGACCGGTTGAACGAAAGAATAGTGCATAACAGTCGAACAAGATTACAATTTCTGATGAAAAACTTATCCCTTACAATTGCTGCAGTGCTGATCCTGGTGGTCGGTGGGGGCATGGCGTTTTTGGCCATGTGGGAAATTCCAGCGCCAAGCGCACCTGTGCAAAAGGTTCTATCCGATGACCGCTTTCCGCGATAAAATTTATCCGGTGGGCCATCCGTTGGGACGTTCAGTGCTTCGCCTGATGCTTCGAACAGCAGCCTTTGTGTTTTTTGCCGCCCAATTTGGGTTCGCAACCCAGGCCATGTCTGCTGATCTGCGTGTGGCGCAAAATATTGTCGTGCAAAAGGATGTCGCCCAAAAAGAAGCAGACGAGCTTCCCAGCGTAACCGTAGGTCCGGCCCCGGCCAGCAAGGGGCCGCGTATCATCACCCGGCCCAACACGGACGTTGATACGCCGCAAAAGCCGAATTTCACAGCGCCCGCGAAAAATCTGCAATTGCGATTGGACCCAAAGACCGGCCAACCCCTGACCGGCGAACAATTGGATGCACGTGGTAAAAGCGCGCTAACCCAGGCACCGGTCCAGGCACCCATTCAGGCACCGCGGCAATTGCGCGCTCCAAAAACGGGTCAGGCGGAACAGACCGCAACCGGCAACAGCCCCCTCGCGTCAGAGAGAACAACACAAAGTGCGGCGAGCGGCGCGGGCATCCAGGTAAAGCCCTTGGGCCAGGCGAAAGTCTCGGCGATTGGCCTGTTGAACAGGGCGGAGGGCGGCTTTGGCAACGATATGTGGGCCGGCACCTCGCTACCCTTGGTTACACGGTTGATGCCGGGCCTGCCGGTGAGCACGGTCTCGCCCGTCATGCAATCATTGCGCCGGCGGTTATTGCTTTCTGTCGCAGTGCCGCCCGAGAGTGTGCCGCCCCAAAGTAATGGCAACGATGCCCCGACTGATATCCATGCCGATACCCGCACAGATGCTGATGCTGACGACGACGGCAGTGCCCTGGCCGCTTTGCGCATAGAGCTGCTGGCGGCATCCGGTGATTATGCGGCGGTGGCAAATCTTTTGAAATTTGTACCGCGTAGCGCAGACAAGGGGATCTACGACCGGGTTCGGGTGGAGGCGGAGCTGTTGGCAGGCAATGTGCGCCAAGCCTGTCGCATGGTTCGTAACCGACTGGGCCTGGCGGGGGGCGAAACCATCTGGCAAATGATCATGGCCTTTTGCCTGGCCCTTGACGGCCAGTCGGCCCAGGTCGAATTGTACGAGCAGCTGTTATACGAAAATGGCGTCGAGGATGAGGCCTATTTCACCCTGCTGGCGGGTCTGAATAGTGGGGAGGCGGAGCCGGTGGACAATATCGCCCATGCCCAACCCCTGCATCTGGCCATGCTGCGGGCGGCGCGACGGGCGATCCCTGCCAGTACCCTCAAGAATGCCACGCCGGTTGTCCTCCGCGCCATTGCGACCTCACCCAATGCACCGCGCGCCATGCGCCTGGAAGCGGCAGAGCGGGCAGAGGCCATGGGTACCTTAACAACAGACGTTCTGCGGCGGGTTTATGCCTCGATTCCTTTTTCCGCTGAGCAAAACGCTGATGCCGTTGCCCTTGCCGAACGTCAACCGGGCCCATCGGCCGCAGCCATTTTGTTTCAAGTGGCGCAAATTGATGCCCAGGTTGAGGGGCGCGCCAAGGCCCTTATGGCGGCGTGGCGCAATGGACGGCGCAGTGGCCGCTATATGACCTCTGTACGGGTTAACCTGCCTATGGTGCAAGCGATCCGGGCAGACGCTGATTTGGCTTGGTTTGCCGCATCTGCGGGCCGTGCCTTGTTGGCAGCGGGTGAGCGGGATGCTGCGCGGGCCTGGTTGATGGCGGTGGTGGAACCCGCCCGCGCCGGACGGGTGGATGCAACAGCGGCTATGCTGGCCCTGGCGCCCTTGCTATATGTGACCGCAAATAATGTGCCCGACCAGGAACTGGATGCCATTATGGTAAAAGTTTTGACTGGCTGGTGGCAGGGAGAGGTTGCAAATAGCAGCGCGGAAAGGTACCAACGGGCCTTGAGATTATTCGGCTTGTTAGAGGCCCTGGGTCGGGACGTATCGGAGCAGCTTTGGCTGCCGCTGTTTGATGCACCGGATCGGGAAATTCGACAGGCCTCACCTTCGTTATTGCTTGGATTGGCGCGTGCGGCGGCAGACGGGCGTCGGGGTGAAGTTGTTCTGCTTTCATTGCTGTTGTTGGGCAATAGCGGCCCCGCAATGAGCGATAGCCTGACCCTGGGCCGGGTTGTTGATGCCTTGGGAAGTGTTGGCTTGGTTAAGGATGCCGGTGCCGTGGCCTTTGAAGGGCTGTTGGCATTAGACTTTTAGTTGCAGGCATTTCGTTACAATTTTTTGTTTTTCATAATTTAATGTGAGTGTTGCGTTGTCCCAATCATTACAATACGTCGATAATTTTCTCGAAATGCTGGCCGTGGAACGGGGTGCAGCTCAAAATACGCTGGATTCCTATGGCCGGGACCTGCGTCATTTCACGGAATTCAAAGGTTCCGCGATCGCTGAGGCGGTATCCGATGATATTCGGAGCTATTTGGCCTATCTGGAGCGCGAGGGTATGGCGCCCTCGACAGCTGCCAGGCGCCTGTCCGCCCTGCGGCAATTCTATCGCTTCCTCAATGCGGAAGGGATGCGGTCGGATGATCCATCGTCGTCTATCGACAGCCCGCGCAGGGTTCGTCCCCTGCCGAAAGTCCTGACGGAAGTTGAGGTTGAGCTGCTGTTGAAAGCGGCGCGCACTTACACAGGGCCGGAAGGTATCCGCCTTGTCGCGTTGATGGAGCTGCTTTACGCCACCGGCCTTCGGGTGTCGGAGCTGTTGATGCTGCCCTATCCGGCAATTCAGGCAGATCGTGCCTTTGTTGTGGTCAAGGGTAAGGGCGGCCGGGAGCGTATGGTGCCGCTTAGTGAAGCTGCCTTGAAGGCCTTGGAAGACTACGACAGCGTTCGCGCGCGGTTTGTGCGCCGACCGGCGGATGCGAACTGGCTGTTCCCCTCCCGCTCAAAAGGCGGGCATTTGACCCGGCAGCGGTTTTCTCAGTTGGTCAAGGAATTGGCGGCGGAGGCGCAGATCGATCCCGCTAAAGTTTCACCCCATTCCCTGCGGCACGCTTTTGCCTCGCACCTATTGGCCAATGGCGCTGATTTGCGGGCCGTGCAACAGATGCTGGGCCATGCGGATATTTCGACAACACAGATTTATACCCATATCCTGCAGGAACGATTGCAGGAACTTGTGAGCAACCATCATCCCCTATCTGACTGATGTGGTCGGATTAATGGGGTCTGACTAAAATGGCCGGACTGATATCGCCCTATGATTAGCTTTCTCGATTTCGAAAAACCCATTGCTGAGCTGGAGGCGCGTATCCATGATCTGCGCCAGCTTGATGGCGAACAGCAGGGCGGCGCTGATATTGGGGATGAGGTTGAGCATCTTGAACGCAAGGCTGACGAATTGCTTCGGGAAACCTATGGCAAGTTGACGCCATGGCAAAAGGTGCAGGTTGCCCGCCATCCGAACCGGCCCCAGTTCAACGACTATATTGCCGGCCTGATTGAGGGCTTTACCCCCCTGGCAGGCGACCGCGCCTATTCAGATGATAAAGCGATCACGGGGGGCATTGGCCGCTTTCGCGGCCGTTCCGTCATGGTTATCGGGCACGAAAAAGGCACTGACATGCAAAGCCGGGTGCGCCATAACTTCGGCATGGCCCGGCCCGAAGGCTATCGCAAGGCAGTCCGCTTGATGCGTCTGGCGGATCGTTTTGGCCTGCCCGTCATCACCTTGGTCGATACCCAAGGTGCCTATCCTGGCATTGGTGCCGAAGAACGCGGCCAGGCGGAAGCGATTGCGCGCTCGACTGAAACCTGCCTCGACATCCGTGTGCCCCTGATCGCTTGCCTTGTGGGCGAAGGCGGTTCTGGCGGCGCCGTGGCTTTGGCAGCGGGCAATGTGGTGATCATGCTGGAACATTCCGTCTATGCAGTGATCTCGCCCGAGGGCTGCGCCTCAATCCTGTGGCGCTCATCTGAACGATCCCAGGATGCCGCCGATGCTATGAAGGTCACGGCCCAGGATTTGGTTAAACTGGATGTTATTGATCAGGTGGTTGAAGAAAATTTGGGCGGGGCTCATCGCAATCCAGCCGCGACTATTGCAGCCCTGGGTGATGCTATTGCCGCTGCCTTAGAACAATTCGATGGCAAAGACGGCGGTTTCGCGCGTCAGCATCGCCGGGACAAATTCCTCGCCATGGGTCAACTCGGCATCGCCTAAGCGTCGGTTTCTCCCAAGGCCTACGATTTGGCATATGGCGACCTCACGACGTCATTTCATTGAAAACATGCCAAAGCTGGATATTTTTCTGATTTAGAATTCAGCAATCTGCTTTGCTGTGGGTTCGGCACAACAGTACC
>JAPKBD010000495.1 GCA_028824965.1 Alphaproteobacteria bacterium | reverse complement strand
GTCACCGCCAAAAGAAAGGTGAAACTGTCCGGGGCAACAAACTGAATGATGATGGCGCTCAAGGCGCCGGCAATGCCGGTGAACATGGCGCTGACGCCAAAGGTCAGGGATTTATAAACGGCGTTGTTGATGCCCATAGTCTGGGCTGCGATGGGGTTGTCACGAATAGCGATCATGGCCCGCCCCGTGCGCCCGCGCACGAGATTCCAGGCGCACCAGAACAAAATTATTGTGATCAACAGGATAACAAAATAGAGATATTGATCATCCGACAGGAACCCAATGGGAGATTCCGGTTTGTCCAAATCCAAGCCCTGCACGCCGCCGGTCATCTCTTCAAAATGAGAATATTTCAAAATTTGCGGCATGGCGGTAGCAAGCGCAAAGGTCGCTAACGCCAAATACAAACCTTCCAGACGCAAGGCGGGCAGCCCGAAAAGAAAACCTGCGACCAAACAGACAATGCCCGCCGGTATGATGGTCCAGTAAAAGGCCACTTCCCAATGAAACATCATGATTGCCGTGGTGTAGGCACCTATGCCGAAAAATGCACTATGTCCCAAAGAGAACTGGCCGTTGAATCCGGTCAACAGATTTAGGCCCAAAATTGCAATGGCGAAGATCAAGGCCTGGGTCATCTGAAAGACCGTAAAATCCTCCATGAAGAAGGGTGAAAGAACAGCCGCAATCAAAGCTAAGAAGATCCAGATAACGCTCCACACCGGCAAACGGATGCCCGCAATGGCAAGTCGTTTTGCGGAATTTTCTGGGATCACCCTGCGGGCAATATCCACGTCAGCTACCATAATTCTATACCCTGTTCACGACGATCCGGCCAAATAGGCCGGCCGGCCGCACCAACAATACACCGACAATCATGATTAGCGCGAAGGTCAATTTCAATTCACTGCCGATCAGATACTCACCAGCCAGGTTTTCTGCGACACCAACCAGGAAACCACCCACAACAGCCCCCCCAGGTGACGTTAGGCCGCCCACCACGGCACCGGCAAAGCCATACAGCAGAATGCCCAGCATCATGTTAGGTTCCAGATAAACCTTAGGTGCAATCAACATACCCGCGACAGCACCAACCGCGGCTGCAAGGCCCCAACCCAAAGACAACATCCATTTGACCGAAATACCCACCAGGCGGGCGGATTCTGGATTTGCCGCCGCCGCCCGCATGGCCAGGCCAATGGGCGTAAAGCGGAAGAACAGATAGATCAGGGTCAGCATGAACAAAGTGACGGCGATCATCCCCATTTCATGCGTGGAGATCATATTCGTGTCGATGATCTTCTCCTCGGGGAAGGGCGAGGGGAATGGCTTGATGGTGAATTCCCAGATGAACCCGGCCAATGAGTTGAAGATTGAGAACAGCGCAATGAATACGATAACGTGGCTGAGCACCGGCGCGTTATGAATGGGTCCGAAAATGACCCGTTCGATCACCACGCCGCCGGCGAAGGACACCACCACGCAGATGGGAAAGACCAGCCAAAACGGTATGCCCCATTGCAGCAACTGCCAGGCAATAAAGGTGGAGAACATCGCCATCTCGCCCTGGGCGAAATTGAAATGGTCAATGGCCTGGTAAATCATCACAACGGCCAGGGCGACGCAGGCATAAATCGCGCCGTTTGCCAGG
>JAPKBD010000494.1 GCA_028824965.1 Alphaproteobacteria bacterium | reverse complement strand
ATCCAGGAATTGTTCCTGGCCGGCCATAAGGAAGAGGCGGCAGCAGCGGTACCAGATGAATGGGTGGACCAAAAATCACTGGTCGGACCACCTGCACGTATAAAACAGCGCTATCGCCCGTGGGAGGATTCGGGTGCAACAGGCTTGGTCGTCTGGGCCCATCAGGACGAAGCGATTGAAGTCATGGCCCAAGCGGCACGCTTAAATGCATAGGCACACCTGAATGCTTAAGCGCTCCGCTGTCTCAAAACCGGCCGTTTTTCTTGCGTGCAAGACGGTGGCGTGATAGCGATCCATTATGCAAAGTACCATTCAGAACAACGAAAAGCGCGCCACCGGCCTCGTCGTCATTGTCAGCAATTTCAATGAAGATGAACATCACGCCAATCATCGCATCGGGGATCGCTTTGTCACCGCTGTTCGGGACATCTGCGGCGCCCTGCCCCTGGCCTTGCCTGCGCTGGGCAGTGGTGCAGATTTAGATACTTTGTTGGACAATATTGATGGGGTTATCCTTACGGGTGGGGCCTCAAACGTAGATCCCCATCACTATGGCGGGGGTGAGGCGCGGGACCAAAACCTGCTTGATGCCCGCCGTGATGGCGTCGCGCTGGAAATCGTCCGTGCCTGCGTGGCCCGCGAGGTGCCGCTGTTTGGGATTTGCCGCGGCATCCAGGAAATCAATGTCGCTCTCGGTGGCAGCCTGCATCAATATATGCACGAGCAGCCGAACCATTTCGACCATCGCCGGCCCCGACAGATGCCCATCGCGGTGCAGATGGGCGCCCGCCAGCGCATTACGTTAAGTCCGGGTGGAACCCTGCAATCCCTGGCCAATGGTGCCGGGCAAGTCATGGTCAACACCCTGCATGCCCAAGGCATCGACCGCCTGGCAGACTCTTTAGTGGTTGAGGCCGTTGCCGATGACGGTATGGTCGAGGCCGTGCGTGTCGCGGCATCGTCGACATTTTCCATTGGCGTGCAATGGCACGCGGAATTCCGCACGGAGGACCACCCCTTTTATCGCGCCTTGTTCCAGGCCTTTGGCAGGGCGGTTGCCGAACACGCGATAAAGCGGGGCAAGGCAGCCCGCATAGGCCAGGTGGCTTGAGCAAAAGCCTGCCAGCCGGTTTGGAAATACGCCCCGTCACAGACGATGATTTGGTGGCGATCCAGAAAATCTATGCCCATCATGTCATCCACGGTCTGGCGAGTTGGGAGTTGGAGCCGCCTGATATTGCGGAAATAGCCGCGCGACGGGATGGCTTTCTATCCAGAGGTTACCCATATCTGGTTGCCATTTTGGACGGCGAAGTACTCGGCTATGCCCATGCCGGCCCTTACCGGACCCGCCCCGCCTATCGTTTCACAGTTGAAAACACCATATATCTGCATCCGGATCGTGCCGGCCAAGGCATTGCCCAACCCCTGCTGCAACGGATTATCGACGATTGCACCGGATTGGGTTATCGGCAGATGATTGCCGTGGTCGGCGACAGTGACAACCAGCCATCGATCCGGTTTCATGAAAAAATGGGCTTTCGCCAGGTTGGTCTGATCGAAGGCATTGGTTGGAAGGCGGACCGATGGTTGGATTCGGTTAGCCCGCATTATTCATGGCGGCCATGAGGTTTGCATGGGGCGCGTGATATCG
>JAPKBD010000196.1 GCA_028824965.1 Alphaproteobacteria bacterium | reverse complement strand
AGCGGATGTTTAGCAGGTGGGCCGCAATGTGTTAAACTTTCGCAAGTGTACAGCAAGCGTATTGGGAGACACATCCATGACCATTAACAATCCTCTTTGGGGTGCTGAGCTGGACCATATTCGTTTGGATACGGCTGATCCGTCAAAAACCGCCAGCTTCTACCGGGATGCCTTCGCTATGGCGGAAAAATCCCTCGGCGACGGCAGCATTCTATTACAGGGCGAGGACCGGCGATTGATCGTGGGATCGGGCATTGCAGGTGATCAACCCTACAGCGCCTTTCGCTTTGCGGATGAGGCCAAACTGGCCACTTACAGAGCCCATTTGACCGCCCAGGGCATGAATATCATGCCCTCCCCCACGCCATTATTTGCAAAAGGTGCCTTCGCCGTCTCGGACCCCGATGGCCGGCAAATGGTCTTTGGTGTCGTCGACCAGACCCAAGCGCCGGGTCGCAGCCCGGAGGGTCATCCACCAGGCCGTATGCAGCATGTGGTCGTGGCCACCACAGACCTGGCCCCAATGATGGCGTTTTACGAGGGCACCCTGGGCTTTGTCCCAACGGACCACGTTATGCGCGATGACGAGGACGGCGGGCAGACTCTAACTGCCGTGTTCTATCGCTCCACCAAAGAGCATCATTCGTTCGCCATGTTCCTGTCCGATGCGGCACGCCCTGATCATCATGCCTATGAAGTATCCTGCTGGGACGATATCCGTGACTGGGCCGATCATATGGCCGCGTTGGAGATCAAGTTATGGTGGGGGCCGGGCCGGCATGGCCCTGGCAATAACCTGTTTTTCATGGTTGAGGACCCAGACGGCTATAAGGTGGAAGTCTCAGCCGAGTTGGAAAATATGGCTGACGATGATCCGGTTCGTGAATGGCCCCACAACGAACGCTCCCTCAACCTTTGGGGCCAAAGCTGGATGCGCGTGTAGACTATTTGGCGCTCACGCAGTGTGCAAGAGTACACGGCTCCGCGCGGGCGGCGCATAAGCGCCGGGCTGCCGTCGCAGCCGTTTATGGGGGCTTTGACGATTAGCCCACTTTCGAAGTCGATTTACTCAATCACGGGCGCGACGGCGGCCCGGCGCGACTGCGCCGCCCCTGCGGAGCGGTGCGCCCTTGCGCACAAGCGTGAGCGATAAAAACTAGATCTTTTTCGATGAATATCGAAAAAGATCTAGAGGCCTGAACTCTGCCAATCTTTAATGGGTTCGGCGGGGGCTGAGGCTAAGCCGGCGGCTTTGATGCCTTGGATGGCGGCATATTCGTCCTTGTCCGAGGTGTCGCCGCTGATACCGACTGCACCAATGACCCGTCGTTCGCCGTCCAATACCAGGACACCGCCCGGCACGGGCACGAAGCGACCATTGGAGGCGCCGACCAGCGCGCCCTGAAATGCGGGCCGTTCACCAAGGCGGTCACGAATGGTACGGCTGGGAATACCCATGCCCAGTGCGCCCCAGGCCTTGCCTGTGGCAATATCAACCCGCAGGATGCCGGAGCCGTCCTGACGTTTCAAGGCCACCACATGACCACCTGCATCCAGCACCACCACCGTCAAAGGCAGCATATTTTCCGCCCCGCCCGCCGCCAGCGCGGTATCAATAATCTTGTCCGCAGCGTCCAGGCTGAGATCGGTCTTCAGATCGAAAAGTTTGGGTTCGGTCATTTTGTTTACCCGATGCCTATCGCGTCCGGTGGCGGTCGAGTTCCGGGTTATCAAAGGGTTGGAACGCCGTCAGCTCCTTCGTTTCATAATAATGTTTCAAAGCCCAGACGCCTGAAGGGAAGGCAATCTCGTCCCAGGGGATATCGTCCCAGGCGTAAAGGTCCACTTCCAGACTTTCCTCACCCGCACCGAAATCGGGGCTGGTCATCTTGGCCCGGTACATCATATGGACCTGGCTGATGCGGGGAATATTATAGATCCCGATCAAGGCATCGATTTCAATATTGGCGCAGGCTTCTTCCAGAGTTTCCCGGGCCGCGCCCTCTGCGGTGCTTTCACCTTCTTCCATGAAACCGGCGGGCACTGTCCAATAACCGTGGCGCGGTTCAATCGCCCGTTTGCACAACAGGATCTTGTCTTCCCAGGTACAAACAGCACCTACTACAATCTTGGGGTTAACATAGTTGATCCAGCCGCAATCACCACAGACATGGCGTTCATGGGTGTCGCCGGCGGGAACTTCGCGGGCGAAGGGATAGCTCGATATAGGTCCATTATTCATGCCCCTAATGTGGCATCACCGAGCCCCTGCGTCTAGTTTCAGGTTGTGCTATTGTCGGCCCATCGAAACGGTCATATGGGTTTAGGTAATGGACGTGGTCTTACAAAGTTTCGTCGCCGGGTTCCCGGTCTTGATGCTGCACCTGCTTGTCACCTTGGCCATGCTGGCAGGCGGTGTTGTGTTGTACACGATCACTACGCCCCACAAAGACTTCGCCCTGGTACGTGACGGCAACCTAGCTGCCGCCATATCCTTGTCCGGGGCCATATTGGGGCTGGCCATACCCTTGGCATTTTGTATGGCATCCTCTGTCAGTGTGGCGGAAATCGTCATCTGGGGTATTTTGGCGGTGTTGATACAAATCTTGGTGTTTCGCCTGAGTGATCTGTTGCTGCGCGATTTATCGGGCCGCATTGAAAATGGCGAGATGGCACCAGCTGTGTTGTTGGCCGGGATAAAACTGTCGGTCGCTGCCATCAATGCCGCTGCGATTTCCGGTTAAGCGTCTGTTGCGCGGCGTATCATGAACCGTCTGACCTATATTATTGCCGCGTTGGCTGTGCTGTTTGGCGTGGTCAATTCCCTGATGGGCGGCAATGAAGGTGCACGCAGGCCGCAGCTGGAACAATCAAACGCCTCGCCGAAATATCAGGCAGCGCCGACCCGCCCCAACAGGTCCCCTAACAGATCCCCTAATAGATCTAGTGGACCAACTATAGAAGTCGACGTGGGCGATAAAGGCTCCTCCACCGGGACGGCATTCGCCATTACGGATGATGGCTGGTGGCTGACCGCGCGGCACGTGGCCCATGGCTGCGATGCCATATGGCTACAAACCGCACCGCGCAAAGGCTGGCGTGTGACGGAGGTACATTTGCATCCCAATGCCGATTTGGCATTGCTGCGCACCAATGCAGGTCGGGCACCCCTGGCTATGGCCCTTAGCGCACCTGGGCGGGGCGAGAGCGGTTTTTCCCTAGGCTACCCGCAAGGCGAGCCCGGTGATGTACATGCCCGGGTGATCGGCAGTGCGCGCATGAAATCCGTGGGCCGCTATCGCATCGATGAACCCATTCTGGCCTGGGCCGAAGTTACCCGCAAACCCCGTGACCTGCCCGCATTAGGCGGCCTGTCGGGTGGTCCCATGCTGGATGATCGGGGCCGGGTTGTGGGCGTATTGGTCGCCTCATCGAAACGTCGGGGCAGGGTAATGACCGCCGCCCCATCATCCATCCAGGAATTGTTGTCCCAATACCCGGAGGCTCAAAGCAACTCCGGCGCAGGCGCAGTGTCCCGGCAGATCAACGGCAACAGCTTCACTTCTCTGGGCAAAGCCTTGCGCCGGGACCTGACAATTGCCAAGGTTTTGTGTCGGGTCCGCCAGGGTCGTCGCCGCCCCTAGAGTTAGGTTGCGGCAATATCCAGATCACTCCCCCTGAAGACTACGCTCCACAATGCGGGAAAAGAAGCTGGCCCCATAAACCAATGCCTCGTCGTTAAAGTCATAGTCCGGGTTATGCACGGGCTTGCTGTCGGCACCATTGCCCAGATGCAGGTAACAGCTGGGCACTTGTTCAGCCATGAACGAAAAATCCTCTGACCCGGTGCTGGGCGGGCGGTCCCTGGTTACGTGATCCGCCCCGACCAAGTCGTCGCAAACCTCTGCCGCCAAGGCGGCCGTGGTTTCCGCATTGACCACCGGATGGAAGATAATCCGAAAATCCAATGCGGCACTGCCGCCATGAGAGGCGGCGATACCGCTGGCCAATTGTTCCACCCGCGCCCGGATTTTGTTCATCACATCCATGGAGAAGGTCCGAATGGTGCCTGACAGGCGCGCGGATTCGGGAATAACGTTATAGGCATCGCCCGCATGCACTTGGGTAATGGACAGCACCGCCGTCTCGGTCGGCGAAATATTACGCGCCACAATCGTTTGCAAGGCGCCGATCAATTCACCGGCAATTGTCACCGGGTCAATCCCTTGATGGGGAAAGGCACCATGGGCACCTTTGCCCAATACATCGATATCAAAAAACGCACCGGCTGCGGTACGGGTAACGGGTGACGCATCAAAGGTGCCCAAGGGTTTGCCCGGTGCATTATGCATGGCGTACAGGCTGTCGCAGGGGAATTGTTCAAACAGGCCATCTTCGATCATGGCCCGGGCCCCGCCGATGCCTTATTCCGCCGGCTGGAAAATAAAATTAACCTGACCGCGAAAATTCTGCGTTTGCGAAAGGTACTTCGCCGCGCCGAGCAACATCGCACTATGGCCGTCATGACCACAGGCATGCATCACACCGTGGTGGGTGGAGCGATGATCGAATGTATTCCGCTCGACAATCGGCAAGGCGTCCATATCCGCCCGCAAACCCACTGCTCGGGTCTCGTTACCGACCTTAAGAACACCCACGACACCGGTTTTGCCAATGCCCCGATGGACCTGGATGCCGAATTCCTCCAACTTCGCCGCGACGAAATCCGCTGTGCGGTTTTCCTTAAATCCCAGTTCGGGATGGCTATGAAAATCACGACGCCAGCTTTGGATTTCGTCTTTCATTGCGATGATCCCATCAATCAGGGGCATAGTTACGACCTATCAATTTCCGTATACGGGAAAGCCAAAGTCACATTGTCCAGGCCTGCGTGAACAGGGCCTGGGTGCCGATCAAATCTTGACGTTCATATTGTGAACGCTGTAGTGTTCGTGTCGTGAACATTGATTCGATTTTGAGCCTTCCAGGCCCCAAATCAACAGCGAATGAGCAGCGAATGAGCAGCGAACAAACATTGGATGACGGTGAATTGCCCGACGAAGGGGCGGACAATGAAACCCGCATCACCATGGAAATGCTTCACGCAGTGGACGGTGAAGAACGCCTGTCCCAGCGCGGCCTGGCATCGCGTCTGAATATCGCCCTGGGACTGACCAATGCCTACCTTAAACGCTGTGTCCGGCTGGGCCTTGTAAAGGTGCGAAAGATCCCCCCGAATCGCTACGCCTACTATCTGACTCCGAAAGGTTTTGGCGAGAAGTCACGGCTGACGGCGAACTACCTTTTCCGCTCCTTCGACTATTATCGCCGGGCCCGAAATCAGTGCGATCAACTACTGGGCGAAGCCGCCGACAAAGGCCTGCGCAGGGTTGCCTTGGTGGGCGCGGGGGAATTGGCTGAAATCGCACTTTTATGCGCCCTACAGCACAATATAGAGGTGGTTGGCGTGGCCGACGAAAAGGCGACCGCGAACCGTTTTCGCCATGTGGATCTGGTCCGCGATCTAGACTCGTTGCCCGAGTTTGACATGGTCCTGATCTGCGATATGAAGGACCCTCAGGGCAGCTTTGAAAAACTGGCTGGCCAATATGGCGCCGACGGGATAAGAGCACCTGCGTTACTTAAAATTTCCTCTCCGCAATTGAAACAAATGGGTGCAGATCACCCGGAGACAAAGCCGTGAGTTCCCCCTCCAGACAATGGTATGCGGTTTATACGCAGGCCCGAATGGAAAAGTGGGCGCGGAGCAATCTGTGGGAGCGTGGGTTTGAGGTCTATTTGCCGCAATACCGGAAAGAAAGACGCCACGCGCGCAAGACCGATTGGGTCAGCGCGCCGCTATTTCCCCGTTATCTGTTCGTCGATGCCGATCCTGACGCGGGCCACCGCCGTTCTATTAGCACGGCACCGGGTGTTATCAGTATGGTCAGCTTTGGCGAACGCCCGTCAACGGTGTCAGACGCCCTGATCCAGGACATCAAGGCGCGGGAAGATGCGGCAGGGCATGTTAAATTGGTGGAACCCAATACATTGTCGCCGGGCGATCAGGTTCGTCTGCACAGTGGCGCCATGGCAGATCATATTGGCCTGTACGAACGTCAGGGCGATGGAGAGCGGGTGGTTATATTGCTGAACCTGTTGGGCCGGGAAGTCCGGGTCAAGGTGCCGAGCGATTCTATTGCCCGCGTGCTTTAGCTACACGCGCTTTAAGTATTATACTGACAGCTGATCTGTACGAATGAACCGGTTCTACCCGGATTGGGGAAGAGGCACCACATGACACGCGATGCTGCCATTCGGCAAGCCACCGAACATTTTGATAGCGGCGATTTTTTCGAAGACCTGGCCCGCCGGGTCGCCATCCCTTCATCAGCGCAGGTGCGGGAATTACGCCCCGAGCTGGACCGCTATCTAGCGGAAGAAATGACCCCGACACTGGAAAACCTGGGCTTTCAGACCGCCATACATCCCAATCCCGATCCCCGTGGCGGACCGTTTCTGGTGGCGGAGCGGCTGGAGAACCCAAACCTGCCGACTATGTTCAGCTATGGCCATGGCGATGTGGTGCGCGGTTTTGAAGGGGATTGGCGGGAGGGGCGCGATCCCTGGACCATGGTGAAAGGTGAGGCAGGCGGCACGGGCGATGAGAGTGATCGCTGGTACGGTCGCGGCACCGCCGATAACAAGGGCCAGCATTCGGTCAATCTTGCCGCGCTGGCCGCAGTTCTGGCTGTGCGCGGACGCCTGGGTTTCAACTGCAAGATCTTGTTGGAGATGTCGGAAGAAGTGGGTTCCGTCGGGCTGGCGGAATTTGCCGCTGAACATCGCGAGGAACTGCGGGCTGATCTGTTGTTGGCCTCTGACGGGCCGCGCCTGGCGCCAGACAAACCGACGTTGTTCATGGGCAGCCGGGGTGTCTTGAACTTTGAATTGACGGTGGACCTTCGCGAAGGGGCGCATCATTCTGGCAATTGGGGCGGCCTGATCTCCAACGCAGGCACGCGCCTGGCCAATGCCCTGGCAACTTTGGTCGGCCCGAAAGGTGAAATCCTGTTGCCGGCGCTACGGCCCGAGGCGATCCCCGCATCCGTACGCACGGTTCTATCCGAAGTAAAAATGGGTGGCGGCCACAAAAGCGGCGGGGGCCCCAAGATAGAGGAAGATTGGGGACAGCCCGGCCTAACGCCGGCAGAGCGGGTCTTTGCCTGGAATGCCTTTGAAGTGCTGGCGATGAAAGTGGGCAATCCGGACCAGGTGGCCAATGCCATTCCTCCCGATGCGACGGCCTGGTGCCAGATCCGCTTCACAGTCGACCGGGACCCGGAAACTTTTTTGCCTGCCATTCGCGCCCACCTGGACGATCACGGCTATCATGACGTGGCTGTGGGGCAACGCGATGGCTTTATGATGAAGGCATCCCGCCTGTTGCCCGATCACCCTTGGGTGCAATGGGCGCGCGCATCCCTACAACAAACAACGGGTGTGGAGCCGGCCATATTGCCGAACCTTGGCGGTGCGCTGCCCAATGATGTATTTGCCGAAACATTGGGCCTGCCCACCATCTGGGTGCCCCATTCCTATGCCGCCTGTTCGCAACATGCGCCCAACGAACACGCCCTGGCACCTGTGTTGCGGGAAGGCCTGCAAATTATGACGGGGCTGTTTTGGGATCTGGGCGAAGGCGACCTGCCTGAATGGAGAACCGCATGACCGTCACGGGAATACAAATCGGCGAACGGTCGGTGGGCAATGGCGCACCTGCCCTGCTGATCGCCGAAGTGGGTCAGGCCCACGACGGCAGCCTGGGTACGGCGCATGCATTCATTGATGCCTCTGCCGCCGCAGGTGCCGATGCCATCAAGTTTCAAACCCATATTGCGGCAGCGGAATCGACCCTGGACGAAGAATTCCGCGTCAAATTCTCAAAACAGGACGCGACCCGATATGATTATTGGCAGCGCATGGAATTCACCCCTGAGCAATGGGCCGGCCTGTC
>JAPKBD010000195.1 GCA_028824965.1 Alphaproteobacteria bacterium | reverse complement strand
AGTTATCTGGGTCAGCCCCTTGAATTTTTGTGTAGCTGGTGATCTCAACCCGGTTGCCCCAGGGGTCGTGAAAATCCAGGAACCTATCCTCCATTAATTCGACGCCCATGTTTGTCAGGGTTTGGCGGGCCAATTCCTTGTCGTCTACGGCGATGCCGAAATGCCGCCGCTGATCGGGGATTTGTTCCCGACCCAGATCCTCAACCAGGGCGAAATTAATGAACTGGTCGCCGAAATAAATGAAGGCCGCCGTCTCACTTTTGCTCTCAAGTTCGAATTGGAGAAAGCTGCCGTAAAATTCCAGTGCGGCATCAATGCTGCCGACTTCCAGGGCGACATGATTGATGCCGACAGCGTGCGCTTTTGGTCTGTCGTTGGATGTCATGATCAATTCCTAATCCAGAATGGGCGCGTTTCCAACTCGTGGCACCGGGCGGCCCCCATCTGCGACGCCCATGCAGATGATAATTTCATCGGCCCGCGGAGCATCGCCAATCATGACGGTGATGGTATCGAAATGATCGAAGGACCACGCCTCATCCTTGTGGCCCAGGGGTAGGTCGATGGACGCGCCTACAGCGGCCACCTTGGCATTGGACGGGATCAGCGCCTTGCCACCGCCAACAGCCGCGCGCATGGGTTTGCCCAATTTCGGATGGATCATAGCACCGCCATGTTCCAGATCCCCCTGGCTGCCGACAATGGCCGCCTTGCCATAGCTGACAGCTGCACCCCCAAGTTCGGCAACGGCGCTGTCCATCAAACGTTCGGCCACGGCACCACTGATATCAAACAGCGGCGAAAGATCCTCAACAAAAGAACCCGCACCACCGGCAAAGGGGTTTTGCACCACCGCCATGGCGACGACCCGTGTAATAGGATCACAGGCTTTGCCATGGCCATCCGTTTCGATGACTTCCTTGATGATAACCGTCTTGCGAATGTTCATGGCGATGGTTCCCAATACAGCAGTTTTAGGGGGAGGGTTAAAGGTTCACGAAACCCTTCCAGTTATTCATATAGACCAGAAAGTTTTCACTCAAACCTTCGTTGCGCAGATAATCCCCACTAACCGGCAGGTCGATGGTCTTGAAAGACGGATCCTCGGCGCGAAGGGGAAAGTCATGATGCAGAATGGCACCGCGGCCGATGATGACAAAATCACAGCCCAGGTTCAAACATTCCTCAGCCGCCTGACGGGAGGTGATTTTGCCCGCTACGCCCAGTTTTACGTTGCCCCGATCCAGTTCCGCAAAATAGGACATCAGGCTGCGGCCTTTAAATTCTTCTTCCACCGGTTCTTTGAAGACATCCCACAAGGACATATCGAGGAAATCAATGGCGCCCTCATGCATCAATTTTTGGGCCACATCGCGAATTTCGCCCAGGCGTAAGCCAAAGCGTTCCGGCGACAGGCGGATGGAAACATTGAAATCCGGGCGGCAGCGGGCGCGAATACCGTTGACGATCTCAAACACAATGCGGCTTCTGTTTTCCAAGGAACCGCCGTATTCGTCCTCCCGCTTATTAATCTCCGCACTTAAAAACTGGCTCAGGATATAGCCATGGGCTCCATGCACCTCGACCCCATCAAAACCGGCGGCCTCGGCCCGTTTCGCAGCCAGAATGAAATCCTCTACCAATTGACCGACTTCATCATGAGATAACGCACGCGCGCCAGACTCTTCATCGTCGGAGGGACAAACCGGCGTCCCGCCAATCAAATCGCCGGGCGTGCGGTTGCCCGCATGGTGTAATTGTAGGATGGACATACTGTTATGACGCTTAATTCCCGCCGCCATCCGGCCCAGCCCCTCAATGTGATCATCCGAGAATGCACCAAGCTGCCCTGGGAAGCCCTGGCCCACGGCCTGAATATGGGCCGCTGCCGACATGGTCAGGCCAAAGCCGCCCTTGGCCCGCATCTCTATCCAATTAATTTCATCATCAGATAGACGGCCATCTGCATGGCTTTGCGTATTGGTGAGGGGGGCCAGCATGAAGCGGTTCTTCATATCGGAACCACGGGTGAAAGACATAGGTTCGAACAATGATGACATCGATGATGTTTCCTAAACTGAATTTTTTTGAGTTGGCCGCAACCTACCCGGATGGATCGGTCGAGGGAACGAATTTTTCGCAGTCGCTAATCGAACCAGAGGGATTTATGGCTCCCTTGACGTCTTCACCACTTGTGCCGGCCAGACGGCCCTGTGTTCAGGTTCGCGGCTTAAGCCATCGGGGGGAAAGACACCGAATTGGTGCCAATTCGGTACGATTTGTTCCTGGGCTTCCTCCAACAGGGTCTGCATTTTTTGCCTTACCTGGGCTTGGGTTATGTCGAGATGTTTATTGCGAATATCGCCCCAGACTTTTTCAAAGACATCTTGGTGATCCGGCGTTTCGTAGTCCGATGTGACCACCAATTTAGCGTAGGCTTCTCCATCCCCACCCGTAAGGCCCAGTTGTCCGGCAGCCCACAGACCCAGTAGTTTGTTACGCCGGGCGCAAGTTTTAAAGACTGTTTCCTGATCGTGGGCGTATTTCGCCTCAAATGCCTGTTCGCGTTTATCAAAGGTTGTCATGGCAATGTTGCGCCTCCACAAGAGGTTTCACGGACGCCGAGGACACTATCTAGTATTTGGGGTTTGCCACGCCGTTTTTCCAGTACAAAAAATGATCAAGTTAATCGTTAGGCCTCGCCCCGCCGCCAGAACAGGCGCAAGCCAACGATCAATGAAGGGATCGCGGCAAGTATGAAGCCGAGTTTGTAGCCTTCGGTGATTTGCAGGGCCAAACCGAAGATGGCGGGATAGCTCATCATTCCCAGCATCGCGAAGGATAAAATGCCCCCCGTCATGGCGGCCATTTCGCCTTCCGGGGCGATGCGGGCCATCTCGGCGATCAGGACGCCGTGGAAGCTGATGGCGGAGGCTGAATAGAGGATCGCCACCAGGGTAATTTCAATGACCGTCCAATCTTTGGTGAACAGGCCGGTCAACAGGGCTGACAGGGATATCATCAGACCGAATAATGCCAACATGGTGCGCGGCTTAATCAGATGGGATGAAATCCAGCCCCACAGCACCCGGGCCAGGATGGAGATACCCTGGGCCACGGCGAAGATATAACCGGCCTGGGCCAATTCGTAATCCAGACCCTGCACCAGATACGAGATGAAAAAGGCCCCGAACAGGGACTGCACGCCGACATAGAACCACCAGGTAAAGGCCAGCTCCCGATATGCCTTATGGGCCAGAACACGGCGCAGCATGGCGAATACGACCCGAAAGCTGAAGCCATAGCCGGGGCCGAGGTCCGTGTCATAGCGTTTGCGCAGGGGTTGGAGCAGGATGCCATAGATTAAGCAGGTCAGACCGGCACCGACAAAGGCCCCGCGCCAGCCATAAGTCGCGGCCAGCAACGGCACCATTAAGCCTGCGATCATGCCGCCCACAGGCACGCCGGTCTGTTTCAGTGAGAAAATCAGCGGCGCATGTTTTGGTGGGGATAATTTGGCCAGGATCACGGTGGAACACGGTGTCGCCACAGCCGACCCGATGCCCATGCAAATGGCACCAAGGCAGATCGACCAAATGCTGCCCAGGGATGACAGCAGTAAACCAGTGCCCAGGCTGAACATGGAAAACTGGCTGACGCGGAGGGGGCCATAGCGCTGAATATAACCGCCGCAGCCTAACGAGGTGAAAAACGAAACACCGTAAAGAATACCCGTATAGGCCCCGATAAGGGACACATTCAGGCCTGTCTCCGCACTCATCTCCGGTGCGGCCACGGGTAAAACCAGGGCGCACATGGAGGCAAATGCCTGTTGAAACAACATGGCCACGACGGCAAGAGCAAGGGGCCAAAACCCAGGATGGGACGCCATAGGTGGTTTCTTTCGCAGGACGGGGACCGTCCAGCCAGCCACGTCATCAGGGATGGCGCTATTCTAGTATAATTGTCCGGCCTGGGGAAATGCCCAGGGACATGCCCAGGGACATGTTTGGGGGTCTAATTGCCCGCCATATTGTGCAGGCTTAGCAGAACACCGCCCCAGATGGCATACCCGAAAAATGTCACATATAGAGTGGGAAGCCACGGCATTGAACGGAAGGAATTATAGGGCATGTCACACCTCGCTGGATCTGAGCCAAATCTGAACTGTTACTGGACTGAACTTATTAAAAGTATAGTAACCATAGGATTTGAAAATTTGTATGACAGCCGTCACCTTTTGCCATAATTGTTCCATAATTATTTCCTTTCTTTGGCTGTTGAGGACGCTGAACCCTGTTACAATTCATCTAAATGAATTTTGGAAAGTAGAATGCATTTATGAGTACCCTGACACCCACACCGCCCCCCACCGCACCTTTGGCTGGCATCCGCGTCATTGATTTCACTACTGTTATTGCGGGGCCTTACTGCACCCGCCTGTTGTCCGATTGCGGCGCGGAAGTGATCAAGATCGAGACGGATGTGGGCGATCAAATCCGCCATGTCCCCCCCATCAGTGACGGGAAAAGCACCTATTTCGGACATCTGAATGCCGGCAAGAAAAGCATCGTGCTGGATTTACGCTCTGATGAAGGTCTGGCAGCGGCCAAAAAACTGGTCGCCAGCGCCGATGTGGTCGTGGAAAACTTCCGGCCCGGCGTGATGGGTCGCCTCGGCCTGGATTACGCCACATTGGCAGCGGGGCATGAGGATCTGATCTATTGCGCCATCTCCGGCTTCGGCCAGACCGGGCCCCGCGCCAAGGAACCCGCCTATGCCCCCGTGGTACAGGCAGGCAGTGGCCTGGACCTGGCGCAAATGGGCTATCAGGATGAACTGACAAAGCCTGAAGCCTGCGGTATATTTACCGCAGATGTCCTCTCGGCCGTCTATGCCTTTGGCGCGATCCAAACCGCCTTGATCTCCAAATTCCGCCATGGGACCGGGCAATTTATAGATGTTGCGTTGATGGATGCCATTATCAATCTGTTGATCTATGAAGTGCAATTGGCGCAATTCCCCGATACCCCGCCGCGCATCCTGTATTCACCCAGCCGCACCAATGACGGCTTCATCATCATCACGCCCATCAGCCAAAAACAGTTTGTGGATTTCGCCGCCGCCATTGGCCAGCCGGAATTGCTCGACGACCCCCGCTTTGCCGTCCTCGCAGATCGTCGCCTGCATTGGCCCCAGGTCATGGAAGTGATCGATGCCTGGACCATCACCCGCAGCGCTAAAGAGTGCGAAGCCATCATGACAGAGGCCGGCGTGCCCAGTTCACGCTACAGAACCGTGGGTGAAACCATGACGGACGCACAAAGCCAGGCCCGCGGTATGATGGCAACCATTCAAGACGGGGCAGGCGGCTATCAAGTCCCCAACCCCCCCTTCAAATTCTCCGACGGCACTGTCGGGATTACACCGCAAGTGCCGGGATTGGGCGAACACAATGATGAATTGTTGGCCGAGTTGGATTAGGTAATTGTCGGTTTCGAGAGCCAAAATTCTGGTCAATTAGACGTTCGCGGTAATTAGAAGAACAAAACGACGGGAGAGGCATATGCCCTACACTCAAATTGTCGAAGAACAACGAGGGTGCGTGCTGTTGATCACGCTAAACAGGCCCGAAAAACTGAATGCGTGGACACGGACGCTCAACCGGGAACTTGAAAGCGCAATTCGCAAAGCGAATGAGAATTCCGATATCGGCTCTATCGTCATCACGGGTGCCGGTCGCGGCTTTTGCGCCGGAGCAGACATTGAGGAAAGCTTTCACGCGCCATTGCAAGCGGGTGAGCAGCCTGCATTAAACGGAGGTAAGAAGCCGGGCGATTCACAATGGGTCAAGCTCCTCCGGGAATCGAAACCAATCGTTGCGGCGATCAACGGTGTCGCCGTCGGTATCGGTATCACGATGATGTTGCCTGCTGATATCATAATTGCCTCGGACCGGGCACGCATTGGTTTGTTTTTTGTCCGCATGGGTCTCGTCCCAGAGTTGGGAAGTTCTCATTTTTTTATTACAACGCGTAGGTTTTGCTTTGGCCAGTGAAATGTGCCTCACCGGAAAACTTTACGAAGCCGCAGACTTTGATGGTACGGGCTTGGTCAACCGGGTGGTGCCACACGACGACTTGCTCAGGGAAGCGCTGTCAGTGGCCGAAGAGATCGCTGCAAATGCCAGCCCCTCTCTGCTCCTAATAAAGGATTTGCTGACCCGCAATGGTACTTGTGATGATCTCGCGGAGGTCGGCCGTCGTGAGCACGAAGCACTGGCGGCCGCCTATCGCACGGCAGAGCATCGCGAGGCGGTCTCGGCCTTCATGGAAAAACGTCAGCCCGATTTTGGAGCGCCGGCAAAGAGCAAGACGTAGAATTACGGCGACGGATTACCAAAATCTGCGTTTGCTATTGCTAGAATTCCTCTGGATTTTTCACCGGCCGGAGTTCTCATAACCACGCTTGTGTGCATAAAGATCCGCATATCATTACAGGAATTTTAGGCGGCTTCGCTGCGCCGCGTCGTAACGTCGCTACGATTTGTGAAGTCGGGTAATAATTCCACGCCCAAACCGGGTTTCATCAAAGGATATAGAAAGCCGTTTTCGATCTTGGGGATGTCCGTGACGATATCGCGGTAGTAGCCGTTATAGAACGCCCTGACGGATTCCTGCATCAAGGCGTTTGGTGCGCTGAGGACGAGGTGGGAGCTTGCGGCGTAGGTTACCGGGCCGACGCAATCATGGGGGGCGATGGGGCGTTCGTAGGTTTCGGCCAGGGCGGCGATTTTGCGGCCCTCGGTCAGGCCGCCGATCCAGCACAGATCAAAATGCACCACATCGATGACGCCGCGTTGAAAGGCTTCGGCGTACCAGACCTTGGTGCCCAGGTTTTCCGAACCGCAAACCCGGCCCGTGGTGCCCCGCTTGAATTGTTCCAGATCATCGAAACGGTACATGGGCACGGGGTCTTCGTGCCAATAGACGTCGAAATCATCTAAAGCCCGGGCGATTTTCAGGATCTGCGGCAAACGCCACAGGGCATGATATTCCATCATGATGTCCATCTCATCGCCCACCGTCTTGCGGATTTCCTCCACAATACGGACGCCGGATTTCAGTTGCGGCAGGGTCAGGTCGTGGCCGTCACTGACAAGGGCCAGGCCGTCAAAGGGCCAGATTTTCATGCCCGTGATGCCTTGATCCAACAGCGATTGCGCCAATTCGCCGGGCGCGCCCATTTGCGCCTCCAAATCCTCAAACTGCGAAAACTCCCGGTGCTTCACCTCCCCATGTTGCAGGAAGGAACTGTTGGTATTATTGCGCTGTGTGTTGTTGTAATCCGCACTGGCGCAGGTGTTGTAAACGCGAATGCGATCCCGGGACAAACCGCCCAGCAATTGCCATGCGGGCTGTCCAACGGTTTTGCCCAGAATATCCCACAGGGCAAAATCCACCGCTGAATTGCCCCGCCATTCGATGCTGCGGGTGGGATAGCCGAAATAGTGATTGCCGACCTTGTTCGCCAGGGCGTTGAAATGCCGCTCTATATTCAGGGGGTTCTGGCCCAACAGGTAAGGCGCGCAGGTTTCATGGATATAGGCTGCCGTGGCATCGGGGTTTCGAAACGTCTCCCCCAACCCGGTGATACCCTCATCCGTCTCAACCTTCAGCCAAACCAGATTGCTGAATTCGGCTACCTGAATAGTCTCCACCGCCGTTATTTTCATGGTCACTCCAACTCCTATACAAAACCCAACGATTACTGTTCGCCGGCCTGGCCCGCGCTTTGATGTTGCCACGGCCCCACATAGCCTTTTGACCAATCGGGCGGCAATTCGCAACCGCGGGGGTCGTGGCTGGATCTATCCGCCTTTTTACCCCGGACGATTTCGCCGTCATAGGGGCTGGGGATCGGGTTAAAGACGTAGGGCATGGCATCGGCGGAGGAATAAACGTTCAGCAATAACGGCCGCATATGGGGCGATAGATTGCTTTGGGAGCCATGGATCACC
>JAPKBD010000194.1 GCA_028824965.1 Alphaproteobacteria bacterium | reverse complement strand
TCTGAAAGCTGACGTCATCGACAGCATAGACATAGTCCCTGGTGCGCGAGAGTAAGCCCTTTTTGATGGGGAAATGTTTCTTTAGGCCAGTGACCTCTAATAGCGGCTGCTCAGTCATCCTGGCCTCCATACAAACGTTCGGTGTGCCAACAAGCGGCCCAATGGCCGGGGCGTTTTTCCTCGTAGGGTGGATATTCCGCGATGCAAACATCATCTGCGAAGCGGCAACGGGGCGCGAAGGCGCAGCCCGGCGGCAGGTCGTTCAAGGGCGGAACAATGCCGGGAATTTCTTCCAACCGCTCTGTCGCGATCTCTCCCTCATCGTTCATGATCGTCAGCTGCGGGACAGAGGCCATCAGGCCGTGGGTATAGGGGTGTAGAGGCTCGGCAAACAGCGGTTCCACATCCGCTTCCTCCACCTTGCGCCCGGCATACATGACGATGACCCGACGTGCGGTTTCAGCGATCACGCCCAGGTCATGGGTAATCAAGATAACGGCGGTGCCCAGTTGTTCCTGCAATTGCACGATCAGTTCCAGGATTTGCGCCTGTATGGTGACATCAAGCGCCGTCGTCGGCTCGTCCGCAATCAGCACCTTTGGATTGCAGGCCAGCGCCATGGCAATCATCGCGCGCTGGCGCATGCCGCCCGATAACTGATGGGGGTATTCCTTGGCGCGCAATACCGGTTCGGGAATTTTGACCAGATCCAACATCTCTACCGCCCGGTCCAAAGCTTGGGATTTGGAATAGTCCTGATGCAGGATCAGCGCCTCGGCGATTTGGAAGCCGATGGTCAGCACCGGGTTGAGGGAGGTCATGGGTTCTTGAAAAATCATCGAGATGTCGTTGCCGCGAATGCTGCGCATCTCTTTTTCCGAGAGTTCCAGGAGGTCCTTGCCGTCCAGATTGACCTTACCGCCGATGATCCGGCCCGGTGGTTCAGGGACCAGGCGCATGATGGACAGGGCGGTGATGCTTTTACCGCAACCGGACTCACCCACTATGCCTAGGGTTTCGCCTTTGTTAAGGCTAAAGGAAACCCCATCGACCGCCTTGACGATGCCCTGACGGGTGAAGAAATAGGTCTGTAACCCTTCGACTTCCAACGCCAATTCATTGTGTTCTGGATTGACGCGCGCGGATGGCTCCAGGTCACTATTCACTATATCTGCCATGATGTTGAGGCCTAGCTGCGTTGTCGTGGGTCAAGAATATCGCGCAGGGCATCACCAAACAGATTAGTGCCGAACACCGCAAGGGAGATGGCCAGGCCGGGAAAAACCACTAACCATGGTGCCACGCGGGCATACTCGGCAGCTGATTCCGATAACATTCGCCCCCAAGATGGATGCGGCGCCGGAACGCCCAGGCCCAGAAAGGAGAGGGAGGCTTCAACCAAAATGGCGGCACCCAGTTGCGCCGTGAATAGTACGATCAACGGTGCCAGGATGTTGGGCAGAACATGGCGCATGGCGACGCGCATTTCGCTCATACCGGCCGCGCGGGCCGCTTCGACAAAGGGCATCTCCCGCAGCGATAAAGTGGATGATCGCACCACGCGGGCGACGTTCGGTACCAAGGGAATGGAAATGGCAATTATTGTATTTTCCAATGACGGTCCTAACGTTGCCGCCATGACAAGTGCCAATACCAATAAAGGCAGGGCCTGCATAACATCGATCAGACGCTGCATGATCAGATCGAACCAGCCCAACAGATAGCCCGACATCAACCCAATTAGCACACCGATGGAACCACCCAGCAAGATCGAGGCAACCCCCACGGTCAGTGAAATGCGTGCGCCATGGATGATACGGCTATACATATCCCGCCCCATCATATCGGCACCCAGAATGAATTCACCATCCGGTGCCGCCAATGAGGCGGAGGCCTTGGTCTGTAGTGGATCATGAGGCGAAATCACATCCGCAAATACGGCGGAAAAAACAAACACCAACATGATTACCGCCCCGACCGCGCCCAGGGGATAACGGCGGGCAAAAAATACCAACTTGTCCCAGCGGGTCGTAACATGGGCACCGGCCTTGGCCAGCTCTGCCCTGTGGTCAATATCAGCCATTGCTACCACCAACGGTCATAAATGGGTTGCTAGTCTGCATACTTAATCCTCGGGTCCAGCACCGCGTACAACAAATCCACCGCGAAATTGACCAATACGGTGACGATGGCGATCAGCATGACCAGGCTTTGAACAATGGGGTAATCGCGTACCAGGATCGCCTGGACCAGGAAATGCGCGACGCCCGGAATATTGAAGACTGTCTCGGTGATAATCAGGCCGCCGATTAAGAATGCCGCTTCAATGCCGATGATGGTGGTCACGGGCAGTACCGCATTTTTCAGGGCGTGGTGATAGTTGATGGAATTTTCCGAAGCGCCCTTGGAACGCGCCGTGCGAATATAGTCCTGGCGCATGACCTCCAGCATGGAAGATCGTGTCAGGCGCATGATCAGGGCGGAGGAACGAAAGCCGACCGCCGCTGCCGGTATGGAATATAATAATAGTTCATCCCACAGGTTGTCCGGTGGATCCATATATATGGGCATGTCACCAAAATAATGCACGCTGAACATGAGGATAAGCAGGGCGAGCCAGAATGACGGCAGGGACAGACCGCTCAACGAGATAACCCGCAATATGTAATCGAGGGGGGTATCCTGCTTCACAGCGGATATCACCCCAAGGGGAAGGCCGAACAGGACTGAAAAGCCCAGGGCCAGCGCGGCTAATTTCGCGGTGATGGGAATGCGGGGTCCCAATTCGTCAACTGCAGGCATTTCCGAGACATAGGAATAGCCCAAGTCCCAGACCAAGACGCCCTGGATCCAGTTGAAATATTGCACCGGAATGGGCAGATCCAGGCCCAGTTCTTTTTCGATCTGGGCCTTTTCCGCCGGATCGATAAAGCCGGCGGATTCAAACATAATATCCGCGATGTTGCCTGGCATCAGCCGTAACAGGACGAAGATGATGATGGAAATACCAATCAGCGTCAGGATCATCAACGAAAAGCGTTTAACTAAATAGGTGCCCAAGGTTTATTCCGCCCTTCCTAATTTCCGTCTGCCGCGCGTCTTTGGAAAAATGTCTTAACGAATAAATTAAGTGTCTGATCTGCTCGCTTAGCCGGAATATACATCCAGAATAGGCCATCAGACTGTTCTAATATTCTTCTCGATCAGAAGTTTCGGCGAACCGGGACGCGCCAGCTTGTTATTGCAAATATGCAATGCATTTTACTGGGCGTCCCGGCATATCGTCGATTGGCTAGGGCCTATTTATCCAGCCAAACATCTTCCAAGCGCCAGTTGTTGTAGACGCTGTTGACGTGGGTGACGAAGCCTTTGACATAGGGCTGGAAGCATTGCGCTGCCTTACGATGATCGATCATCGGACGGGCGGCGTCTTCCTGCAGCATTTTGTCAATTTTCCAAACCAGCTTTTTCCGCGCTTCTTGATCAACCATCATGGATTGCTGCTCAAACAGTTTCTCCATTTCCGGTTTGCAATAGCCGGTGTAGTTCCGTTGAGAGCCACAGGAATAACCCTCATAGAAAGCGGCATCGGGATCATCCACGCCGACACCGGTCAGGTTTAGGCCGACCATATAGTCTTTACGCCCGACCTTGCTGTACCAATTGGCTGACTCCACCGTATCCAAAGTCGCATCCATGTAGATTTCCTTCAGATGATCGATCAGGATCACCGCCGGGTCCCGATAGATCGCAATATTCCGGGTGGAAACCTTGATCTTCAGCCGGTTGTTCGGACCATAACCCTGGCTTTCCATGATTTTTCGGGCTGCGGCGCGGTTTCCTGCAACGTCCGGGTTATAGCCGGCCACGGTTTTCAGATATTCCGGCGGCATACCCCAGACGCCTGAGGGCGGAGGCATCATGACACCACCTTGGACGTGCTGACCTTCACTCAAAATATCGATAAAGGCCTGACGATCGATCGCCAAAACCATGGCTTTACGGATCTGGGCATTATCGAAGGGGGGGGCATCCTGGTTGATAATCAGGTTGGTGCTGACATTCGTCGTCACCAATTCACAGATCGCATGCGGTGCCTTGGCTTTAACTTCCTTCAACAGCGGGATGGTCACATCGACGTTAAACGTCATGTCGAATTTGCCCGCGATAAAGGCCAGAACCCGTGTTGCCCGGCTTTTGATGATGGTCCATTCGACGCCATCAAGGTAGGGGCGATCTTTTTTCCAGTAATCTTTGTTCTTGGTGAACTTTACATGCTCGTTCTGTTTCAGGCTGACGAATTTGAACGGGCCGGTGCCGATGGGGTGGGTGCGCATTTTTTTCGGTGATACGTGGCAGGGGTAGACCGGTGAATAACCGGACGCCAACAACGCAATGAATGCAGGCTGGCGGCGTTTCAGATTGAACGTCGCCTCATAATCACCATTGGTGGAAACGCTTTCAAGGTTCTTGTACCAGGATTTTCGCGGGTTCTTGCGTAACTTAGCCTTACGCTTGCCCTGAATGCCATCCCAGGTGCACTGCACATCTTTTGCTGTGAAGGGTTTGCCGTCGTGGAATTTCACTCCCTTGCGTAGTTTGAAAGTCAACTTGGTGCCGTCGCTGTTCCAGGCCCAGCTTTCCGCCAGATCCGGAACAATGGTGTCCATGCTATTCTTCGCAATATCCTGGCGATACATGACCAGATTGTTGAACACACCCATATAGGGTGAGACGGTTGAATTGGTTGCTTCTTCGTGAATCGAACCACTGGGCGGGGTGCCGCGATGGTATGCCTTTAAGACGCCGCCGCTTTTCTGCGCCAGTGCCGCTTCGGCGCTGAGCATAAGCCCTACCAAGGAAACCGCGGTCGCTACTCTAAAAATTGTACGCTTCATTACAGACCTCCCTTTTTTATTTTTTCATTTCGGAATCGAGTATGGACAATGAAAATGATTATGCCAAGCGGTCCTTCGCCAATGCCCCTGCAAAATATGAGATGCCTGTATTGAGGTTTTTGATGGGCGCGTTATCATGGTGGCCGTAACGCGCGGTCTTTTTTTTGGTAGGCGCTATAAATAATATGTTCGTATGGAGGAAGACAGCAGATGGCGAAGATACCTATATCGGCGGATTCACATATAACCGAACCGGGGAATTGCTATACCGATTTTATCGATCCCAGTTTTCGTGATCGCGCACCACATATCGCCCATGATGAAAAGTTCGGCGATGTCTATGTGGTCGATGGTATGGACAAGACTATCCCCATGGGCCTGGTCGCCGCCGCCGGTAAAGACCCCTCCACCCTGAGCATGAAGGGCGGCAAGTTTGAAGATTTGCACCGCAGCGGCTGGGACGCGACACACCGGATCGCTGATCAGGATCGCGACGGCATCGGGGCAGAGGTCATCTATCCCACCGTCGGCATGGTGTTGTGCAATCATCCCGACTTTGATTACAAGCGGGCCTGTTTTGCCGCCTATAACCGCTGGCTGGAGGAATATTGCGCCGTCGCACCGGACCGACTATACGGCATGGCGCAAATCACCATGGCTTCGGTTAAGGAGGGTATCGAAGAATTGCGCACGGCCCATGCGATGGGCTTTCGCGGTGTCATGATGCCCGGTGACCCCCAGCATGAAGATTATCATCACCTGGATTACACCCCGTTCTACGAGGCGGCGGTCGACCTGAAAATGCCCTTGTCGTTTCACATTCTGACGTCGGGCGCAGATCATATTGGCGGCACGCGGGGGCCTCGGATCAATTCCTTCGCCTCCATCATTCGCGGCTGTCAGGATATCATCGGAACCTTTATCTTTGGCGGCGTCTTCGAACGTCACCCGGATTTGAAACTGGTTTGTGTGGAAGCGGACGCGGGCTGGGTGCCCCACTACATGTATCGTATGGATCACGCCTACGAACGCCATCGCTATTGGATGAAGTGCGATGAGATGGCGCGGCTGCCCAGCGAGTATTTCAAGGAGAACGTTTATCTGACGTTCCAGGATGACTGGACGGCATTTGAGTTTCGCAATGCCTGTAACGTGCGCCGCCTGATGTGGGCTAATGATTTCCCCCATTCAGATAGCACTTGGCCGTGGAGCCAGGAAATGCTGGCCAAGCACACCGTCGATATGACGGAGCAGGAACGGGATTGGATTCTGCACGATAACGTGGCAGAACTTTACAATCTGACGGCAGTTTAGAGGATATCGGCATGTACGATTTAAAAATCACCAACGGTACCATCATTGACGGCACGGGCGCTGCGTCCCTTCAGGGCGATCTGGGTATAAAGGACGGCAAGGTCGTTGCCATGGGCGATGCGCCGGATACCGCCACACGGGAAATCGATGCGGACGGCCAGGTCGTCTGTCCGGGCTTTGTGGACATCCATACCCATTATGATGCCCAGGTGCTGTGGGACCGTAATCTGACGATCTCGCCGTGGCATGGTGTGACGACGGCGGTGATCGGCAACTGCGGTTTCGGCGTGGCACCGACCAAGCCGGAGCATCGGGATATGATCATGCGGACTTTGGAAAAAGTCGAAGGTATGAGTGTCGCGGCCCTTAAGGCCGGATTGGGCGCGACCTGGCCGTTTGAAACATTCCCCGAATATATGGATGTGGTCAGCGCAGTCGGGCCATCCATCAACGTTGGTGTTCTGATGGGGCACACACCGCTGCGAACCTTTGTCATGGGGGAAGCCGCGACGGAGCGTCATGCCACGGCCGAAGAACTGGCCAGCATGTGTGATTTGTTGAGCGAAGGGATTAAGGCCGGCGCTCTTGGTTTTGCCACTTCCAAAGCCTCCACACACGTTGGCTATGAAGGCCGCCCCGTACCTAGCCGGGCAGCGGGGATGGAAGAGATCCACGCCTTGTGTGATGTATTGGGACGTGAAGGTAAGGGCATTATTCAGGCCACAGTGGGGCGTGAATTATTCCTGGATGAGTTTGAGCAGATCGCCCAGCGCACAGGGCGGCCCATAACCTGGACCGCATTATTGGCCGGTTTGTCGTTGGGCAAGGGCGATCATGAAGAACAGATGATCCATTCCCGAGCTCTGGCCGACAAAGGCCTGAAGATCACACCGCAGGTCACGCCACGGCCCTTGAACTTTGAATATCAGTTCAAAGAGCCATTTGTGTTTGAGGCCATTTCCATGTTCAAGCCTGTTTCGGCGGCGGATTTTGACGGCAAGTGCCGGATCTATAAAGATCCCGACTTCCGCCAAACCTTTAAAACCCGCATGGACAATATTAAGCCGGCCTTTCAAAGCTCCTTCGCGAAAACGGTCATTTCCCAATATGAGGGGGAGCCCGACCTGGCAGAACGTTTGTTGGTTGAGGTTGCAGCCGAACGCAATATGCACCCCATCGATCTGGCCCTGGATATCGCCCTGGCCTCTAACCTGGAAGCGCGCTTTCGCATGCCCGTCGCCAACCATAATGAGGATGAGGTGGAGCCACTGTTGAAGGCGGACTTTACGGTGTTGGGTTTGTCGGATGCCGGTGCCCATGCCTCCCAACTATGCGATGCCTGTCAGCCGACATTTTTCCTGAAACGCTGGGTCCGTGAAAAAGAGGCTTTCAGCCTGGAGGAAGCCATTCGTATGTTGACCTCCCGCACGGCAGAAGTGATGGGGATTACTGACCGGGGCCGTCTTGCACAAGGTATGCCTGCAGATGTGGTGATCTTTGATCCTGCAACAGTTGGCGATCAACCCTTGCAGCGGGTCTATGATTTCCCGGCAGGTGCCGACCGTTTGATCAGTGAAGCCTCCGGTATCTCCAAAGTCATCGTCAATGGCGTGGTCATCCGGGATGGCAATGCGGATGCTGTTCCCGAAGGCGCGCCGCTTCCAGGCCGGGTATTACGCGGTGGTGCCGCAGCCTAGTTTGCTAGTTCGTTTTCGAAGTTGAACCACTCAACTAAGGCCGTGACGGCGGCCCGGCGCTTATGCGCCGCCCCAGCGGAGACGTGCGCTCTGCGCACAAGCGTGAGCGATAAAAGCTAGACCTGACTCGATGAATATCGAAAAAGGTCTAGCAGGCTGCTGAAAAACGCATGCCTGGTTTGATTTGTCGAGGAATT
>JAPKBD010000193.1 GCA_028824965.1 Alphaproteobacteria bacterium | reverse complement strand
ATTCGGCCCACCCGTTGCTGGAGCGGCTGCGTTTTCTCTCTATTTCTGCCACCAACCTGGATGAGTTTTATATGGTCCGCGTCGCCGGCCTGCACGGCCAACGTCGGGCCGGCATTGATCAAGTCAGCGATGACGGCCGCACCCCAGCGCAACAACTTACCGCCATCAACGAATTGGCCGGTCGCATTATGGCCGAACAGGGCCGTTATTGGCTGGATTTGATCGACGAATTGGCAGTGGCGGGGATACACCTTGTCACGCCGGATGATCTGTCGGAGGAGGACCGGGAGTTTCTGACCCTGCATTTTTTGCAGCGGATATTTCCCGTCCTGACCCCCCTGGCCATTGATCCGGCGCATCCGTTTCCTTTCATCCAAAATCTTGGCTTTGCCATGGTTTTACAATTGCGCCGGGACGCCGATGACAGTTTCATGAATGCCCTGGTGCCCTTGCCTCAGATGGTTGATCGCTTTGTCCGTCTGCCGGGTGAGGATATCCGCTTTATCAGTCTGGAAAATTTGGTTGGGTTGTTTCTGGATCAATTGTTTCCGGGCTACACGACGGAAGGCCGCGGCCTGTTTCGGGTCATTCGAGACAGCGACATCGAGGTAGAGGAAGAAGCGGAGGATTTGGTGCGGTCTTTCCAGACCGCCCTGAAACGCCGCCGTCGGGGCAGCGTTATCAGCCTATGGATTGATGGCGATATGCCCGATGATCTGCGCCGTTTTGTGGCCCGAAACCTGGATGTCGGCAGCAATGAAGTCATGGCCATCGATGGCGCGCTGGGTTTGGCGGATGTAGCGCAATTGATCGTTGATGATCGCCCTGATCTTAAATTTGAACCTTATAATCCGCGCTATCCCGAACGTATTCGGGAATTGGGGGGCGATTGTTTCGCGGCTATTCGTGCCAAGGATATTCTGGTTCATCACCCTTATGAGAGTTTTGACGTGGTGGCGCAGTTCTTGGCCCAGGCCGCCGAAGACCCGGATGTCATTGCCATAAAACAGACCCTCTATCGCACATCCGATGACAGCCCTATCGTCAAGGCGTTGATCGCGGCTGCGGAAAGCGGCAAGTCCGTAACCGCGTTGGTGGAGTTGAAGGCCCGCTTTGATGAAGAGGCAAATATCAAATGGGCCCGGGATTTGGAGCGCGCAGGCGTTCATGTGGTCTATGGCTTCATGGATTTGAAAACCCATGCCAAGATGTCATATGTGGCCCGGCGTGAGGGTGATGATCTGCTG
Source organism: Alphaproteobacteria bacterium (assembly GCA_028824965.1). Lineage (GTDB taxonomy): Bacteria > Pseudomonadota > Alphaproteobacteria. The sequence continues at coordinate 6,882 of JAPKBD010000193.1, read as the reverse complement.
ACCTATGTCCATTTCGGCACCGGCAATTATCATCCTGTGACCGCCAGGGTTTATACGGATCTGTCGTTTTTCACCGCCGATCCGGATCTTGGCGCAGATGCGGCGCGGTTATTCAATTATCTGACCGGTTATGCCCAGCCGAAGCATTTCGACAAATTGGTCATTTCGCCAATGGGATTGCGCGAATCCGTGCAGTCCTTGATCGAACAGGAGATCGTCCATGCAAAGGCGGGGCGTCCCGGTGCCATTTGGGCCAAGCTGAATTCATTGGTGGATAGTCAAATCATCGATACCTTGTACAAAGCTTCCAACGCCGGGGTGAAGGTGGATCTCGTTGTACGTGGTATTTGTTGTTTGCGGCCCGGTGTGCCGGGGATGTCGGAAAACATCAATGTCAAAAGTATCGTCGGTCGCTTTTTGGAGCATGGCCGCATTGCCTGTTTTGGGGCCGGGCACGGGTTACCCTCAAAAGAAGCCAAGGTCTTTATATCTTCGGCTGATTGGATGCCGCGCAATTTTGACCGCCGGGTTGAGGCCATGGTGCCCATTGAAAATGAGACGGTGCGGGAACAAATCATGGCGCAGATCATGGTTGCCAACTTCAACGACCGAAAGCAAAGCTGGGCGTTGAATGCGGATGATCACTACGAGCGGGTGAAGGATACGGGCGACGATTTTTCAGCCCATCGTTATTTCATGACCAACCCCAGTCTTTCGGGACGTGGCAGCGCCTTGCAGAAAAGCAACGCCGATCTGTGCCTCACCCTGGAATGGGCCGGATCCAGTGATGGATCTGGCGATGGAAACATTGATGGAACTGGGCCGGAATAATACCGTGCTTGAAAATTTAGGACAGATAGATCGCCTTGCGGTGATCGATGTGGGCTCCAACTCCGTTCGGATGGTTGTCTATCCTGCATCAGCATTGGCGGCCCCACCTTTGTTTAACGAAAAGGCCATGTGTGGTTTGGGCCGGGGGCAGGCGCCTGGCGGTGATTTATCCGAAACCGCTATGGTCCGTACCATTAATACCATTGCCCGTTTTGCCCATTTGGCCAAGGCCATGGATGTCGGCGTGATCGATGCCGCCGCGACCGCCGCCGTGCGCGAGGCTGCCAACTGCGATGCCTTCCTGGAACGGGTCCGGGCGGAAACCGGCATTACTGTGCGGGTCATCAGCGGCGGGGAGGAGGCGCGATTGTCTGCCCGTGGGGTGCTGGCCGCCAATCCTGGGGTAAGCGGCCTGGTCGGTGATCTTGGGGGTGGCAGTTTGGAGCTGACCCATCTGGACCCAAGCAAGGGCGATGGTGTTGGCGAACGTATATCACTGCCCCTTGGCACGTTGCGTCTGGCCGCCATTGATCCCGGTGATAGTGCGGCCCCGCATCAGGATATTGATCGGCATATTGATCAGGTTTTTGATCAGGTTGATTGGATGGGCCAGGTCTTGCATGGTGATCTGTACATCGTCGGTGGTGCCTGGCGCAGTCTTGGCCGTTTAGAGATGTCCCGCAACCGTTATCCCCTGCGGGTCCTGCACGGCTATACTCTGCCCAGCCAACGCGTCGCCTCCATGTGTCAGTTATTTGCCGGGTTAAGCCTGGAAAGCCTGCAACGAATAGAGGCGGCACCACAGGATCGTTTGGACACCCTGGCCCTGGCCGCACGTGTGTTGGGGCGGTTGTTGCTAAAATGCCGGGCGGATCGGGTGATTTTTTCGGCCCATGGCCTGCGTGAAGGAATGCTGTCAGAACATCTGACGCCCGAACAACGTCGCGCCGATCCACTTTTGGCCTCAAGCCGTCTGACAGCGCTTGCCTCCTCCCGAAACGCAGATGTTGGTCTGGGCCATGGTCATGGCGATGGGGCCAGGTTGACGGATTGGTTGACGCCGCTGTTTCCCGACGAAGATGAAGATCATCGCCGCCTGCGCATTGCCGCCGGGTTGTTGAGTGATATTGGCTGGCGCATTCATCCCGACGAACGGCCTGATCACGCCATGGCTGACGTCCTTCGTGCGCCGTTAACCGGTTTGGATCATCGCCAGAGGATCATGCTGGGGCTGGCTATCCGCTTTCGTTATACCCATAAACGCGACAGCCGTTGGGTGGAACGGTATGGCCATCTGATCGAAGACGACGACCGGCTTTGGTCGCGCCAAGTCGGCCAGGCATTACGTCTGGCCCATACCTTGTCAGGCGGTGTTATGGAATTATTGGCGCAATACAGCCTCAGCCTGGATGACAGTGACATCACCTTGCATGGCACGCCGGAAAACCTGAATATTATTGGCGAGGCCACACGCAAACGCCTGACAGCCATGGCCCGCAGTTTTGATCGCAGCGCGGTCGTTGCCGCCGATTAGTCCTTATATTTGACGCTTGCGATCGACCCTTACGATTGACCCTTGCGATTGACCCTATCGCGTGTCTATTCCGCCGCGGCCGGGCGCAGGCGCTCTGCCTTTACCGCTGCTGTGTTGGCTGTCCAGCGGGCCAATATTTCATCCGAATGCGCTTCTTCATCCGCCAGAATTGCTTCGTGGCGTTCGTCGCGCATGGTGAATTCCAGTTGCAGGCCATTGGGGTCATGGAAGTAAATTGAGGTGACAAAGCCGTGGTCAATGGGACCTCGTACGGGTATGCCGCGACCCTCCAGCTGTTCTTTGAATTGATCCAGGGCGGTGCGGTCTTCGACCTCAAAGGCAAAGTGGTATTCCTGCATGGAATCTTTTTGGTAAAAATAGTCTTCCTTGACGCTATCGGGCAGGTCAAAGAAGGCGATGAAATTGCCGTCCGCCATCTCAAAAAACAAATGCATATAGCGAAGATCGACGTCTGTGCCGGGGCGCTTTTCAATTGCCAATGCGGCCCGCATACGCATGCCCAGGACATCGCAATAAAAGTCACGGGTTTCCTTTGCATCGCGGCACAGATAGGCGCTGTGATGGATGCCTAACACCTTTGGTATTGTCTGATCCGAACTCATGACGCTCTCCCCATTCAATGTGGATAACAGGCTCGGCTTAGCTTCGCTGCACAGCCTTATGTCTAAGCCCTATGTCTCGGCCTAACAACTCAGGTGGTGCGAATCAATTCCACGCGCTTGCCCTTGGCCGTCATGGCCAGACGGCCATGCTTCAGATCCAGTGCATCGTTGCCGAATATCTCTTTGCGCCAACCACGCAGTGCGGACACATCCGCATCGTCGTCAGCGGCAATACGCTCCAGATCCGACACTGTGGCAACCAGTTTCTGGGCCACGTCGTGGGCCTCGCAATTGGTTTTCAACAGCACTTTCAGTAAATCGATAAGCGGCCCCAGTCCCCGCGGCAGAACGATCTGTGCCGCCGGCTTCGGAATTTCGTCCTTGGGCAGATTTTGGCCCCGTAGAATGGCAGCCAGAATTGCCTCTCCCGCCGGACCCTCCGCCAGGCCTTTTGATACCGCCCGCAGGCGCGCCAATTTATCGATCGATTCTGGCATTTCAGCCGCGATTTCCTGGATCGCTTCGTCCTTGAGGATATGGCCGCGGGGCATATTGCGCCTTTGGGCCTCACGCTCCCGCCAGGCGGCGATTTCCTTTGCGACGCCAAGGTATTGCGGGTTGCGGCTACGGATTTTCAGGCGTTTCCATACCTGCTCTGGTGATTGGATGTAGGTTGCCGTGTTGGTCAACACCGCCATCTCTTCCTCCAACCACAGGGCGCGGTCGGATTTCTCCAGCTGCCGGCACAGGGCCTCATAGACGGTAAGCAGATGGGTCACATCATCCAGGGCATAACCGATTTGTTTGTCGCTTAAGGGCCGTCGGCTCCAATCCGTGAAGCGGGAGCCTTTATCGACCCGGGCGCCAGCCAGTTTTTCGACCAAACGATCATAACCAACAGAATCGCCAAAACCGCAAACCATAGCTGCGATTTGTGTGTCGAACATTGGCGATGGCACCACATTGTTCTGGTTGACGAAGATTTCCACATCCTGACGTGCGGCGTGAAATACCTTGATGACGTCTTGATTTGCCAATAGGTCCGCCAACGGCGACAAGTCTATACCTTCAGCCAGGGGATCGATGGCACGGGCTAAATCATGATTGGAAATTTGCACCAGGCACAGGCGCGGCCAATAGGTTCGGTCACGGATAAACTCCGTGTCGATTGTGATATAGGGTGATGAAGACATTTGGGCGCAGAAGCTAGCCAAAGTCTCGTTATCATCTATTAATTCGTTTATACGCTGGGGTGACATGGGACATGCTATACACATTTAATTGCCCGCCGTCGCCCCTACTATTTTAAGCCCAATCTGAATTCGGTCTAAATCTCCAGAATGGCCCGTTGTTCAGTCGTTAGGCCAGTCGCTAGGGCTTGACAAAATAGACCGTTCCGTGCGGTTTAGCGCCGCTGCTATGGGTGCTGTCCCGCACCTCTCTAATTGCCAATCCAAATTAAGTACAGGATCGTGAACATGCATATTTATCGTAGCCATACCTGTGGCGCTCTGCGCTCAACAGATGTGGGCCAGACGGCCAGAATTTCCGGCTGGGTGCACCGAAAACGGGACCATGGCGGCCTATTGTTTATCGATCTGCGGGACAATTACGGCATTACCCAATGTGTGATCGAACCCGACAGCAAACATTTCGCAGCGGCCGAAGCCGCCCGTCCGGAAAGCGTTCTGCGTATTGACGGTGCGGTCCTGGCCCGAGAGTCGGAGACGGTGAACAAAGACCTGTCGACAGGTGAGATCGAAATCCGCATCGCCGATTTGGAATTGCTTTCAGAAGCCGAAGAATTGCCCTTGCAGGTATTTGGTGATCAGATTTATCCCGAAGAAACCCGTCTGCGGTATCGCTTCCTCGACCTGCGTCGCCCGGCAATGCATGAAAACATCCTGCTGCGCAGCAGGATCATCTCCTCGATTCGCCGCCGTATGGAAGCGCAAGGTTTCATTGATTTCCAGACACCAATCTTGACCGCGTCATCGCCTGAAGGCGCGCGCGACTTTCTGGTGCCCTCCCGCCTGCACCCCGGCCAGTTTTATGCCCTGCCCCAGGCCCCGCAGCAGTTTAAGCAGCTGGCGATGATCGCGGGCTTTGACCGCTATTATCAGATCGCGCCCTGCTTCCGGGATGAAGATGCCCGCGCGGACCGCAGCCCGGGCGAATTTTACCAGCTCGACGTGGAAATGAGCTTCGTTGAACAGGAAGACGTCTTCCAGGCTGTGGAACCTGTCATGCACGGGGTGTTTGAGGAATTCGCCAATGGCGGTGAGGTGACGCCGATGCCGTTCCCGCGAATTCCGTATGCCGAGTCCATGCTGAAATACGGTAACGATAAGCCTGATCTGCGTATCCCGACGGAAATCTCCGATGTCAGCGAAGTCTTTGCTGGCTCCGATTTCCAGCTGTTCGCAAAAATGGTCGCGGGCGGCGGCGTGGTCCGTGCCATTCCCGCACCCGGTGCCGCATCCCGGCCGCGCAGCTTTTTTGACAAGATGAACGACTGGGCCCGCAGTGAAGGTGCCGCCGGCATGGGCTGGATCAGCTTTGTCGATGGCGGGGGTAAAGGCCCCATCGCCAACCGCCTGGATGACGAACGCATGGCCAAACTGAAGGAATTGACAGGTTCCGACGATGGCGATGGTCTGTTCTTTGCCGCCGGTAAGGAGAGCGAAGCCGCTTCCCTGGCAGGGCTGGCCCGCGCGAAAGTAGGCCAGGATTTGGATTTGGTGGAGAAAAACGCTTTCCGTTTCTGCTGGATTGTTGATTACCCCATGTATGAGTGGAGCGAGACGGAGCAAAAACTAGACTTCTCCCACAACCCGTTCTCTATGCCCCAGGGTGGGCTGGAAGCCTTGGAGAGCGACGACCCGCTGAGTGTCCTGGGCTATCAGTACGACATCGTTTGCAATGGTGATGAGCTGGCATCCGGTGCCATTCGGAACCATTTGCCCGACATCATGTACAAAGCGTTCGAGATTGCCGGCTATGACAATTCCGAAGTGGAAAACAGGTTTGGCGGCATGCTCAGCGCCCTGAAGTTTGGCGCGCCCCCTCATGGTGGCATCGCACCCGGTATCGACCGTATGGTCATGTTGCTGGCGAACGAGCCTAATATTCGTGAGGTCATCATGTTCCCCATGAACCAGCAGGCCCAGGATCTGATGATGGGCGCACCTGCACCGGCCGATAGCAAGCATCTGCGCGAGTTGCACATTCGTACCGTCATGCCGGAAGCCCCGAAGCCGGTTGCGACCCCAAATGCTGATGGAGAGGCCGCACCTGACGAGGCGTCTAAGGACTAGTCAGCTAAGAAATGGGCTAGGCGCCCTGGGTATGGTTCGACAGAATTTGGCTGGTCACCTTTAGGCGTTCCGCCAATATCAGGGTCAGATTGAACAGCAGTTTGTTGGCAATCATCGGGTCTCGGCTCATGACATTCTTGAATGTGTTCTGGGTCAGGACCAGGATTTCCGCATCCTTGGTGACGATAATTTCCGCCGTGCGCGGTGTGGCGGCTAAATAGGCGATCTCTCCCACCACGGCACCTTTGTCAAAGCGCGCCATGACCGAGCCATAGCGGCCGAGAATATTTACAGTGCCAGACAATAAGATAAAGGCTTCATCACTCATATCGCCGATGCGGGCCAGGCGGTCCCCATCGCGCAGCACCAGGGTGGTTGCATTCCGCAGAAAGCGGCGTGCCTCGTCATAGGACTGCCCATCGAACAGGGGTACGCCATGCAGGGGGTTCTGATGCAGCTGCTGGGTCAGGTAGTGCCACATATTCTGCTCATCACGCAGGGCTTTAACGGGACGTCTGGCGGCCTCAGGGAATTTGTCGCGAAACCAATTTGAAATGCTCGGCTCCGGTTTTTTCAA
>JAPKBD010000192.1 GCA_028824965.1 Alphaproteobacteria bacterium | reverse complement strand
ACAGCGGCAATGGTGCCGGAAAACAACAGACCCGTGGAGATGCCAAAGCTATCCCGCATGAAGCCGTCCAGGCGGTTGTCGAACTGCCCCAAAACAACCATGACGCCCACGGCCAGAACCGCACCGGGCACCGCATAACCAAAGGCCGCCATGCGGCTGATCGCGGTTAGCAGGCGGCCACCCTTTATACGCACGCTGTAGGACAGGATGATCGCGACCACCATGGCCAAAAATCCGGCCAGGGCGGCCAATTGCACGCTGTTGAGGGCATAGCCCAATATTTCCTGGGCCAGGACGGGATCAAAATAGCGCTTGGCATAGGCCAGCAATACGACGGTGGGAAGGCCAAAGCCCAAAAGAACCGTGATCCCGCAAAATGCCGTGGCCGCTGCGCCCCGCAGGCCACCCAGATGATAGCTGGGCAGGGGTTGATATTTGCTGGTGGTGTGATGGAACCGCTGTTTGCGCCGGGCATAACGTTCCGACAGCACCAGAACGGCGACGAACAACAACAAAACGGATGCCAGCTGAGCCGCACCTGCGATATTGTTCATATTCATCCAGACATCGAAAATGCCTTGGGTAAACGTGTTGACGGCGAAAAAATCCACTGTGCCGAAATCGTTCAAGGTTTCCATCAAGGCGAAGGAAACACCGATGACAATGCCGGGCCGGGCGAGTGGCAGCGCAATCGTGAAAAAACTGCGCCACGGCCCCCGTCCAAGGGATCGGGAGGCTTCCAAAACACCAACCGATTGTTCCAGAAACGCGGCCCGGGCCAACAGGTAAACATAGGGGTAAAGCACCAGGGTCAACATGGCCATGGCCCCGCCGGTGGAACGGATTTCGGGGAACCAATAATCCTGCTTACTGCTCCACCCAAAACTATCCCGCAACATTTCCTGCACCGGGCCGGCGAATTCCAGAATGTCCGTGTAGACATAGGCGATGACATAGGCGGGCATGGCCATGGGCAGCAACATGGCCCATTCAAACACTCGTCGGCCCGGGAACCGGCACATGGTCACCAGCCAGGCCGCACTAACCCCGATCAACAAAGTGCCTGTGCCCACGCCGAGCATTAACTGCAAGGTCGTGATGATATAACCGGGTAGAACCGTGCTCGTCAGATGGCCCCAGATATCATCGCCTGGGGTAAAGGCGATATAGATCACCGCCAGGATCGGCAACACAGCCAGGCCCGCAATAGCCAACGCGCCCATGGTCCAGCCGTCGCGCCAGAAAGCACCACGCCCTCCGCGTGTACCCGGTAATTCATTGAGAACCGGCTGTGTCGTCATACGGGCAAAGCCCAAATCATTCGTATGGCCCCTCATTACAGGGAAAGACCGGCAGGTTAATTACCTAGCCGGCCCATCCCGCCATCAGCTATCTAGCTTATGGTGTACTACAATGACAGATAACAACGCCAATTAGGCGCTAATTATTGAACGATACCTGGTCCATCAACTTTGATGCCCGTGTGCGTTCCTGGGCGATTTCGGCCAGATAGGCCTTATCCGCCTTGAACGTACCCCAGGATGCGACCAGGGGATGCAGGGCAACGCCGGGCTTTACGGGATATTCAAAATTCCGCTCGGCATAGATTTTCTGCGCTGCATCGCCACTTAGATATTCGATCAAACGAATGGCGTTTGCCTTGTTTTTGGCGCTTTTGGTTACAGCAGCACCCGAGATATTGACGTGGGCACCACGATCAGCCTGGTTGGGGAAGATAATATTGACCGATTGGGCCCACTTTTTCTGACCTGGGTCTTTCTCGTTCGTGGCCATCTTGCCCATATAATAGGTGTTGCCGACAGCGACGTCGCATTCGCCCTGATAAACCGCCTTCACCTGGGCCCGATCGTTACCTTGCGGCTTGCGGGCCAGATTGGCCTTCAGGCCCTTGGCCCAGGCCGTCGCGCCATCGATGCCGTCCGCCACGATGATCGAGGCTAAAAGCGAGATATTATAGACGTGCTTGCCGGACCGGATACAAACCCGACCCTTCATCCCTGGTGCTGCCAGGTCCTCATAACGGGTGATCTCGCCCGCCTTGACCCGTGCTTTTGAGGCATAAAGGATCCGCGCCCGTACGGTCAGACCGAACCAATGACCCTTTGGGTGACGATACTGCGCTGGGATATTGCTATCCAACACAGCTGACATTACCGGTTGCAATAATCCTGCGGCATCATGATTGTGCAGATTGCCAATATCAGTTGCCAGGATCAGGTCGGCGGGGCTGTTGCGCCCTTCGGCCTTCAGACGCTCCAACATACCCTTTTTCATATAGACCATGTTGACCTTAACGCCCGTCTCGGCTGTGAAGGCGGACAGTAATGGTTTCATCAGAAAGGGCTGGCGCGAGGAGTACAGATTAACCTCTTTCGCCCCAGATGCATTAGCCGCAGTGCTTTGCACCGCATTTGCCCCGGACCATACAAGGCCGCCCAAAGCGATAACAGCCAATTTAGTGCTTATTGTCTTTACGCTACGCGCATACGTACTCATCTGCTCGATATCTCCAAATCCAAAACATTATCGTTTCTTTTTTTGTTATAGTTGATAATGCGTCGCAATTGCAAGAATTATTTTTGTTTTGCTAATATCTCATTTTTTGCCACCTATGGCACCAAACGATAGCCGCCTGGTTCTGTCACAAGGATCTCGGCGCTGGAGGGATCAGCCTCTATTTTCTGTCGCAGACGATAAATATGGGTCTCCAAGGTATGTGTGGTGACCCCGGCGTTATAGCCCCATACTTCGTTCAACAGCACGTCGCGGCTAACCGCCTTTTCCCCGGCCCGGAACAGGTATTTCAGGATGGAGGTTTCTTTTTCCGTCAGGCGGACCTTTTGGTTGCTGTCATCTTCCAGCAACAATTTTGCCGACGGTCGAAACGTATACGGCCCGATGGTGAAAACCGCGTCCTCACTCTGTTCATGTTGACGCAAATGTGAACGGATACGGGCCAGAAGAACGGCAAATTTGAAGGGTTTGGACACGTAATCATTGGCACCGGATTCCAATCCCAAGATCGTGTCGGCGTCACTGTCGGCGGCGGTCAGCATAATGACCGGACATTTTACGCCGGCCTTGCGCAGCATTTTGCAGACCTCACGGCCATCAAGATCGCCCAGGCCCACGTCCAGCAATATCAGATCAAAATGGCCGCCTTTGGCTATTTCCAGCGCTTGCGCGCCAGATCCGGCCTGGGTTGTTACGAATTCGTCGTGTAGCTCCAGCTGCTCCGCCAACGCTTCACGCAAGGTGTCTTCATCATCTACCAACAGGATTTTTTTCGTCGTCATGGCACACCCCGGCTTTGCTGCTCGATATGGTTGATTTATGTAATTAGATATAGGCAGGTTCCTAGAGTCCGGCAAGTTCCAACAGAATGAGCAACATTTTTGTGACAATAAGTTTCTGCTGCCAAAAACATCGCCAACAGCCTCTGCCCGGTATATGTTCCAGGCTGAATTATGAGCATGTCAGATATCAATACCATCGCAGTAGACCGTGCCATTGGTGAAATCCGGCGCGGCCGGCCCATCCTGCTGGAATCCCTCGATGGGGAGCACGCGCTCGCCATGGCGGCCGAACAGGCGAGCCTGGATAGTTTACGGGATTTATGCGCCTGGGGCCCTATTCCCGACGCTGCGGTCCACGATGGTAGCGAATATGGTACCGGCGCTGTCCTGGCCCTGACGGAAAGCCGGGCCGCAGCACTGCATATTAAACCGACCGGGCACGGCATTGTGCTGTTACCCATCGACAAAAATACCGACGTCGGTCTGGTGCAAACCCTGTCCGATGGCAGCATGGATCTGGCCCAGCCCCTGCGCGGGCCGTTTCACCGCGCCAGACGCGCGCCCCATGATGTCGAAGCCGCCGCAGTTCAATTAACCAAGGCGGCTCGCCTGTTACCCTCCGCCGTTGTCGTGCCATTGCTGGATGAGACGGATATCTATACGGCAGAACAGCAGTATTTGACTGTTACCACGGCGCAGATCGCAGGCTACGAACAATCAGCAGCGCTGTCCCTGCGCCAGGTGGCGGAGGCACCGGTGCCCTTGACGGATGCTGAAGACTGCCGTTTGGTCGCGTTTCGACCGGGCGATGGGGGCATCGAACATCTGGCCATTATTGTCGGCGACCCGGATCGTCACAGCCCCGTTTTAACGCGCCTGCATTCGGAATGTTTTACAGGTGATCTGCTGGCATCCTTGAAATGCGATTGCGGTGAACAATTGCGCGGGTCCATCGCCTTGATGGCGGAACAGGGCAGCGGTGTGTTGTTGTATCTGGCCCAGGAAGGCCGGGGCATCGGGCTGATGAACAAGTTGCGCGCCTACAGCCTGCAAGCGGAAGGTTTTGATACGGTGGAGGCGAACCTGCGTCTGGGTTTTGACGCGGATGAGCGGGTTTTCCGCCCGGCGGCAGAGATGTTGCGGCTGTTGGGGTTTTCCCAGGTTCGTCTGTTGACCAATAACCCCGATAAGGTATCCGGCCTGGAAGCCTGCGGCATCACGGTCAGCGAACGGGTAACCCATGCATTCCCCGCCAATGTGCATAACGAATTCTATCTGCGCACCAAGAAAGAACGCAGCGGCCACCTGCTCTAAATACGACAAATTTGCCCGGTATTCCCGGATCTACCCGGTAGAATTTGCCTGCAGTCACAATGACCTACGGCTAAACACCTGATATCTCAGTAAAAAATAATTGGGCCATAGTTGGCGCGCTTTTTGCATCTCTATTTCCATGACAATTGCCCCCGTACAACAAAACCCATTTCTGATGTCGCCCGAAAACTATGTGGCGGGTGGTGGTTCGTTCGTTCCCGGTGCCAATATTCCTGGTAACGGCAAGCAGATCGTTGATGGCAGCCCCACCGCGCGGCCCACCGAAATTGCCGAGGACAACAATTTCTTTGGCGAAGACGGCATGGGATTTTCCGATGTACTGGATGTGATCAACCCACTTCAGCATATCCCCATTGTCGGTGACCTTTACCGGGCCATCACGGCTGACGCCATATCACCCGGTGCCCGCATGGCGGGGGGTGCTTTGTACGGCGGTCCCCTGGGCTTTGTAAGTTCCCTGGTCAACACGGTGGTTGAGGAAGCCACCGGCAAGGATATCGGCGGCAACATCCTGGCAGCAATATCTGGGATCTCAGGCGAGAGCGAAGCGGCCGCCGGAAATGCCGGGGTGAAACTGGCCAGCGTAGTTGTGCCAAAGGAAATCGCCAGCCCTGGCAAAACCACTACGAGCATCGCAAACGTCCCTGATCTTCCCTCCACCTTAGTGGAACAAAAAGTCGCTCAACCAACGACAGCGGTAGCCGGACCATTCCAGATCTCGCCGCAAGAACAAAAACTGCCGCAGTTAAGTTCCGCAGCCTTTCAAGCCATTATGGGCAGCGTGAATTCAAAGCCTCAGGTCGCCGGCACCCCAGGAGAGATTATTAGTCAGGGAACCAACAACCCAGACACCATCAGCCAGGGCATATTCAATCGAGGCGGCCTGACCGCCGGCAGCGAACTGCCTGCTGTCAAAGGCGTCAGCATTCGCGACGCAGGCATGGAGATTAACCGCCTGTTGCGCAATCATGCGGAACAAAAAAACTAATTCCGCCACACCCCCACCACAACAAAATCCTGATCGCATATAGCGTTCTTCTTCCGATCCATGGTATCCAACGCCATCATTAGGATCAGGAACAACACCCCATGGCCTCAGATCATGAAAAGCGCCTCACCGCATTAGAGAGCCACATTACACATCAGGACGGCACCATCGAAGATCTGTCCGAAATGGTGAACAAACAATGGGCTGTAATTGAGGCCTTGCAGCGGGAGTTGTCCAAATTGCAGGCTCGCCTGGGCCAGGTCGAGGATGACACTGCGCCCGCCCAAGCGGATAATCAGCCGCCCCCCCATTATTAGGCCCCCGCTAACCAGACCACACTGCAATAGGCCACTTTGCAATAGAGTTTTGAGCGCTATCTATTCTCCAATGGCAGTGAAAGGCCGTTGGCATGAGACTAAGGACCGGGTTTGCCCTAATTGCGCTGGTAGCGCTGTTCATCGCGGCTTGGGCAGCAGTGACTATGGTAATTACCTGCGCAAGATCCTAGCAGAAGACGGCTAAGTCTTTTCACTCACGATTGCGCGCCGGAGCGCAACGCTTCTCAAAGACAACGTTGCGGCGCATAAGTGCCGGACCTCCGTCGCGGTCGTGATTGAGTAATTTAATTTGGAACGAAGGTCAGCTCGCCTCTGCGATAGGCGGGGGCGCGGTGTCTGCGTCCTTTGCGCCACTTGGTTGATCGCTCACGGCAGCTTCGGCCCATTCATCCAGACCCGCGACCGGGTAGAGAGGTTTGCGTCCGAAATAGACGATGGGGGGGCCGGTATCTTCCATGTGCCGGTGATACAGGGTGTTCTCTTTGATGGGAATGCCATGGCGGCGGCCAAGATATTCCACCGCCTGGGCCCGGGTCAGCCGCGTCGGCAATTCGCTTAAGGTCAAGGTTGTCGGTCCGCTGGCTGATGCGGCTTCTGTTCTTGGTGATGACCCGTTGCTTTTCTTTGGCGCGGCCTTGCGGATCGGCAGGATGCCGCCCAGAACCCGGTCATGAATAACGGACTTCAACAAAACCTCATCAATATCGCGGCCGCCACCGGCAAAGGCATAAACCAGGGCCGCATCGCAAATGATGTTAATCAAACGGGGAATGCCGCGGCTTTCCCGATGCACCAATGTGCAGCAACGATCATTGAACAAATCCGTTGTGCCACCTGCCACTTTAATCCGGTGGCGGATGTAAAGGGCGGTTTCCGGGCCGCTTAACGCTTCCAGGTTATAATCAACGGAAATGCGCTGGGCCAACTGACGCAATTCGGGCAGACGTAGTTTTTCCAGAAGTTCCGGCTGGCCAACCAGGACAAGCTGCATAAATAAATTATCGTCGACGTTGATGTTGGACAGCATGCGAATTTCATCGAGGTCATCGATAGAGAGGTTCTGCGCCTCATCCACAATTAGAGCGACACGGCGATTGGCCTTATGCTCCGCGCGCAGAAAATTGTTCAGGCCTTCGAATAGCGTCACCGTATCCTTGCCCTGATGTTCCAGGCCGAAGGCATGGCAGATCCAAGGGAATATATTGTCTGTCACGCGGGAGGTATGGGTCATCACCCCCATGGTCAGGTCATGGGAAATGCGTTGTAACAATTTCCGCGTCAGTGTGGTTTTACCGCTGCCGACTTCGCCAGTCAGAATGACAATGCTGGCCTCGCTCGCCAGGCCGTATTCCAGCATGGTCAAGCCTTTGGTGTGCTTTCGGCTTTTGAACAGATAGTTGGGGTCAGGGTTCAGCGAAAAGGGTTTTTCCCTGAAGCCGTAAAATTCTTCATACATGGTTATGCACACCCGTAATCAATTCAAAGGCCGTAGCCGGTCGTGCTGCATTTTTCTCGACGGTTTTCATGCCTACCAACCAATCCAAAGATTGGTTCCCTGCCCTAAAGTTTCGCCCCACGAATTTACGAATTCCTGCCCATTTTTATGCAGGCAATTTTGCTGGTTTGCCACCTCGCCCGGACGATCAAATTTTATATCGTTGGCGATATAGATTGGGTTCCAGAACCTCTCTACGATCGCTTGAAAGACCGGGTCTGCATATGATGACTATCACACTTGGCCATTTTTTGCACATTTGACAAAAAGGCTTCCGCCCTCAACGTTAGATATAGCCTGCAGATCATAGGCAAAGTCCCATTAATCCCGGGTTAACAAAGCCATGGAAAAGGCACGTTGGTGCATTCGTTTTTTAGAAATCAGTCATAACAATGCGCCCGGCGCGTGCCAACCCAAATGTGAAATGGATTGTTTAACTTTTATTAGGCATAGCTTACAATGATTCGATAAAAGCAAAAAAAGAGTTATCCGTAATTTTAAGAGGGCACATTGAAATGACAGATGAAGTGAGACTACGATTAAAGGCGTTGCGGAACCGTACAGGTTTGCGGTCCAAGGATGTTGCGGAAAGCCTGGATATGCCGGCTTCAACTTATCAAAAGTATGAAGACCGTCGCCAGGGCGTATTTCTGCCGTTAAGCATGGTGG
>JAPKBD010000191.1 GCA_028824965.1 Alphaproteobacteria bacterium | reverse complement strand
CGCTCGGAAATATCCGAGAAGCTGGAGAAATAGGCGTCCTCGCCTTGGTAGACCATTTTAGTGGAACTGATCGAGGCCCAAAATTCTGTGCCATCAGCACGTTTCAAACGTGTTTCATGATTTGTCACTGCGCCGATGCTTTCCAGCTTAGTGATCAGTGTTGCTCGCTCCGCTGGGTCTACATAAAGAGATGTCGGCGATAGGTCGTACAATTTTTCCGCTGATCGCCCAAATAATCCATGCGC
The DNA here is from genome assembly GCA_028824965.1 of Alphaproteobacteria bacterium. Lineage (GTDB taxonomy): Bacteria > Pseudomonadota > Alphaproteobacteria. Next base: position 7,899 of record JAPKBD010000191.1, on the reverse strand, counting down.
CAATTTGTTACTGTATACGAAGCGGCTATTGGCAAAGACCGCCATCGGCACGGGGGCTGCTTCCAGCAGGTTTTGAAACCTGGTCTCGCTGTCCTCCAGCGCGATTTTGTCGTTAATTTGATCGGTTACATCTGTGCTGATACCGCGATAGCCCTCAAACTGATCCTTTCTATCGAAGATGGGCGTGCCACTTGATTGGGACCATTGTTGTTTGCCATTTGCCAAGGTGCGTACAACGACGACATCGCGAAAGGGACGGCAGTCCTCAATGGTCTTTCGAAACGCTTCGGCTTTTGTTGGATCCGGGATAAGGCGGTCCATTTCGGATCTGGTTTTACCGATGGTGTCGGACGGTGCTTCGCCGGTTACCTCAAAAAAGTTATCGGAAATGTAGACGAAACGGTCGTCAACATCCGTTTGCCAGAACCAATCACTTGCGGCGTTGGCAAAATCTCTGAACGCGATATCTGCTTGTTGGCGCTCGTGTGTTTCATAGGTTCGTGAAGCGATCTCCGCAAATACCCCGGCAAACGCCTGTTCCTCTGATGTCCAGGCATGCGCGCCGTCAGACATCGAAAAAGTCAGGGAACCGATGAAGCGGCCTTCTTTGCGTCTTGAGACGAGCAACATCGCCCTGATGTTTAATGGCGCCAGGACCTCCCCATGCAAGCTGCCAACCCGTGCATCATTAGCGACATCATTGATCGCGACGACATGTTCGCTTTCAACCAGGTCTAGGTAGGTTTGGTACTGGGACATATCGATCACGGCACCACGGCGGTGCAGGTTTCTGGACCCGAAATAGGCCTCGGCACACGTCCATTCCGTGTTTTCAGTGCTATGATGCCAGATACTGACGTGATCCACATCCAAAGCGCGTGCGGCGACTTCGGTAATTTCTTCCAGTGCGGCGGTTAGGCCATGGTCTGACAAGACAGTACTTGCCGTGAGTTGGCCCACGCCGTCAATTTGCCGCTGCAACGTCGCGGTGCGATCAGGTTCTTGGGTATTGTTATTGACCATTGTAAATTTGTGCGCACCTGCGTTCCATGCTGATGGACATAACACCCCGGCGGCACTAACGAATTCTTATGAACCTGTTTATGTGGCGTAGGTTCTTGTCCTAAATCTCCAATTCGAGGATAACCGGTGCATGGTCTGAAGCGGGTTGATAGGACCGCGCCGGTTTGAAAACTTCGATGTTTTGCAGGCCCGGCACAAGCGCAGGCGTTACCCAGATATGATCCAGGCGGCGTCCCTTGTCCGCCGTTTCCCAGTTGGGAGAGCGATAGCTCCACCAGGAAAACAGCCTCTCGTCTTCGGGCACGAAATGGCGCACCGCATCGACCCAATCGTGGGAGGCATACCAGGCGTCCATATGCTCAACCTCAATCGGGGTGTGGCTGACCACGCGCAATAATTTCTTGTGGTCCCAGACATCGGTCTCCAGCGGCGCGACGTTCAAATCCCCGACCAGGATAAAGCGGTTCTTCTTGCGTTTGCGCCCTTTGAACCAGGCCGCGACGTCCGTCATGAAATCCAGCTTGTGGCGGAATTTATCATTCTTCTCCACATCAGGCTTGTCTCCGCCTGCGGGAACATAGAAATTGTGCAACTCCACCCCGCCCGGCAACGTGCAATAGACGTGTCGGGCCTGATCGATATCGCACCATTCCTTGCGGACGATTTTCTCCAACGGCAGAGCCGCCTTGGCGAAAATAGCGACGCCGTGATAGGCCTTTTGCCCATGTAGCGCATGGTGGACATAGCCATGGGCCTCAAACAGTTCTAAGGGAAAGATGTCGTTCGTGACCTTAATTTCCTGCAGGCACAGGACATCTGGCTGACGCTCCGCCAAAAACTGTTCAATGGTCGAAAGATGGGCCCGGACGGAGGCGACATTCCATGTCGCGATTGATATTTTCACGTTAAAGCTGCCTTAGGATTTGGGGTTGTAGGTAATGGAAAGGGTGGCGATGCCTGCGACTTCGCCCTCCAGCCGGTCACCAGGGCCCACGGCTGCCACACCTTCGGGGGTGCCGGTCATGATCATGTCGCCGGGTTGCAATTCGAACAGGCCCGATAGATAGGCGATTGTTTCGGGCACATTCCAAATCATCTGATTTACCGTGCCTTCCTGGCGGAGGTCTCCGTTCACGATGAGGGAGATCCGCGCATCTGTCGGGTGGCCCACATCGGCCACTGTCCGTAAAGCGCCCATGGGGGCGGAATTATCGAACCCCTTGCCCGTATCCCAGGGCCGGCCCTTTGTCTTGGCCTCTCCCTGCAAGTCCCGCCGGGTCATGTCCAGGCCAACCGTATAGCCAAACACATGGTCCAGGGCCTGATCTTCGGGAATATTGACCCCGCCTTTCGATAGGGCGACCACCAACTCAATCTCATGGTGCAGATCCGACGTTGCCGGGGGATAGTCGATATTGCTGCCGTCAAAGGCGATGGCATCTGCTGGTTTCATGAAGAAAAACGGCGGCTCCCGATCAGGATCATGACCCATTTCACGGGCGTGGGCGGCATAATTGCGACCGACGCAATAAATCCGCCGCACGGGAAAAGGATCGCCGCCCTGTACGGGGACAGTGGCTTGTGGCGGTGGTGTGATGGCGAACGTCATGGCCATAGAGGGCTCCAATACGTGCTGAAATTTGTATGTGAACTAGAATATGTGGAAGCTGTTGCCGACGACGCCGATGGGCCAGCGACCGGATTCGAAAAGTTTATATTTCAGGGCAAAAGCATGATGTTCATCGTCTTCGTTCTCTGCCGCCAATAACAGCCCGGCCTGATAAATCGCCTGGGCACCGGCACCGGCTGCGGCACGGATTAATTCCTCGTCCTCAATCCCGGCAGCCTCTGCCGCCAATTCCGCCGGTTGCAACACCGCCTCAATCGATTGGTTCTGTAAATGGGTCAGGGCGATCATCACTGTCTCTTCATCCGCCTTCAGGCAGGCTTCAGAGACAAGGGCCACGCGGACCTGTTCCTCCGCCTCCCACCATTCCGTATTCCAGTCCGGATTGGCGGCCGCCGCCGCAGCCTCCTCCCAATTATCAATGGGGGAAATATGGGCGTCGGGAAAGCCAAGGGCCAACAGATAGTCCTCAGACAACAACATCTCCCGACCATCCAACTCCAACCCCAGGCCGGCAAACCACGGCACCTCCGCCCACATCCGGACGAATTGGGAAACGGCCATCAGACCGGGAAAATCGCTTAGTTCCGCCTCATCCAGAAATTCGTATTCGTTCGCTGCCATCTATGCCTCAATGCCATCTACAACTAGTGCCAATTCTATTTTAGTGATTGCCGCGATCTTGCCGCCACAGGCCCAGTTTTTCCTGGATCGGCCGGTCGGAAAAGCTGAACAATACCGCATCGCCATCCACTTCGTGGTGATGGCGGCACCAGCTTGGAATAATAAAGGTATCACGGGGGCCCCAGGAAAGCGTCTGACCATTGACAATGGTGCGCCCGGTGCCTTCAACCACGCTATAAACCATGCCGTCGGTGGACCGATAGGGTGCCGTGGTCAGTCCTTTCGGGATCAGCTGCATGAAGGTCGCGATGGTCGGCATGGCATAATCGCCGTTGACCGGGTTGATGTAGGACATCTTCAAACCATGGCAGGGATCCCAGACTTCGGCCTTGCGCATCTGCTCCAACGCATCACGTGTGCGAGCGTAGGGGTAATTGAAAATGGGGGAGGCGGGGGAGACTTTTTCATAGCCCATGGGCAACATGCCGGCACCATAACGGGCCAAGGCATCACCGGTGGGTTTTGAGAGGGGTTGGGTGTCTTCTTCCAGGTCTTCGGCGAAGGCAGCCTCAAAAAACTGCACGATGGGAATGTCCAGTCCATCCAGCCAGACCATGGGTTCGTCCGCATCATTGCCATGATCGTGCCAGCACCACGATGGCGTGGTAACGAAATCACCAGGCTGCATGATGGTTTTCTCACCCTCCACCGCCGTATAGGCACCGCTGCCCTCAACAATAAACCGCAGGGCGGACATGCTATGACGGTGCGCTGGGGCCACTTCACCGGGCAGGATCAATTGCAGACCGGCGTATAGAGTATTGGTGATCTTCGATTGACCCGGGAAATTCGGATTTTCCAGGACCAGAACCCTGCGCACCGCCTCCATCGCCGTAATAAGATCACCGGATTCCATAATAAAGGCGCGGATTTCGTCGTAATGCCAAATCGCCGGTGCCGCCTTGGTCACAGGCTCCTGCGTGACAAGGCCGGACATGACCTCCCACAGCGGTGTCAGATTAGCCGGTGCAATACGGTCGTAATAGGCCTGCCGCTCGTCTTTAGTATCAGTAATTGGGGGCACCGCAGTCATGGTCGGGCTCCTTCATTTGCCTTTCTGGGCGGCCAATTCATGGGCTGTGTAAAATGGATCAGCGTGCAGGTCCTCTGCCCGACCACCCAGGCGTTCCAGCAGTGCTTGTACCGCATCAACCATGGGCGGGGGGCCGGCCGTATAAACCTTATATCCGTCCATCGTTTTCAGATCTTCTGCGATGGCATCCGCCAACATGCCCGTGCGCCGGGACGTGGCACCGCTTTCATCAGAGAGAACGGGAATGAAGCTGAAGTTCGCATGCTTTGCCGCCAAAGCGTCAAAATGATCACAGAGGTATAAATCACGTTCTTCCCGGGCGCCAAAATACAGCGTGATCGCTTGCGGCATGTTTTTCGCCAATGCCGCATCCACAATGGATTTCATCGGGGCCAGGCCGGAACCGCCCGCAACTGCCAGGATAGGCCCGGTATGCAATTCCCGCAAAAAGGCCAGACCCATGGGACCGGACAGGGCAACCTTGTCGCCAATCTTGACGTCTGTCTGGGCGTATTGGCTAACCTGGCCATCTGCAATTTCGCGAATGTGAAACTCTAATACTTCTGCGTAAGGCTCTCCCGCCATTGAGAAATCCCGCGCCGGATGATCCGCGAAACTAAGGGCGGCATACTGGCCGGGCGAAAATGCCAGGGTGCCGCTGGCGCCCTTTAGTTTGATGACGACAATGTCGTGGGTCGCGTGTTCGACACCGACAACTTCGCAATCCATCGCCTGCAGACTGTGCTGGACGGTTTCTTCCAAATCCAACCAGGCGACATCACAATCGGCAACGGGGACGGCGCTGCAGGCCAGGATCTGGCCCATGTTGCGTTCGTCGTCCGTGAGGGCGTATTCGGAATAATCCTCCATCTCGACCTCACCTGACAACAGGCGGGACTTGCAGGCCCCGCAATTGCCGGACTGACAGCCGAAGGGGTAATCTATGTCAGCCGCTAGGGCTGCCTCCAGTATTGTTTCGTCGTCGCCGACTTCGACAACTTTGTCCGTGCCACGTATTTTAACCTGGTAACTCACAGCGTATCCAATCACCATTTCCCTAAACCTTTCGCCAATTTAAAGCAGAAATGCTCTTTCTCCAATCGACGAAGTGCCCTAGCTTTATCAACCAATGAAAAAAGCGCAAAACAGCATCAATGCAGCCCAGAACCCAGCCCAGAACCCAGCCCAGAATCCGGCCCATAACTCAGCCGGGAACTCAGTTGATAATTCGGGCGAGGGTGGGTTTGATTATGATCTGCTGCCGGGGTTGATCGGCTATAATCTTCGCCGGGCGCAAACGGCAGTCTTTCAGGATTTCTCGGAAAGTCTGAAAGACTGCGATATTACGCCGGGGCAATTCGGTGTTTTGATTTTGATAGAGGCAAATGCGGGCCTGAACCAGACCCAACTGGGCAATGCCGTGGGTATTGATCGCTCCACCGTCGTTGCGGTGATCGATCGCCTGGAAGGCCGTGGCCTGGTGCTGCGCGAACCCGCACCCAACGACCGGCGATCCTATGCTTTGCGGCTTTCCGAGCAGGGGCAGACCCTTTTGGCCCAGGCGCGGACCAAGGTGGCGGAGCATGAAGCCCGTATCTCCCAGGGTCTGAATATGGATGAACAAAAGCAATTGATCGGACTTTTATCACGGCTTAGGGAGCCATCCCTATGACCGCCGGCCCGATTACCGCCAACTTGTCGGATAAGCGGATATTGGTAACGGCGGGGGCCAGTGGTATTGGCCGCGCCATTGCCTTCGCATTTCGTCAACAAGGGGGCAGGGTGGTTGTTTGTGACGTTGATCAAGGGGCGCTGGATACTTTGGCGGATGAGGCGCCTGATATTGGCGCAGTGAAGGCCGATGTCGCTGATCCGGATGCTGTTGCCGGACTATTTGAATACCTCGGCGATCATTTGGGTGGCATCGATGTTTTGGTGAATAATGCAGGTATCGCAGGGCCGGCCGGATTTTTGGAAGACTTATCGCCTGATGAATGGCGTCGTTGTCTGTCGGTCAATGTGGACGGTGCGTTTTTATGCGCCCGCCAGGCACTGCCCTGGATGAAAGCCCAGGGGGCGGGCAGTATTATCAACCTTGCATCCAACGCCGGAATATTAGGTTTTCCCATGCGCAGCCCCTATGCCGCCTCTAAATGGGCCATTGTGGGGCTGACGAAAAGCCTGGCCATGGAAGCGGGGCCCTTTGGTATTCGGGTCAATGCCATTGCGCCGGGCTCCGTTGAGGGCGACCGTCTGGAACGGGTGATCGAGGCTGAGGCTGAGGCCCGTAATCTAAGTGCCGAGGCGATCCGCGAAGATTACTATCGCACGTCCTCGCTACGAACCTTTGTCACGGCTGACGACGTGGCGGCTGTGGTACTATTTCTTGTCTCTGACGCCGGTGCCAAAATCAGCGGTCAGGTCATCCCCGTTGATGGCCATACAGAGACCCTGGGCGGTCCGTAGGACAACAAAAGGATTTATCATGAACCGGAACGTTATAATCACCTGCGCTGTGACAGGCTCTGCCGATACGGTGGGCAAACACCCCGATATTCCCATAACGCCGGAACAGATCGCGGCATCGGCTATTGAGGCGGTGGAGGCGGGGGCCGCAGCGGTGCATTTGCATGTGCGTGATCCTGAAACGGGGGAGGCCAGCCGTGATCCGGCCCTGTATCGGGAAATGGTCGCCCGTATCCGCGACAGCGGTACAGATGTGGTGATCAATCTAACCACAGGCATGGGCGGTGATGTCTATTTTGGCCCGCCTGATGAGCCGATGAAGTTGGGCAACGCAACGGACATGGCAAGTGCCGATGAGCGGTTGGAACATGTGGTGGAGCTTAAGCCCGAAATCTGCACCCTTGATTGCGGCACCATGAATTTTGGTGAAGGCAATTACGTGATGACGAATACGGTGGATACTTTGCGGGTCATGGCGAAAGTCATCCAGGAGGCCGGGGTGAAGCCGGAGGTGGAGATTTTTGATTTTGGCCACTTATGGTTCGTCAAACAGATGTTGAGCGAAGGCTTGCTCGACCCACCGCCGCTGTATCAACTCTGCCTTGGGGTGCCCTATGGTGCGGAGGCGAATACCCAAACCATGAAGGCGATGGTCGATAATCTGCCGCCCGGCGCGATTTGGGCCGGATTTGGATTGGGGCCCATGCAGATGCCCATGGTTGCACAAGCTATGTTGCTCGGTGGCCATGTCCGCGTCGGGTTGGAGGACAATCTGTACTTGGACAAAGGTGTGTTTGCTTCAAATGCTGACCTGGTCAAACGGGCGGTTACCATTGTCGAAAGTTTGGGCGGTAAAGTGCAAAGCGCTGCTGAGGCGCGAAAGACCCTTGGATTAGGGTAAATATTGAAACCTTATCGGATAATTAGCCAAACATGCCCTGCATTATTCGGGCGACGCCGGCGAAATTTGACATCCATAGGCGAATCAGCAACGTCTCCATCTCGATCTTATTAGCCCGCATTATTCATGGCGGCCATGAGGTTTGCATGGGGCGCGTGATATCGG
>JAPKBD010000493.1 GCA_028824965.1 Alphaproteobacteria bacterium | reverse complement strand
ATGCCATGTTGCCTGCCGAGACGGCTGAGAATTCGATCCTGTTCCCGGCGGCTGAATTGTTGAACGGACTGGAATTCGGCGCCGCTCAGACGATGACCGACCCGCTTCGGGCTGAATTGATGGCGCGCTTCAAGGCTGCTTGATTTAGACAAACCCTGTAGAAAACGCCTTCGACGATGATGAGTGAAGGCAACAAAGGGCGATGGCTGACGGGGGCGTTATTGGCGCCCACGTCGGCCTGGTACCTGATCATGTTGGTGATGCCTTTGATCGTCGTCGCCATTTTCAGCTTTGGTGAACGCTCGCAATACGGGGGGTATGTAGCGTCATTTACGTTTGAGCAGTATGCCAACCTGCCGGCGCGCCTTACCGCTTTCAAAAACACCTTGGCCTATGCGCCGCTGGGAACACTGGCGAGCCTGCTTCTGGCCTATCCACTGGCCTATTACCTCGCGGTTAAAGTCAGCCCCCGGTGGCGGCTCTTGTTACTGGTTCTGGTCATCGTGCCCTTCTGGACCAGTTTGCTGATCCGCACCTATGCCTGGATATTCATTCTTGGTGGAAAAGGGATTCCGACATTACTGGGGTTCATCGGCTTCGAAGGCATTCGTCTCATCAATACGCCCTTTGCCGTGGTGGTGGGCATTATCTACGGTTACCTGCCTCTCATGGTTTTCCCCATATATGTTTCACTGGAAAATCTCGATAAAAGACTGCTGGAGGCATCCGACGATCTTGGCAGCACGCCGTTCCGCACTTTTCTTCAGGTAACCCTGCCGCTTTCCATGCCGGGCATGGCTACGGGATGCATGCTGGTGTTTATTCTGTTGATGGGCGAATTCCTGATCCCCAAATTTCTTGGCGGCGGGAAGGTCTTCTTCATTGGCAATGCCCTGGTCGATCTGTTCGTGCAATCGAGGAACTGGCCGTTTGGTTCAGCCGTGGCGATCACACTGGTCTTCATTATGCTAGTGACGGTTACCCTGTACATGCGTTTGATCATGGGTAGGTCGACTGGTCGCAGCGAATCATTGATGTAGGATTACGGCTGTGGTCATGCGCTTTTACTCCATTGGTATTTATCTTTTTCTTTACGTGCCTATCGGCATCATCGTTCTGTTCAGTTTCAATTCGGGTCGCCACGCCAGTGATTTCCAAGGTTTTTCCGTGGAGTGGTATGGCAAAGCCCTGTCCAATGTGTTTGTCATTGAATCCCTGACCACGAGTTTGATTATCGCTTTGTCAGCTGCCACCCTGTCCAGTCTCATGGGAACGGCGGCGGCCCTCGCCCTGCAACAGGTGCGTGGCCGCCTAAGGGCCCTGTTCGATAGCCTGATTTATGTATCCATCATAATACCGGGCATCGTTATTGGCATCGCTACCCTGGTGGCACTGGTAACGGTATTTGATCTGCTTAACCCCATCTTGGGCGCCTTGTGGCCCGAAGGGGTCAAACCACCAAAACTGTCGTTGGGTCTTGCCTCTGTCATTGCCGCCCATACCCTGTTCACCATGTCGCTGGTGATTGTCCTGGTACGGGCCAGGATTGCGGGCATGGATCGCGCGCTGATTGAAGCGTCGCAGGACTTGTATGCATCACCTTGGCGAACATTTATGCAGATTACCCTGCCCCAGTTGTTGCCGGCGATCCTCGCCGGGTTCTTGCTCAGCTTCACGTTCAGTTTCGATGAT
>JAPKBD010000190.1 GCA_028824965.1 Alphaproteobacteria bacterium | reverse complement strand
GGTGCCCATAACAAAACTGCCACCGCAGCCCAGGCCAGCAGACGAAAGGAAATCGCCACACGATCCAGCATGATCGCCAGCATCATCAGGCCCAACATCAAAAAGGCCCGCTGTGTCGGCACCGTCCCGCCTGTTAGCAGCATATAGGCAAACGCCCCCATCAGCGCGATGGCAGCGGCCCATTTTTTGATCGGCGCACGCAAGGCAAGTGTTGGGATCAAAGCCAGAAAAAGCCGTACTGCGAAAAACAGCCAACCGGCGATTAACCCCACATGCAGGCCGGATATCGCCAGCAAATGCGCCAGGCCCGCATCCCGCATGTCCTGCATATCGTCTTCGGGTATACTGCCCCGGTCCCCGGTCATCAGGACGGTGGCCACGGCACCCACTTCGCCCGGCAGTTGTTTTCGCAGATGATCCGCCAAATCATGACGCCAGGCGGCTATTTGTTGGCTCAGGACAAAGATACCAGTTTGTTCGGCAGGCACGATAACCACTGCGCGGGAAACGGCGTAGCCCACCGCGCCAATACCCTTGAACCATGCGGCACGGGCGAAATCATAGGCACCGGGTGCGGCAGGCCCGCCGGGCGGCATCAAAACCGCGCGTAAACTAACCCGGTCACCTACCGCAAGCGGCGGCTCCCCCTTATAACGCAGGCTTAACCTCACGATCTTTGGCGCCTGCCAATTCGGGCGCTTGGCAATCAGGCTGTCGCGTAATGAGAGACGCAGACCATGGGGCCGGGTCTCTATATTTATGATTGTTCCGGTCAGGCCCACTGGACCCATTTTCTTTTCCAGGACCGGGGCCGCAATACGCGCGCTGCTTTCCTGGGCCGCCCAGAAACCGGCGGCAACGGCCATCATCACCAACAGGATCAGCAATACATTGCCCCGGCGAAAAAAGGCGAGCGCCAAACAAAACAGACTGCCCATCGCTGCCGGCCCTAAATACCACGGCGGCTCGACAGGTACTGAGAAATAGATGGCCACGCCCACGCCAAGCAGCACGGGTAGCCACAAGGGCCAGCGCTCCCGCTCTGCCGCGAACGCTTCCTTGAGCCGGGCCGTTGGCCTCTGCCAGAATGATGTGATAGATAACGCCACGCGTTATCATAACCGGTTCTGTAAAACCGACAATCGGGAAGCCTAAAACATGTCTGTCATCACTCGATTTGCCCCCTCTCCCACGGGCTTTCTACATATTGGCGGGGCGCGGACGGCGCTGTTTAATTGGCTGTTTGCCAAGCATCATGGCGGCGAGATGCTGTTGCGGATCGAGGATACGGATCGGGCCCGCTCAACGGACGCTGCCGTTACCGCAATTCATGAAGGTTTGCTGTGGTTGGGCCTGGATTGGCAGGGTGATCCCATTTCGCAATTCGCCCGCGCTGACCGGCATGCCGAAGTTGCCAACCAACTGCTGGCCGACGGCAACGCTTATAAATGTTATTGCACCCCGGCAGAATTGGCAGAAATGCGTGAAACCGCCAGGGCGGAAGGGCGCTCGACACGTTATGACGGGCGTTGGCGGGACCGGGACCCGGCCGAGGCACCCAGCGATGCATTGCCGGTCATTCGCCTGAAAGCACCGCAAAGTGGTGCCACAACGGTGAACGATCTGGTGCAAGGTCCGGTCACAGTGCAGAACAGCGAAATGGACGATATGGTGCTCCTCCGCGCTGATGGCACCCCGACCTATATGCTGGCCGTGGTGGTCGACGATCATGATATGGCGGTTAGTCATGTTATTCGCGGCGATGATCATCTGACCAACGCCGTGCGGCAGCGGCAAATTTATGATCTGATGGGTTGGGACGCGCCTATATTTGCCCACATCCCCCTGATCCACGGTGCCGATGGCGCAAAATTATCGAAACGCCATGGTGCGCTGGGGGTTGAAGCCTATGCAGAGATGGGCATTTTACCTAGCGCCCTGCGCAATTACCTCCTCCGCCTGGGCTGGAGCCATGGTGATGAGGAGATTATCGACACCGATCAGGCCATTGCCTGGTTCGATTTGGATGCCGTCGGCAAATCAGCCGCGCGGTTCGACATCCCCCGCCTGGAAAGCCTGAACAGTCATTATATCCGTACTATGGATGCGGGCGAATTATGCACATTGCTGGCAGCGCAATTGGCGCAGGTAGCGAACCGGGATTTGACCGAGACGGAATTGGCCCGCCTGCCACTCGCCCTTGATGCGTTGAAAGAGCGAGCGAAAACCCTGGTGGAACTGGCCGACAAAGCAGGCTTCCTGCTCGATACCCGGCCACTTGCCATGGAGGAAAAGGCCGCAGGGCTATTGACGGGCGATGCCCCAGCTTTGCTAAGCCGCGCCCATGGCGTACTAAGTGCCGTTGAAGACTGGAATGTGGAGGTATTGACGGAAGCCATACGCAATCTGGCTGAGGCAGAGGATTTAAAGCTGGGAAAACTGGCCCAACCCTTGCGCGCCGCCCTGACAGGTAGGAACGCCTCACCAGGGATTTTTGATGTTCTGTTCTTTCTGGGACAAAAAGAATGCCTGGATCGCATTGCAGACCATATGGCTTAGCATTTCTAAATTCACTTTTTGTTCTTTTTAACAAAATCGACCCTACGCTAATGGCTCTGCCTCGGCTATAATGGGGTCAACCAACGAAACGTTTTCTAATTTGCCGGCTCTATTATTGGACGGACCGGCCAATCACAAAAGACTGGAGAGATTCCATGGCGGAAAAAACTATTTCCATTGGCGGCGCGGATGGTGGCACGGATTATCCATTGATGACGGGCACTTTGGGGCCGGACGTGATCGATATTCGGAAATTGTATGGGGCAACCGATCGCTTCACCTATGACCCGGGCTTCACATCGACGGCAAGCTGTGAAAGCAAGATCACCTTTATTGATGGTGATCAGGGTATATTGCTCCACCGTGGCTATCCCATCGATCAATTGGCCGATGAAAGTGATTTTCTGGAAACCTGCTATCTGCTGTTGAACGGTGAGCTGCCCAACGCTGATCAAAAGGGCAAATTCGTTCACGACATCACCTATCATTCCATGGTGCACGAACAGCTTGCCCAGTTCTACAAAGGCTTCCGCCGGGACGCCCATCCTATGGCGATTATGGTTGGCGTGGTTGGTGCCCTGTCGTCATTCTATCATGACAGCACGGACATTGATGATCCCCACCAGCGCATGGTGGCCAGCTATCGCTTGATCGCGAAAATGCCGACAATCGCTGCCTGGGCGTACAAATATTCCATCGGCCAGCCCTTCATGTACCCGCGCAACGACCTGTCCTATGCAGAAGACTTCCTGCACCTGATGTTCGCAGTGCCGTGCGAGACGTATCAGATGAACCCGGTTCTGTCTGAAGCCATGGACAAGATCCTGATCCTGCATGCGGACCACGAACAAAACGCCTCAACCTCCACCGTACGGACGGCCGGCTCCTCGGGCGCAAATCCCTTTGCCTGCATTGCTGCCGGCATCGCGTCTTTGTGGGGCCCCGCCCATGGTGGTGCTAATGAAGCTGTGTTGAAGATGTTGGGTGAAATTGGCGATGTCTCTAACGTGGGTAAAGCGTTGGAGCGGGCCAAAGACCCTAACGACAGTTTCCGTTTGATGGGTTTTGGCCACCGGGTTTACAAAAACTACGATCCCCGCGCCACCGTCATGCAGGCAACTTGCCACAAAGTGCTGGACGAATTGGGTGTCAATGATCCCCTGCTGGAATTGGCCATGGAGTTGGAGAAAATCGCGTTGAGCGATCCTTACTTTGTTGACCGGAAATTGTATCCCAATGTCGATTTCTATTCCGGTATCATCCTTCGCGCCATGGGTTTCCCCACCTCTATGTTCACGGTGATTTTCGCCCTGGCACGGACGGTTGGCTGGGTCGCCCAGTGGAACGAGATGATCGAAGATCCAAGCCAGAAGATTACCCGGCCCCGGCAACTCTATACCGGCAAAACCGAACGCGCCTTTGTCCCCGTGGACAAGCGCTAGAACAGACGCCGTTACGAAATAGGAAAGGGCGCCCCCAGTCTTAGGGGCGCCCTTTTTTTGTTCGACAGCTCGTAATCGCTATTGCTTTGGTCGCAACGTCGCCATACGTGCCAACAGGGCAGAGGTATCCCACCGCGCCCCGCCCATCGCCTCAACTTCGCCATAGAACTGATCGACAAGGGCTGCAACGGGCAGCGAAATACCAAGGTTCTTCGCCTCCTGCATACAGATCGCCAGATCCTTGCGCATCCATTGCACGGCAAAGCCATGTTCGTATTCATCCGCCAACATGGTCTTGTAGCGGTTTTCCATCTGCCACGATTGCGCCGCACCCTTGGAGATGACATCGACAACCTGGGCCCCGTCCAGACCAGCGGAAAGCGCCAGGTTCATGGCTTCCGACAAACCCTGAACAATGCCTGCGATACAAATCTGATTGACCATTTTGGTCAATTGGCCGGAGCCAGCCGGACCCATCAGCTGGCACATTTTGGCATAGCTATCGATGGCACCAGAGACCTTGGCAAAATCATCGCCGTCGCCACCGCACATCACCGTCAGGGCACCATTTTCGGCACCTGCCTGACCGCCTGACACCGGCCCGTCGATAAAGCCAAAACCTTGCGCCTTGGCCAGGCCGTGAATTTCCCGCGCCACATCGGCAGAGGCCGTGGTGTGATCGACAAAGATCGCGCCCTGATCCATGCCGGCGAAAATGCCATCCTCGCTCAAGGCGACCTGACGCAAATCGTTGTCATCACCAACGCAGGCAAAAACGATAGACGTAGCTTGTGCGGCATCCTTCGGCGTCGCGGCAGATGCCCCACCATGTTCCTTCACCCAGGCCTCAGCCTTGGCGCTGTTTCGATTGTAAACCGTGACGTCATAGCCCTTGGCAACCAGATGTCCCGCCATTGGGTAACCCATAACCCCAAGCCCGATAAAGGCGACTTTTTCACTCATGACATTCTCCCTATTTTCGCAGTGGTCGGACTATACAGGGTCAAACCTTGGCGTCCATATGGCAAATTTCCAAATTGATTAGAGCCGACGAATATTGGCAAAGATGCCGCAACGCTGTAAGAATTAGACCATGAAATGGTTCCTGCGCGGCCTAACGACTTTCATCCTGCTGCTTATCATCGGCGGCGGCGGGGGCTATATCTGGCTGCGCGGCTCTCTGCCCCAGGTTGATGGTTCTATATCCCTGCCCGGTCTAGAGGGCGCGGCGACCATTGTGCGGGACCGCCACGGCATCCCCCATATCACGGCACAGACCAGGGCTGATGCCGCCTTTGCCCTGGGCTTTGCCCATGCCCAGGATCGATTATGGCAGATGGAGATGAACCGGCGCATCGGTGCCGGGCGCATGTCGGAGGTCCTGGGGGCTGCCACATTGGGCGTTGACCGTTTCCTGCGGATGCTGGGCCTGTATCGCCACGCGGAAGCCGCGTTTCAACACC
Organism: Alphaproteobacteria bacterium; assembly: GCA_028824965.1. Taxonomy (GTDB): domain Bacteria; phylum Pseudomonadota; class Alphaproteobacteria. The sequence continues at coordinate 2,786 of JAPKBD010000190.1, read as the reverse complement.
TCTCAGCCAAAACGCAGACGATCTATACCGCATATACTGCCGGGGTGAACGCCTTTCTGGAAAATCGCAGCGGCCCCCTGCCGCCTGAATTCCTGATCCTGGGCCATCGTCCTGAAAAATGGCGGGTCGCCGACTCCATTGTGTGGGTCAAGGTTATGGCCCTGGATCTGGGCGGCAATTGGCGCAAGGAATTAACCCGCCTGCGTTTGGCCGGGCGTGTGGGAGAGGCCGGGATCAACGAATTCCTGGCCCCCTATGGCGAAGACATGCCTACGGGCGTGTTGGCGGCCCTGGGTTTGGGAAAAATAGGCGATCTAGCGGACAACATTCTGTCAGACAAAGGCTTGGCGCAAATACTGGCGGATGCCCATTTACCCCTCGGTGAAGGTGCCGGCTCCAACAACTGGGTGGTATCGGGTGACCATAGTGCGACGGGCAAGCCCCTATTGGCGAATGATCCCCATCTTGGGTTGACGACCCCGGCGATCTGGTACCTGGCCCATCAGAAAACCCCGCAAGGCAATATTATCGGGGCGACCCTGCCCGGCGTACCGATGTTTGTTCTGGGTCGCAATGACAACATTGCATGGGGCTTTACCAATACAGGCCCGGATGTTCAGGATCTGTATTTTGAAAAACTGGACCCCACCGACCCTAACCGCTACCTCACCCCCCATGGTTTCGCGCCTTTCGAAAGCCGGGAGGAGATCATCAAGGTCAAGGATGCCGCAGATGTCATTATGGTCGTGCGCCGCACCCGGCATGGCCCAGTGTTAAGCGATGCTCATCGTGGTGCGGCAGCCATTCTGCCCAAAGGCTATGTCCTGGCCCTGTCCTGGACCGCCCTGCGGGATGATGACCTAACGCCGCAAGCTGGACTGAATGCCGCAGCTGCGCGAAATTGGGATGATTTTGTCGCGGCAATGGCGGACTTTCATGCCCCGCAACAAAACGTCGTTTATGCAGACATCAAGGGCAATATCGGCTACCTCGCCCCTGGCCTTGTACCTATCCGATCACCGGAAAACAAAGTCATGGGCACCATGCCCCAGCCGGGTTGGCAGGCCAAATATGACTGGCAGGGGTTCATCCCTTATGATCAGCTGCCCCGCGTCCTGAACCCAACCGACGGGATCATCGCCACGGCCAACCATAAAATTGTCGATGACGATTATCCCCATCATATCACCTTTGATTGGGCCGCAGGCTTTCGCGCCCGTCGCATCCAGGCCCTGTTGAAGGCGCGCCCCACCCATTCGGTAGATGGCTTTCGCGATTTGCAGGCCGATGTGATATCCCCCTTTGCGCAAGCTGCCCTACCGCGCATTTTGTCGATCAAGCCAAAGTCCGAACTGGCGCAAAAGGCTTTAGCATTGCTAGGGCCGTGGCGGGGCGAGATGGATCGGGACCTAGGCGCGCCCCTGATCTTTAACGCCTGGATCTGGCAATTTGCCAAATTGATCACCGCGGATGAATTCAGCGGCATTCAGGCGGATGTCTGGGGGCGGCGGGGACCGTTCGTTTTGCGCGTCCTTAACGACCGGCCCGGCTGGTGCGATGACAAACGCACGAAGGGGGTGGAAACCTGTGATCAGATGTTGGTGGAGGCCTTGGAGCAATCGGTTGACTGGATCGAAGGCCGCCACGGCAGCGATGTCAGCGCGTGGCGTTGGGGCGGGGAACATATGGCGCGGTCGAGCCATCGACCCTTCGGCAAGGTGGATTATCTGGCGGACCTGTTCGACATCACAGTCCCCGTTTCGGGCAGCATCTATACCGTGAACGTTGGTGATTTCAGAATTTTCGATCCCCAATGGCCTTTTGCCGCCGTGCATGGTCCCAGTCTGCGGGCGATCTATGACCTGGATGACCCGAACCGATCCCAGTTCATTCATTCCACCGGTCAATCCGGCAATCTCCTGTCTGCCCATTACAGCGATATGGCCACCGCCTGGTCGGAAGGAAATTACGTACCCATGTCCACCAGCGCCGAAGATTACATGGTAGGCGCCACGGGTACCTTGCGTCTTTTGCCCCGGTAGGTCCCAGCATTACACGTGAGCCCCAAATAACAAACTATGCGCCGCTGGTGTTTCAGAGTTAACATATTGAAAATATTGCGGATGGGAGAGCAGAATGGCGTATTCAGTATTTGTAGGCGCAGGCCAATGGGTCGGCGTTGTGGACCAGGCCCAGGGGTTCTTTGGCTTTGACCCTGATGTAGGTGAATGGCAAGCCATATCAGATGGCCTGCCCGACCCGTTGGAAGTGCGCTATGTCGCCATCCGCCCGGATCAACCCCGCACCGTATTTGCAGGCACCCAGGCAGGCCCCTATCGATCAGATGATGGCGGGGAAAGTTGGCGGGCGCTGCCTCTGCCCGCCGACACGTCGGAGGTAGACAGCGTTGTGTGGTCCATCTGCCTTGACCCGAACGATCCCGAGACGGTCTACGTGGGCACTCAAGGCACGACCGTATTCCGCAGCCGTAACGGCGGTGATGATTGGCAACGCCTGTCGATAAGTTCGCCGGACGGCGCGTTACAGGCGAATTTCCCAATGCGGGTGATCCGCATCGGCGTATCGAGCGAAAATTCGGATCACATCATTGTCGCCTTTGAAATCGGTGGCGTGGTGCGCAGCCGCGACGGCGGCGAAAGCTGGGAAAGCTGCAACAAGGATCTGTTGGAGTTGACAGCGCAGGCGCATCTGAAAAGCGCTATCGTCTCTGACAAAGAAATTGAGGGCATGATGGATTCCCATTCCCTGGCGTTGAGCCCCAGCCA
>JAPKBD010000189.1 GCA_028824965.1 Alphaproteobacteria bacterium | reverse complement strand
CCTCCTCGACTTCACCCCGATGGAAGCCATCATATCCGCGACAAAGCTGGGCGGTGAAATTATGATGATGGGAAATGAACTGGGGCAGATCAAGGAAGGCTTCCTGGCCGATATTCTTTTGGTTGACGGCAATCCCCTGACGGACATTTCCATTCTGCAGGACGCCAACCGTTTGGTCGGCATCATGAAGGACGGCAGTTTCCACAAAGACCCGGCAGAGTATTTGGACGCTGGACAGGTTGCCGCTGAGTAACTGAAATTGGTGCGGATGTAGGTGTGTTTGCTATTCGGCAGCGAGGGGTATTGAAAAGTTGAACGTGCTGCCTGCATCCACTTCGCTTTTAACCCAGATACGACCGCCCTGTAGCTCCGCCAGCTCTCTACAAAGGTGCAAACCAAGGCCCATGCCTTTTTCACCCTCCGTGCCACGGGTCCCGGATGTTATGGGACCGTGAAACAAGCTGTCGATTTGCGCGCGCGACATACCGACCCCGTAGTCGGTGACGCTCATGCTCAATTCGAACGGATGCCCGACTGCATTTTCCGAACGCTTTACGACGCCGGACACGTCGACAACACCGCCCGTACGGCTGAACTTTACACCGTTGGTTATCAGGTTGCGCAAAATAGTATCCGTCATTTGTGGGTCCACACGCACGCTTTCCTTCGGCAAATCGCCAAGAGACAGCACAACGCCCTTGCGCTTGGCCATTGGCTCTACCAATCCCAACGTACCGTCGATCAGCGCGCCCAAATCCACGTCTTCAGCACGCGGTTGCCTCGCTTCACCTTCACGGCTGGACCATTCCAATATTTGTTCCAGCAAGCCGTGGCCATTTTGGGCCGCGCGCCCAATTAGTCCGGCATATTCGGCAACTTTATCGTTGTTGCCCTGGGCGACATAGCGCTCCAACAATTGGGAAAATCCGATCATGGCGTTAAAGGGTTGGCGCAGATCATGGCCGATGATCGACATCAGCATATTTGTGGTGCGGTTGAGATCTTTCAGCTTTTCGTGCTGTTCGGCCCGGCGGGCCTCTTCTTCTTTGCGCGCCGTAACATCATAAAGCCAGCCTGCAACGCAATCCTCACCCTCAAACTTAATTGGAACAAGCGAGACCAGGCCCCAGAATTCGCTATTATCCATGCGCCGACGTCGCGCTTCCAGGCTATCAACCCGGCCATGCTCGGCGAATGTCTCCATGGCCATTTGCCGGTCTTCGGGATCAAAGTAAGAATCCAAAACAGGCGCGCCGATCAAATTCGCGACCGACATCCGTACCACATCAGCATATTTTTGATTTACATATCGCCGCAGCCCATCTGGGCCAACGACGGAGATTGCGACCGGGCACACCTCCAGCAGCTCACGCAGCAGACCATCACCTCCAGCCCCGTCCCCAATCAGGGAATGGGAGAGTACCTGTTCGACAAATTTGCCGTCCTCGTCCATTCATCAACTTCATATTTTTGCGGTTGTTGCACGCTCCTCACGTACGAAAAGCATCAATAGCAGACCAATTATTAAGAAGAGCAGAATAGTAGAGACACCGGCGCGCTGGCTTTGTGATATTCCCGTGACCACACCGACGACCAGGGGCGCGATAAATGCCGTTGCTTTGCCCGATAAGGCATAAAGCCCGTAGAATTCACCGATCTTTTCAACCGGGGCCAACCGCGCGACCATGGTGCGTGAGGCTGCCTGTGCCGGACCGCTGAAGATGCCAATCATGATGCCGAAGACCAGAAAAATCTGTTCCGACAGGGTCGTAAACATACCGCCCCCGGCACTGGCACCCGCACCAGGCGCCTCCACTGCGTAATGAATGAAAAAGAATATTGTGTCCACGCGCGCGCCGCTACCCCGACCATCAACAGTAATAGAAATTAAGCCTAAGGTCGCGATGGTCAAACCCACGACGGAAAAAATAATTATCCGCTTGGAACCGAAGCGATCATCCAACCAACCACCGACGACCGCGCCCACAGCACCAAATATGGTAATGATGATGCCGAATATGCCCAGGTTCGTTGTCGTCCAACCGAATATGCCTGCCGCGTAAATACCGCCAAAGGCAAAAACAGCCGTCATGCCGTCAAAATAAATCATGCGCGCAATCAGAAACAGCATGATATTCCTGTAGTGACCGAGCGAGCGTAAGGTTTCCGACAAATTCCCCAGGCCCTGGCGTACGGACCCCCTCAAACCCAGGCCGCTTGGCGGTGTATCCGGGGTGAAAAGGAATAGGGGTATGACAAACACCACCATCCAGATGGCGGACAACGGCCCCACCATGCGGTCATGTTCATGGGCTGCCTTATCAAGGCCGAACAGCGGCACCTCTGGCAGGCTAAACCCGCCCAGCACAAACCCCAGGGTCAACAAGCCACCCAAATAGCCCAAAGCCCAGGCCTGCCCGGAAAGGCGGCCAATGCGGCTTTTGCTGGCCAGGCCCGGCAGCATGGCATTGTTGAATACGGTGGCAAATTCCGCCCCCAGACTGGCCAGCACGACAAAGCCCAGGATCATCACCAGGTCGCGACCGCCTGCGCCCGGCATGGCCAGCCACAAACTGGCACAGGCCAAAACACAAACCGCCTGAAAGACCATAATCCATGGCTTACGACGACCACCCGCGTCCGCAATAGCACCCATGACGGGACTGAGGAGGGCGATACAAAGGCCGGCAACAGCCTGGCCGTAGCCCCATAATTCCTGCCCCCGGACGGCATCACCGACCACGGCGGAGGTAAAATAGGGCGCGAAAATGAATGTCGTTATAAGGGTAAAATAGGGTTGATTGGCCCAATCGAACATGGCCCAGCTAAAGACACCCAGACGGCCCGCAGGCCGGGTCCCAAAGATGGTGAGCCCGTCTTCCACCCCGACTTCATGCCCTCTATCGCGTGCGGTCATGCTTCCCCCCCTGAAAAAGCATGCCACTGGCACATGCCTTTAGATTCTATGAGGAAAGCTTACCCGATAATCAAGCGGCGCATATAGCGGTTTGCCAGGGCAAGTTTTGCAATATCAATACCAACCGCCTCGAATTCGGCGATCATCTCATCACTGCGGGAAATTTCCGCTTTATTGGCGGTGCACCACTTTTCCACCGCCGCTTTGCCTGTTGAGCCATTGGCTTGGCGTAATACGACCGATGTCAGCGCCCGCTGTTGCCCGCGCAGGTCATCTACGATGGAAGTTATGGCCTGGCGTTGCCAGTGATCCTCCGCCTCCAGGGCCTCCGCCTCTGCGCACAGACGATCCAGCCCCAGTCGGGCACCGAGGGCAAAATGAACTTGGCCGACTTCTTCGACCGGCCGCCCAGCGTCGCCTGCGACCTGGACAATATCGCAGGCCGCGGTCATCGACACCAAACCTTCGATCCGTCGCGCCAGCGCTTTCGGCATACCTTGTTTGACGGATACAGCGACCGCAGCTGAAACCCGTTTGCTTTCATGGGGGCCGACAATTTTGTCCAATTGTGCTGATAGTTTCGCAACGCCGGGCCCAAATGCGGTGACTGTCGAATTTATACGCAAGGGCTGATCGGTGTTCTGTAAAAACCACAACGTCATCCGGCGCAGGAATACCGCCGTAGACAGCACGATTTCAGTTTGCACTGACGTCGGCACATTATTGTCCAGGGTCTCTATCTCGCTCCAAATCTGGCGCATATGGAATAAATCCCGGGCAGCCGCATAACAGCGGGATATTGCCTCCACCGAAGCACCAGTCTCCTTGATAACGTCATGCACGAAGGTGATGCCGACCCGATTAACGATGGAGTTGGCCAGCACGGTGGCAATGATTTCGGGCCGCAAACGGTGTTTCAGAATGGCGTCGCGCTGATTATGACGCAGGGCCCGGGGAAAATACTTGATCAAATCGGGTATCAAACCCTTCGACTTGGTCACATCACTGGCCAATAGTTTGTCGTACAGCTCCATCTTAGCATAGGACAGCAGAACGGATAATTCCGGTCGGGTCAGTCCTTTACCATCAGCGGCACGGTCGGCCAGGGCCTCATCATTGGGCAAAAATTCCACTTCTCGATCCAATAGTTTGTCGCGTTCCAGATCGCGCATGTAGCGCGCATGGGATTCCAGCCACACCGGGGCAAAATGTTCCAGCACGCTCACCGATTGTGTTTGCAAATAGTTGTCCCGCAGAACCAGCTCACCCACTTCATCTGTCATTTCGACCAGCAACCGATCCCGCTGCTTGCCCGTCATCTCACCATCAGCAACGACCGCATCGATCAGGACCTTGATGTTGACTTCGTGATCGGAACAATCAACACCGGCGGAATTATCAATGGCATCACTGTTCAGACGACCGCCCGTCTGGGCAATTTCCAACCGGCCCAATTGCGTAATGCCAAGATTGCCCCCCTCACCCACGACTTTGGCGCGCAACTCATTGCCGCTGATCCGCACGGCGTCATTGGCCCGGTCACCGGCATCCAGCTGGCTTTCAACCCCTGCCTTGATGTAGGTGCCGATACCGCCGAACCACAACAGGTCGGCCTTGGCCTTTAGGAGTGCATGGATCAATTCATTCGGGGTGACCGCCTTTTCCGCCAAGCCAGTCAGGTGCTTCATCTCCGGGCTCAACGCTATCGCCTTAGCTTTGCGGTCAAAGACACCGCCGCCTTTTGAGATCAACTTGGCCTCATAATCCTCCCAACTTGACCGGGGCAAGGCGAACAGGCGTTCCCGCTCCCGCCAACTGGTGGCCGCGTCTGGGTTTGGATCAATAAATATATTGCGGTGGTCAAAGGCCGCCAGCAACCGGATGTGTTTTGACAGCAACATACCGTTGCCGAACACATCGCCGGACATATCGCCGCAACCGACAACGGTGAAATCTTCCGTCTGGATATCCCGGTCCAATTCGCGGAAATGCCGTTTGACGGATTCCCAAGCCCCCCGCGCCGTAATGCCCATGACCTTATGGTCGTAGCCCTTGGCCCCACCGGAGGCAAAGGCATCGCCCAGCCAAAAGCCGTAATCAATAGCCACGCCATTTGCGATATCGGAGAATGTGGCCGTGCCTTTGTCAGCGGCAACGACCAAATAAGGATCGTCTTCGTCATAGCGTTCCACAAGGGGCGGCGGGACCACATCCGCACCGCATAAATTATCGGTGACATCCAACAAGCCGCAAATAAATGTCTTGTAGCAAGCGATTGCCTCTTCTTGGGCGGCCTCCCGTCCCCCCGCGAGCGGAAGTCGTTTGGGAACGAACCCGCCCTTGGAGCCGACGGGCACGATGACGGCATTTTTCACCATCTGCGCCTTCATCAGGCTCAGGACCTCTGTGCGAAAGTCCTCCCGCCGGTCGGACCAACGCAATCCGCCCCGAGCCACTTTGCCGCCGCGCAAATGCACACCCTCGACCCGCGGGGAATAGACAAAGATTTCCCGAAACGGTCGGGGCAAGGGCAATTCATCCACCAATCCGCTATCGAATTTTATGGAGAGATAGGTCTTTGGCAGGCCGTTTTCATCAACCTGAAAATAATTGGTCCGCAATGCCACTTGCACCAGGTTCAAGAAGCGGCGCAGGATGCGGTCTTCATCCAGGCTTTCCACCGCCTCCAGCTCATCCATGATGGCCAAAACTAATTGATCAACGCGGGCCTGCCGTTCCTTAACGGCACCTGGGTCAAAGCGGGCCTGAAACAAGGCCGTGATCATCTTTGTAATGGCATGGTTCTTGGCCAGGGTGTCTTCCATATAATCCTGGCTATAGGCGATCCCAGTCTGGCGCAGGTATTTGCACAAGGCGCGCAGGACGACCACATGACGCCAGCCAAGGCCGGCTTTCAGGACCAGGCGGTTAAAGCCATCGTCCTCAATCTCACCGCGCCAAACCTTGGCGAAAGCCTCTTCAAAATCAGTCTTCAACGCCGTTAGGTCGACGGCTTCACCATTTGGTTCTTCCAGCAGGAAGTTATGGATCCAGACCGTTTCCTCATCCTTCAAGGTAACGCGGTATGGCTCCTCACCAATAACGCGCAGACCCATATTTTCCATCATGGGCAGACAATCAGACAACGGCAGAGCCTGGCCGGGATGAAAGATCTTAAACCGCACCACATGATCACCATCTTCGATCATGCGATAGATATTCAGAGAGATATCCCCACCGTTATTTAGATTTTCAATGCCATCAATATCGCGCAAGGCAAATTCGGCGTTGAAACGTTCCGTATAAGATGTCGGGAAGGCCTTGCCATAGCGTTCCGCCAGGCGATTGCCGCCTTCCTCTCCCCAGTGTTCCACCAGGGTGTCATAGAAATCATCCTGCCAATGGCGCGCAGCGGCGATCAGGCGCTTTTCAACCGCGGCAAAATCAAGATCATCCGGGGCCCCGCCCGCATTGATGCCCAAAATAAAATGCACGCGCGCCAGGGGGCTTTGGTTAACCTCCGTATAGAAATTTGAAAGCCGGCCGTTGACCGCCTGGCATAACAGATCAGCGAAACGTTCCCGCAGTTCCGTACTCAAGCGTTCGCGGGGCATATAAACCAACACAGTGAAATAGCGCTCAAACGTATCGCGGCGGGCGAACAGCCGAAAGCGTGGTCGCTCCTGCAAATCAAGAATTCCGGTTGCTATCCGGGTCAGGGTCGGCACATCGATCTGCCACAGTTCATCCCTGGGGTAGGTTTCCAGGATATGGGTCAGCGCCTTGCCGTCATGGCTGGCAGGTTCCAGCCCGGCCTGTTCCAGGGCCAGGGACAATTTGCGCCGCAGCATCGGAATATCCCGCGGCGTACGGTTAAAGGCGGACGAGGTAAACAGCCCGACAAAGCGCCGCTCGCCGACCAGTTTACCCTTGCCGTCGTATCGTTTGATGCAGATGTAATCCATGTGCACGGGACGATGCACTGTGCCCCGGACGCCGGTTTTGGTGACCAGCAAAATCTCATCCCGGCGGATGAACTGCTGTGCAATGGAGGCGGCAGAGGCGGCTGTATTGCCGTCCGGCCGGGTCAGGATATTGCGCGCTTCGTCGCGAAAGATACCCAGCGATGTGCCGGGCAGAATTTCCAATTGGTCAGCGGAACCTGACTTCGCCGTGCCTTTTTTATAGCTGTAATCACGACAGCCCAGCAAGGTGAAATGGTTTTCCCGCATCCAGGCCAGAAATGACCTTGATTCCGAAACCTCCGCCTTGTCTTGCGGAAAGGTGCCGGACTTCAAACCGGCGATGGCATCATCCAGTTGCGCCAACATCTCCGGCCAATCCGTCACGGCGACTTTGACGTCACCCAACACGGCGCACAGATCATCTGTGATCTGTTGCAAGGCAGCGGGATCGCCTTGTTCCGCGATCTGGATATGCATAACCGCTTCACTCAACCCCGTCTTACCATTTGGCACGGGGGGAAGCAGTTCTTCCCGAACGCCAACGTCGCCACGATCACTGCGCCGCACGCGGATAACCGGGTGAATCGCCAGATGAACCTGACATTCCCATTGGTTCAGGTTGGCGGTAATGGAATCCACGAGAAACGGCATGTCCTCGGTGATGATTTCAACGATGGTATGGGGGGATTTCCAGCCGTGTTCTTCCATACGCGGGTTATAAACACGCAGCTTCGTCTGGCCCGGGGTTCGTTGGGCTGCGAACTTCCACAAAGACAGCGCTGCGCCATAGAGGTTCTCCGCCGAAGTCTCGTTCACGTCTTCGGTGGGAACGCGGGCATAAAATTGTTCAAAGAATGCTTTGATTTCATCCGCTTCAGGCCGGCTGAAGCGTTCGTCCAGCATCTGGGCAACGCCCTCAAGGCGTATCTCCCGCTCTTCCCGCACTCTATTGTCCAGCATGGCTGCTATCCTTGAAATCGCTGTCAGAGGGAAACAATAATCGCCTGGGCAAATTCATATGAGTTAGAGGTCGTTCAAACGAACAGCGCAAAAAACACCCAAGCGTTCGAAATTCGTCGGCATCTTATGGTTAAAATAGTTACGATTTTGTTTCGGTCCAGTACCGATATTCGGTTTCTGGAGCTTGAATATTACAAATCTGAACTAATCCAGTCGGGCTATAGCAAACGCTCTCCAGCGACGAGCGCATTGCCGCGCAGGAAATCCGCAGCTGTCACCACGCCTTTCCCGGCCCGCTGTACACGCAGCAGCCGCAACGCACCGTTACCCGTCGCGATGAGGAGATTATCGTCCAGCACCGTGCCGGGTGCGGCAGTATTTACGCCAGCCTCAGGCATCGCCAATAGAACCTTGATACGGTCACCCTGCCATTCACACCAGGCACCGGGAAAGGGAGAGAGGCCCCGGATCATCCGATCCAGC
>JAPKBD010000188.1 GCA_028824965.1 Alphaproteobacteria bacterium | reverse complement strand
CCGATATCACGCGCCCCATGCAAACCTCATGGCCGCCATGAATAATGCGGGCTAAATACTGATGTTCGAAGGGCCGATTTTTCTTCTTCATGCTCATTTGCACTTGCGCGCGTTATTTCATCCCGTCGGCGGGCTGCCCAGGCGAGGCCATTTTGCGCCGCTAACTGTAACCAGGCAACTGCGGTTTCGCGGTCGCGACGCACACCTATACCGCGGGCATACATATCCCCTAAATTCAATTGCACGATACCGGCACCCTGGCAGGCGGCCCGGCGATACCACTCAGCAGCCATACTTGGGTTTTCGGCCACGCCGAGACCTTGGGCATACATCCCCGCCAAGGCGGTTTGCGCTTCAGGGTCGCCGGCTCGCGCCAGCGGTCGCCATTCGGCCAGGGCCTCCGCGTAGTCACCGCCATCATATGCTGCTAATCCACCGGCAATATCCGCCAATGCGGGAGAGGCCGTGAAACTTAGAAACCCTATGAACTGGGCGATGAGGCAGAACTTACGCATAATGGATTATATAGGGGTAAGGAGCATCGAATTGCCTGCAACTTGTCGTGATGGCACTGTGCTATGATTTTTCGAGGGTCTAGAGCATTTCCGACTAGGAAATGCTCTGACTCTTAAGAATCGAGCAATTTTTCCAATCACTTAGAATCGCACCAGCGCTTTGGGCGATTAACATTAGATCGGAATTGCTCTAAGTGGTTTTGGGAGACGCGGCCATGGCAGAGATTTTGTATACCGAAGATTTAAAAACTGATCCTTATTGGTGGGAGGCTGCACCTCCACAGCTGATTAATGACCCCGTGCCCGACGCTGCTGATGTGGTGGTGATCGGTGGTGGTTATGCGGGTCTGTCCACGGCGTTGGAGTTGGCGCGTAACGGCGTAAATGTCGTTGTGTTGGAGGCCGAGGAATTTGGCCATGGCGCATCATCGCGCAATGGCGGTGGGGTCAGTGGCACAAATGTGGGTAAGGGGCCGTCAGCGGGCGTGACGTCGCCGGTGGAGCGGGCCCTGGGCAAAGAACGGATGCGGCAGCTGCTTGCAGGCGGCATCGAGTCCATGAGCAATCTTGAAACGATGATCGCGCGGGAGAAGCTGGATTGCCACTATGTCCGGTGTGGCCGTTTTGTCGGCGCCTATACCCCGGCCCATTATGAGGGCATGGTATCGAAAGTCGCGCATCTGAACGCAGCCGGTGATAACGGCGCGGCACTTTTACCGCGGGAGGACGTGCGCCGCGAGATCGCGACGGATTTCTATTATGGCGGCATGACCGTGGAACGTTCAGGCAGCGTCCATCCAGCCAAGTTGCAGATGGGTCTGCTGGCCCGTTGTCAGGAACAAGGCGTTACCCTTTGCGCCCAAACCCCCATGCAGGCCATCAGCCGGGTGGATGATGGATTTCTGGTGGCGACACCTGCGGGTATCATAAAGGCGCGTGAGGTTGTCGTTGGCACGAATGGCTACACAGGCAAGGCGACGCCGTGGCTGCGCCGCAGGTTGGTTCCCGCAGCCAGCTATATCATCGCCACGGAGGAGCGCCCCGCCGATGAGATTAAGGCCCTGATCCCCAACAACCGCACCATGGCGGATTCCAAACGGGTTCTGAATTATTATCGCCTATCGCCTGATGGTCGCAGGGTGCTGTTTGGCGGTCGGGCCCGCCTGGCAATGGGTGATCCCCGTGAGTGCGCCGGAATTTTATATAATCAGATGCTCGATGTGTTTCCCCAACTGAACGGTATTCGCATCAGCCACGCCTGGACTGGGGGTATCGCCTTCAGCTTTGATTATCTGCCCCACATGGGCCGGCAGAAAGGCGTCCATTACATGGCGGGCTGCAACGGTGCCGGTGTCGCCATGATGACTTACCTTGGTACCCAGACCGCCCTGAAAATTTTGGACAAGGCGAACAGGCCTTGCGCGTTTGACGAACTGCCCTTTCCGACCCGGCCGTTTTATGGCGGGCATCCCTGGTTCCTGCCCGTCGTATCAAGCTATTACGCCTTGCGAGACCGGATTGATCGAAGCCGGGCAGCCTAATGCTTGAGACGGCTATTCTGCTCCCCGTCATCGCGACGTTTTTTCTGGCTGGAACAGTTAAGGGTGTTATCGGCCTTGGCTTGCCCTCGGTTAGTCTGGCTATTTTGACGGTGTTGATCGACCTGCCCACGGCGATGGCTCTGTTGTTGGTGCCTTCGTTCGTGACCAATGTCTGGCAGGCCATGGTGGGCGGGCACGGCCCCGGATTTGGTGCCATATTGCGCCGCATTTGGCCGTTCCTGACAGTCGCGACCCTGACTGTCTGGCTGGGGGCCAAGGGTCTTGCCTGGTTCGATCTGTCTCTACTCTCCATGCTGCTTGGCGTCCTGCTGGCAATCTATGCCGGCGTCAGTCTGTTGGGCTTGCGGTTCGAAATTTCCAGACGCGGAGAGGTTTGGCTGGGGCCGTTGCTGGGCTTGGCGAATGGCCTGCTGACCGGGTTGACCGGATCGTTCGTGGTGCCGGGCGTAATGTTCTTGCAATCGATGGGCCTGCCGCGGGATAGCTTGATCCAGGCCATGGGGATTTTGTTTGCGGCCTCCACCATCGCGCTTGGCGTTTCATTGGGGCGTAATGATATGTTGACGATGGAACTCAGCCTGACCTCGTTGGCGGCATTGCCGCCCGCCCTTGTCGGTATGGTGTTTGGTAAATGGATCAGACAAAAGCTGCCTGAACAGCTATTCCGAAGGGTCTTCTTCATCGCCCTGTTGTTGTTGGGCGGCTATATCATTCTACGCCATGCCCAGTAACTCTTGCTGTAATGCAGCGGCGTAGGTGACCCGGGCCATGGCGACGAACTTGGCCTGACGGTTCACCTCAGTCTTGATTTTCTGTTTGCGCGCTTGGGTCAGCTTGACCCCTGGTTCCAGCCAAAGGCCCGTAACATGCAAGGTATTTTCTTTGCGTTGGGCTTTCATATCGATGCGCCCGATCATCCGTGCGCCCTCCAACAGCGGAAAGACGTAATAGCCGTATTTGCGTTTGGCTTCGGGCACGAAAATTTCGATGCGGTAATCGAAATTGAACAGGCGCTGTAAACGCTTGCGGTCCCGGATCAGGGGATCAAAGGGGCTTAGCACGCGCAATCGATCGGGTGGTGGGGCAAGAGACGAAATCTCATCCAACAATTCAGGGCGGGCATAAGACAATTTTCCTGGCGTGCCGTCGGCACTTTCCACCATCACCTGAAGCAATTTTCCGCCGCTATTATTTTCGCACCAGGCGCGCGCATCCGCTGCATTGATAGAACCCCAAAATGCCGCCAACTCAGCTGATGTGGCAAAGCCCAATCGGTCCAGGGCGCTGTTGCAGGCCCAGTCAATATACCTGTTGTCAGACTGGCCTTTGTTATTCCGGGCATCAGTCGGAATAACACGTTCAGACAGATCATAGACCTTTTGAAAACCGTCCCGCCGGGTAATGGACAGATCGCCCGTACGCCAAAGAAATTCCAACGCGGTTTTGGATGGATGCCATTCCCACCAACCGTTCTTCTTTGCCTTGGCTTTCGGCGACTTTGGCTTTAAGTCCCGTGACATGGTCGGACCATGGCGTTCGATATGGTCTTTGACCTGCGCCATCATATCTTCAAAATTGACCTCTCCAACCGCACTTTGCCCTTTAGGCCGGATCTTGCGCCAACGTTCCCGCAGGCGATCTTCTGCGCGTGTAAAACGTTGCTGCCAGTGGCCATAAAAATCCGTCGGGATCAGGGCGGCGTCGTGGGTCCAGTGTTCGAACAGGTGGCGATCAACTTCCAACAGCTGGCGCAAATGCTCCGGCTGATAGGTCTGATTGCGGGCGAACAGGATCATGTGGTGGGCCCGTTCCACCGTGCGGATGCTGTCGATTTGGACAAAGCCCAGTTGCCGGATCAGATCACGCAGGTCTGCTTTGCTCTGCTGCTTGTGAGGCGGCAGACATAATCCCTGGCGCGCCATAAAGATGCGCCGGGCCTGTTGGTTGGTAATGAGGGGCGGCGTCACCGAGAGCACATATGATCAGTTATGGGATTCTGATAAATTGCCAACTCAAACAATCTGATTATGGAGGGGCCCTTCGTCTTTCGAAAGGCGTTCAAGGTTGGTCAACAAAATGTCGATGACATTGTCTTCATACTTCCGCGTCTCGCCACCTGTGTGCGGGGTCACCACGGCATTTTCCAGGGACCACAGGGGCGATGAGGCCGCCAGGGGTTCCTCCACCGTCACATCTATCCCGGCACCGGCAATGGCGTTGCTCCCCAACGCCTCGATCAAGGCTGGTTCATCGACACAGCCGCCACGGGCCACGTTGATCAGGAAAGACGACGGCTTCATGGCTGCCAGGGCAGGGGCGTCGATGATGTTCCGGGTTTCGGGCGTCAACGGACAGGTCAGCGCGGTGCAATCAGCGCGGGGCAGTAACTCCATCAAACGATCCGATGAATACAATTCGTCCACATGCTCAACCGGTTGCGAGATATCCCGTTTCAAACCGATGACTGTCATATCGAACGCCTTGGCCAGCTTAGCCAGACGTCCGCCGATTTTGCCAAGGCCAAAAATCAATATCGTTTTGCCCGGCAGCTCATCCTCACGCTGCGCCAGATCCGAAATCATCGGTCGCCAATTGGCCTGGCGTTGGTTGTCCCGGCCGGTGTGCAACTGCCGTGTTAAGGACAACAACAAGGCCATGGCGTGATCGCTGACCGCGTTGACATTTACGCCGGATGCATTCGCCAACCTTACACCTTGGGTGCGAATGGCGTCCTGGTCGAACTGGTCAAAGCCGGCAGCGCAAACCTGGATAAAGCGCAGCTTGTCGGCTGCAGCCAGCATGTCGTTCTTCCAAAAGCCCGACAGGACCAGCACATCGCCATCGCCCATGCGCGCGCGCAGCTCATCCGGGTTCCAGGTTTGGAAATGTTTGATGCCGGTTTCACGCTGTTCGAACAATGTCGATAGTTGATAAGCGGAATGGGAAAAGTGGATGGTGATGTCGTTCAGGTCCATGGCAGGTACTTTCCTTGTCGAATTGATTAGCGGACGTTCAGAAAGCCAACGGCTTCGTAAATTTCCCGCAATATGGGTCGTGCCAGGGCATCGGCCCGTTCCGCACCGTCTTTTAAAATGGCATCCACGTGGCCCGGATCAGCCATCAGACGCTGCATCTCGGAACCCACGGGGCCCAATTTTTCGACGGCCAGATCCGTCAGTACTTTTTTGAAGTCAGAGAATTGCTGACCACCATATTCGGCCAACACGGCCTCTGTCTCCATATCCGCCAGGGAGGCAAAGATGGTGATCAGGTTGGCGGCTTCGGGCCGGCCCTCAAAACCTTCTACGGTTTCAGGCAGTGGCTGGGGGTCTGTCTTGGCCTTACGGATTTTTTGCGCGATCTCATCCGGGCCATCCTTCATGGTGATACGGGAATAGTCGGACGGATCAGACTTCGACATTTTTTTGGAGCCGTCCCGCAGGCTCATCACCCGCGTCGCCTCACCAAATATCAAGGGTTCCACAATGGGAAACAGTTCCTGGCCAAAGTCGTTGTTGAACTTTTGCGCGATGTCCCGGGCCAGTTCCAGGTGCTGTTTCTGATCCTCGCCCACAGGCACATGAGTGGCTTTGTACAACAAGATGTCGGCGGCCATCAGCACGGGATAGACGTACAGCCCGGCGGACGCGTTCTCCCGCTTCTTGCCGGCTTTTTCCTTAAACTGCGTCATGCGGTTTAACCAGCCCAGCCGCGCCACACAATTGAAGATCCAGGCCAGCTCCGCATGTGCGGGGACCTGGCTTTGATTGAAAATAATATGCTTGGTTGGGTCAATGCCCGCGGCCAGAAAGGTAGCGGTAACTTCCCGGGTGTTGGCCTTCAACTCGCCAGGGTCCTGCCAGACCGTGATGGCATGCATATCGACCACGCAATAGATGCATTCATAGTCGTCTTGCAGGCGCGCAAAATTGCGGATCGCGCCCAGGTAATTGCCAAGATGCAGGTTGCCCGTCGGCTGTACCCCGGAAAATATTCGCTTCATAAAATTTGGTCCTAAAACAGCTGCGGATCGTGGTGTCAGGTTATTGCTTAGGTCGGGGGGCGGGTCAACCGCTCCCCTTGCGCTTGAATACATTGCGAATGGGTTGCCAGTACATGCCGATGACGCCGTGATAGCTGCTTTCCGTGCCATCGCCCAGACCCATGGCGAATGTTTCGCGGCCTTTCGGGATATACAATGTGCCGAACATAGCGTCCCAGATGGCCAGGGCAAAGCCCATGTTGCAGCCCCAATGGCGTTCCTCGATGGAATGGTGGATTTGGTGTTGGGCCGGCGAGATAACGATCTGGCTCAACACAGGGCCATAGCTTAACCAGACCGGACTGTGACGCAGATTGCCAACCAGGTTGTAGATGAAGACCAAGGCGTGCAGGCCAAAGAATAAATAATAACCCGCCGCACCCCCCGACCAATAATTGAAGGCGCCATTGACCAGGCCCGTTGTCAGGGCCGGAAATGTCGCCATGACAATTAAATCCACCGGGTGGGCGCGAAAGGCCGTGAAAGGCGTCAGGACCTCGGCCGAATGATGCACCTTGTGGAATTGCCACAAAATATCAAATCGATGCAGAACGAAATGCGCCAGATAACGCCCGAAGTCGTAAACCAAAAAAAAGACGATGGTGTAAAAAACAGTGGTCCATGTTCCCGTCAAAAAATTTGGCCCAGGCCCGAAGGCCATTTGCAATCCAGTTTGGGCCCATCCACCGATCCACGCGCCGGACAGGATCATGGGTGCAAAGATGGCCGGAAACAGCACCCCGTTGATGTAATAGAATTTGTAGTCCGCCTTGGCGGACGGATGACCCCAGATCCTTCGACTGAAATAGCGTTGAAAAAAGCCGCTCCCCCCATCGCGGCGCTGGACCACATAAACCAGTAGCGCCAGGATCAACGCAGTCGTAAGGAACGGCCAGTACAAGAAGGAGTCATGCTGGTTGAAGGCAAACAGTGGCTTGACCAAGCCTAAGACAATGTCAAAAACCAGACGCGGTAGACCCTCCAGCCCCCCGCCCAGAGTTTGTGGATCCACATTATTCATGGCGGTTATTCATGACGGCCTTCAGGCGGCGTATTCACCGGCGGCGTTGGATGCTAACAGGGCGGCAATCTCATCGGCGCCAAAACCGGCTTCGGCCAAAATCTCTGATGTGTGCTGGCCAATATGGGCACATTCCGTCATCTGGTCCGCGCCCTCAATCGCCGGCAGGCCCGGAATGTTGACCATGGGAAGTTCGCCGATGCCCTGATGTTCCACCCAGGCAACGCTGTTGACCGCCTTGACCTGTTCGTTGTTGAGGTAATCGCCGTAGTCGGAGATAGCCGAATTCATCACCTCCGCTTCTGTCAATAATTTGCACCATTCAGCGGTAGTTTTTTTCAGGAATTCGGCCCGGATCATCGGCATCAATTCCGCTTCACGCTCGATCCGTTTGTCACGGGTGTTGAAGCGCGGATCGTCGATCAGGTCTTCGCGGCCCAGAACCTGGCAGAGAGAGACATAATGCCGCTCCCGCATCGCGGTGATGTTGATATAGCTGTCCGCCGTCTTCATGGTGCCGACGGGCACGTACAGAACCTGTGGTGCGCCGTCTTCAATATGGTGTTCCATGATCTTCGCACTTTGAAACGCAGCCGCTGACTGCATCAGAGAACAATCAATGTATTTCCCCTCACCAAAGCGCATACGGGCGATCAGCGCCGACGAAATTGCTTGATAGGCATACAGGCCGGTCATGACATCGATGGCGATCATGCCGATCCGTTGCGGTGCGCCTTCACTATCCCGGTTGATGGACATCAGGCCGGAAAAAGCCTGGATCACGCTGTCCGTAACGGGCAGGCCATTATAGGGCCCCTCCTGGCCAAAGCCGGTGACGGAGAGGTAGATGACGTCTTCGTTCACCGCCCTGATATCATCATAGCTAAGGCCAAAGCGGCCCATCACGCCGGGGCGGAAACTTTCGACGACGATATCGGCTTCTGCGGCCATTTTTTTGGCGACCGCGCGGCCTTCCTCTGTTTTCATATCCAGGGCGATGGAGCGTTTGCCCCGGTTGAAGGTCACCGCATGGGCGCACAGGTCACCGTAAACCTTGCCTAAAGCGCGGCCCCAATCACCATCCAGGGGTTCAACCTTGATCACATCGGCACCGTGTTGGGCCATCAACATCGTCGCGTGCGGGCCGGCGACCCCTTGGGTCATGTCGAATACTTTGATGCCCGAAAGTGCTTTGCGTTCGGTGG
>JAPKBD010000187.1 GCA_028824965.1 Alphaproteobacteria bacterium | reverse complement strand
TCCTCTCGCTCACGAAATGTTAAAGCGACAGAAGCCCGGACACGTTTGTGAGGCCAAGGCAGCCGTTCGGGGACTGGAGCTTCGAGAACAGAATATGGCCGACGACGTCGCCATCATCTTCTGCGATCAGTGAGAATTCAGCATCCCCAGATGCCTGCAGGGCCGCAACCAAATCGGCCTCTGCTGGTTGCTCAAATGCGGCGATGACGACCCTTCGTACTGCGGCCCTATCATCAACGGTTTCATCACGTATAATCATGCTCAAGTGATGACCCGCCCAGCGCCGGCTGTCAAATATCGATCCAAAGGGAGCCCGCCATGAAGCCGGAAGACATATTGAGCCACCCACCAAAGGTGTTGAGCCAGGAACAGCGGGAGGCTTATTTTGAGACCGGTTATCTGGTTTTGGAAGACTTTATCGATGACGATTGGCTGGACCGCCTGTGGACGGTCACCAACCGATTTATCGATGACAGTCGAAGCCATACGAAATCCGGCAAGGTTTTTGATCTGGAGCCCAATCACACGGCAGAGGAACCGCGCCTAAGGCGGATTTCCCAACCCGTTGCCCTGGATCCGGTTTATGAGGAATTTGGTTTGCGCGGGCCCATCGTTGATCTGGCTGAGGACCTGGTTGGCCCGAATGTAAAATATCATCATTCCAAGCTGAACATGAAATGGTCCGGCGGCGGCGAGGAAGTGAAATGGCACCAGGATATTCAGTTCTGGCCTCACACCAATTATTCCCCCCTGACCATCGGGCTGTATATGGACGACGTGGATGACGAAATGGGGCCCATGGGCGTGATCCCCGGCAGCCATAAGGGCGAAATTTATGACCTGTACGGCGACGACGGCAATTGGGTCGGCGCGTTGAGTGACGACGATCTGGCCGGTGTTGAGCGGGACAAAGCGATTTGGATGCGCGGGGGCAAAGGTTCCATCACCATCCACAATTGCCGCATGCTGCATGGTTCCATGGCCAACAATTCGCCGCGCAGCCGGCGGTTGTTGCTGCACACCTATGCCTCCGCCGATGCCTTGACCTTTCCCAACAGCGTGGTCACCGGCGTGCCCTTTGCCGATACCCTGATCCGGGGCGAACCGGCCAAATGGATCCACTTCGACCCCGAACCCTGCCTGATCCCGCCCGATTGGTCCAAGGGCTACAGCTCTATCTTTGCGTTACAACAGGAAGAGGCGGCAGGGAAATAACATGACAGATTTAGCGATGGCGACCGGATACAGCGAAACATTCCGCGGCGACGTCGCCCCGTGGGAGGTGGATGCGACAGAACATTTCACCGTCGCATATTATTACGAAAAATTTGAGGGCGCGACCTGGCGGTTCCTACAGCAGCTAGGCGTAGACGCAGCAGCAGCGCGGACCACAAGGGCCCTGACCCACTACAAGGCGGAATTACGCAACCGGGATATCTACAGGGTAGAGACTGCCCTGATTGATGCCGGTGCCACACCAACCATTGCCCACAAGCTGTTCAATGCCGGTTCGGGCGAATTGTGCACGACCATGCAACAGACGCTGACCGGCGTCACACTTTCTGGACCCGCGGTCGCATGGGACGGCGATGGGCGCGAGGACCGACCTATTCCGGGCGATGAGGCAACTTGGGTACCCGCCCTGGCCAATGTTGCGCGGGTGGAGGAAGCGGACTGGGCCGGGAACCTGTCCCTGCCCGGCTATATCCATCGGTTCTCCACCGCCAACAGCTTCATCATGTCGGCCTTTGGTATGACGCCCGAATATATGACCACCAACAGATACGGGCTTTCCACATTTGAATTCCAGCTGGCATTCCAAAGCCAGGCCAAGCCGGGCGATTTGATCGATATTGAAAGCTGCATCGCGCAACTGGGCGGCTCCTCCGTGCGGTTCTGCCACCGCATGCGCAACGCCGCCACCGGTGCAGATATCGCCAGTCTGAGCCAGTTCGGCGTACAGCTGGACCTTGAAGCACGTCGGCCATCGCGTATCGGCGATGATCTTCGAGCGCGGGCTGAAGCGCTGTTGAACACCTAAAGGTCGAAGGCGAGGCCTTGACAGTCGGCAATGTTGTGTGCATATACATATTATGGACAAAACACCGATATCGACGAAACCAACTGACGGCCCGGACCAAGACCTGATCCTGGACCCCCAACTGGATCTGAACGTTGCCATGTGCACCTGCGCCAGCTTGCGTAAGACGACACGGGTGGTCACCCAATTGTTCGACGCTGCATTGAAACCGGTTGGACTGACGCCTGGGCAATTCACGGTGCTGGCCGCACTATCGCGGATTGGCGAACAACCACAGACGAAGCTGGCCGAGAAATTGTTGATGGACCGTACCACGATGATCCGGAACCTACGCCCGTTGGAAGACAAAGGTTTCGTCGAGACGGATCGTAGCGGCATCCGTGGCGCGAAAGTCCTGCGTTTAACCGACGACGGAAGGCAGGCCCTTGAAACCGCATTGCCCCATTGGCAACAGGCACAATCCCAGATCGTCAATGCCTTAGGGGCGGCGCGTTGGGGCGGATTGATTACCGACCTCGGAGCCACCGTCGAGGCGGTTCAGCAGTTGTAGTCATTTTTTTACTTGATTTAGTGCATATACACATAAAGGGAGGCCGTACCATGTTTAAGTCCCAAACACCCCCAATCTGGACGCCAATGGGTTTGACCGGATTAGCCGTTCTGCTGTCGGCTTGGTTCGCAGGCGCCTATGTGCTTGGTGTTGAGCGGATACTGGAAAATCATGGGCAGTCGTTTTTCGCGCCGGTCGCTCTCTCAGCTGTGGTTCCGGTGGTCACGTTTCTGGCACTCTATAGATTTTGGCCAGCTTTCAAAAACTTCGTGCTGTCCCAGGACATAATCACCCTATCCCTGTTGCAGTTGTGGCGCGTCATGGGCTTTGGCTTTCTGACATTATACTATTATGACGTCCTGCCCGGCCTGTTTGCCTGGCCCGCAGGTTTGGGTGACGTGGCCGTTGGCATGATGGCCGCAGTCATCTTCTACCGCTTGGCCCGCAATCCCGAAATGGTCACATCGACCCAATTGGTTCGCTTTCATCTGCTGGGACTGTTCGACTTCGTTGTCGCCGTGGTAACGGCCGGCCTTGCCTCCGGCGTGTTCCCAGGGTTGATACCACTAGGTATCACCAGTGCACCTATGGATGTCTGGCCCTTTAATCTATTTCCCAGCTTCTTTGTACCAGTCTTTATCATCCTGCACTTGACCGTGCTGTTGAAGATACGCCATCTGCGTGCCAGCCAGCCACAGGCACAAACACAGCCTGTTGCGGCCTAACCAAAGTAAATTGAGATCATCATCAATAGAGTAATCCCAAATCCGCAGGCCGCCCCACCCCGGCACAGTAATGTCGACCGGTTGTTGAATGGACCCATTGGCGGCACGCTGCTGCGCTTGGCCGCACCAAACACCGTCGGCTTTCTGGTTGGCAGTGGCGTCACCGTGGCGGAGATGTGGTATGTGGGTCAGTTGGGCACCACGGCTTTGGCGGGGCTGGCATTGGGCTTTCCCATGATGATGTTGATCATGATGTTATCCGCTGGTGC
The DNA here is from genome assembly GCA_028824965.1 of Alphaproteobacteria bacterium. Taxonomy (GTDB): domain Bacteria; phylum Pseudomonadota; class Alphaproteobacteria. The sequence continues at coordinate 4,783 of JAPKBD010000187.1, read as the reverse complement.
TATGGGCGGTGCCATCGCCGCGGCCATTGCCCGCGCCATGGGCGGTGGTAATACGGCCCGGGCAGAGGCCCTGGCCTGGCATGGCTTGATGATCGCGTTGGCGGCAAGTGCACTATTTGCCATCGCATACCTGGCATTCGGTGAAGCATTTTTCCAATTCCTTGGCGGTGGTGGGGACATCTTGAAAGCCGCACTGGCCTATTCCGACGTGGTCTTTCTTGGCGGCGTTACGGTTTGGCTGGCCAATACCCTGTCCAGTTTGCTGCGTGGATCGGGCGATATGAAAACGCCGGCTAAGGCTATGTTGCTGGCCGCCGCCATCCAAATACCCCTCAGTGGCGCGCTTGCCCTGGGCTGGGGCCCCGTTCCCAACCTTGGCATCGCAGGTGTCGCCTGGGGTGCGGTAACGGCATTCGGCATCTCCAGCCTTTATCTGGCTTACCGTTTGGCGTCCGGGCGCAGCGGCCTTGTCGTCCGCCTTTCCACCCTGCGCTTACGCCGGGATTTGTTCAGGGACATCCTGCGCGTCGGGATGATTGCCAGTCTTTCGCCATTTCTGACAGTTACAACCGTCATGCTGCTGACCGGCCTGGTCACGGGGTTTGGGGCGGCGGCCCTGGCGGGTTTCGGCATCGCGACCCGGTTGGAATTCCTTTTGATCCCAATCATATTCGGCATCGGTGCGAGTTTGATCGGCATGGTGGGCGCCAACATCGGGGCCGGACAAACATCGCGCGCGGAACGGATTGGCTGGACGGGCGGGCTGGCGGCAGCCATCATCGCGGGGGGCATTGGTACCGCCACAGCCATATGGCCCGAATTGTGGGCCGGCATATTCACCACCAACAAAGACGTCATAATCGCCGCTGGCGCGTATCTAGTCATCGTCGGCCCGTTTTATGCCTTCCACGGCCTTGGCCTGTCGCTCTATTTCGCCTCTCAAGGTGCGGGCAGTGTCGGCTGGCCCGTACTGGCGGGTGCCGTTCGTTTGCTGATCACCGTCGGCGGCGGCACTATAGCACTATCCGCATTCGGTATGTCATTCGCCCAACTGCCGTATTTTGTGGCCGCGGGGATGCTTGTCTTCGGCCTGGGTACAGCCGCATCCGTCTATTTCGGGGCCTGGCGCAAATCTTAATTTAGCGCATGTTTGAAAGGATGACGGCGCCAGGTTCAGTCGGCAATAATCAGGCGACCTTTGCCAATAGGGCCTGCAAATTTGAATGAAAATGCACGATCGCCTTTTCATAATGGCCAAAGGTAAGGTTCGTGTTGGCCCCACTTTCCATCCCAGCCTGAATGGCGCGGGCCGCTTCCCGGTCTTCGTCCAGGCCGGTGTCTTTGACAAACACTGAATCACGTTTGGCTTCAGCCAGTTTTTCTTTTCCGCTCGCCCCATTACTATTCCCAGTACCATCACGATTGCTCAATCGATAGATGATCCATTTGCTCTGGCCCGGGCTGACCGGCTCCATCACAATAAATAGACTGTGGTTGGACAGAACCGATACGTGGGCGTTGGGAAACAATTGATAGACATAGGTCACCATGCCGTCGATACGTCGCTCTTCGGCAGGAATATCGCGTAGTTTTTCAATGCGCCGGAACGGGAAGACGATCCGTGAATTCGGGCCATAGGTCTCAACAATATTCAGATTGTCATAGCCGTACGGGAAGAAGGAGCGGTTGTGCAGCGCCTTAATGTGATACCCCTCCATCGAGGTTTCGCACAATAGCTTCCAATTGGCCTCGTCCGACATTTCCGAGGTATCGAACAGTTGCTGCTCCGGGTAAAGGATTTGCGGCATCGCGTCCATGGCGGCAGTCGAAACAGCCTCATCCTGCGTGACAAAGACGACGCCGTGCTTTTCCTCCGCCGTGACCGGCACCAGGCCATGATCCGATTTATGGAAGCCGGGAAAGCCCTTCTCGCCGGGAATAAACTTCAATTCTCCATCCAGGCCATAACTCCAGGCATGATAGGGGCAGTTGAAGGCCCGGGCACAGCCGCTGCCCGTGGCAACCCGCATACCGCGATGGCGGCTGGCATTGCGAAAGGCGCGCACCACGCCATCATCCCACGCACCACCAGCAACGGCGTCAAGGCCGCTGTTCGGGCAACGTATAATCCCGGTCCCGGCAAAGCAGCAGACGGGCAAAAGGGGACCGGCATACTGCGCAGCAGTTGGATTTCCGCCCGAAAGCGCTCTTCTGAAGTATAGTTCTCCACCGGTTCCTGCCAGACTTGGTCACCGGTGTCGGTGCTTTTATTGTCAACGTGGTGAAAAATGCGTTCGATAACCTCGGCATCACTCAATAATTCAGACATGCGTACGTTCCAACTGAAGGGTCATTTTTATGGCCTCGGAAACTAATGGTATGTGCCCAATCCGTCAAACGCGTCAGGATGCGGCCCCAATTGAACTGGATTGGATTTGAGCTGAGCTGAGCCTAAATCACGCCCTCGTCACGCAGATCAGAAATCTCCTCCTTCTCCAGGCCCAACCAGTCGCCATAGACGGCGTCGTTATCCTGCCCCAAACCTGGGTTCAGGGTCAGCTCCATAGGTTCCGTCCCGCCAAAACGGATGGGGCTGTGATGGGCGGCAATGCGGCCTACGTCCGGGTGATCGATCCAGCGCAGCATGCCGCGTTCGTGCAGATGGGGATCGTTCACCACTTCTTCCAAATCACGCACGGCTGCGGTGGGGATATGGTGGCGCTGGGCAGCGGCCTCGGCCTCGGTCTTGGTCATGGTAGCGACCCAGGCGGCAACCATCTCGTCGACCTCCTCCATATTCTCAACACGGGCATCGGAGGTGAGATAGCGTTCATCATCCGCCAGGTCTTCTCGCCCCATGGCGACCAACAGGTTTTGCCAATGTTTCTCCTGCACCGTGATGATGGCCACATAACCATCCGAGGCGGCATAGACGTTGTAGGGGACAACGGACAGGCCGCCGTGTTTATTGCCGGTGCGGGTGAGGATCTCTCCACCACTTTGCTTTTGCCCGAAGTACATCCCCAAATTTGAGGCCAGGGTGGGATAGATCGAATCCAGCATGGAGACTTCAACCAACCGGCCCTTGCCCGTCCGCTCCCGCTCGTACAACCCGGTCATAACCGCGCCATACAAATGCGTACCAGTGATGAAATCGACGATGGCCGGCCCCGCCTTTACGGGCGGGCCGTCGGGAAAGCCAGTTACATGCATCACGCCGCTGACGGCCTGTACAGTTAGGTCCATGGCCAGATCATCCCGGCGCGGACCCTCGCGGCCATAGCCGGAACCGCAGGCATAGACCAGGCGTGGGTTCAGGGCCATCAGGCTGTCAGCGCCCACGCCCAGGCGGTCCATCACGGTCGGGGCGAAATTCTCCAACAACACGTCCGCCTGGAGGACCATTTTGCGCAGCAGTTCCCGGCCCCGTTCATGCTTCAGATTAAGGGTGATGCCTTCCTTGTTGGCGTTCAGGGTCGCCAGGGGGACCGATCCACCCGCAGCAGCCGTGCGCTTACGCAAAGGCTCTCCCCCGGGCGGTTCAATTTTGATCACCCGGGCACCACCCATGGCCAGCATGAAGGAGGCATAGGGGCCATTGTAGATTTGGCCGAAATCAAGGACGGTAACCCCCTCAAGGGGATAGGAAGATGTAGAATTTGGCGGCGACATTGAAGACCCCTTACAACTGATACCCAGACATAGTGCCACATTTTCGTTCGCTGATGAAAGACGCAGCCCGACAGAGATTAAGTGCCCGTAGCTGATCCGATTAGATCAGCGCATCCAGGGCATCCAGGGCAACAGTATCGCCTTAAGGAAAAAGCTTCTCAGTTCGCCAGTTATTACCGCCGTCACCGTCCGGGAGGTACACTTCACGATCATGCAGGCGGAATGGTTTATCCTGCCAAAATTCGAACCGCTGCGGCATCAGGCGAAAGCCGGACCAATATTCGGGCCGGGGCACGGTGCTGATGGCATACTTCGCGGCAAATTTCGCGACCGCTTTTTCCAAGGCAAAACGATCCGGCAGGGGCCGGGATTGTTGGGAGGCCCAGGCCCCGATCTGACTATCCTTGGCGCGGGAGGCGAAATAGGCATCCGCCTCCCCCCCGCTGACCACTTCTATTGCACCCTGCACACGGACCTGACGGCGCAGGGATTTCCAATGAAAACACATTGCCGCCTTACCCGCACCCAGCAACTCCACGCCCTTGGCGCTTTCCAAATTGGTGTAAAAAACAAAGCCCGCCGCATCCACCGCCTTTAACAACACCATGCGCACATTGGGCATGCCATCACCGTCCACCGTAGCCAACGACATGGCCGTCGCGTCATTCGGCTCAGCCTTTTCAGCCTCCGCCAACCAGCCGTTAAAGCGCTCTATAATCTCGTTAATCTGGGCCATAACAATCAAATCCAGCAAAAAACGGCCACCGCGCAGTGGGGCAGCCAACCTGACCAATCTACCCCCCGCCCCAGCACCTGTCGAGCGGTGCAAAGACATAGCCACAACTCGGCCGCAACTTGGTCGTTGCGCGCGATCACGGCTTGACAGTAGGGGCGGTGAAACCTTATATCCCTCCCTGCCCCGCACGCTTTCTGCCAGGAAACGTTCCGGGGTCTATAGGCTCCTTAGCTCAGTTGGTTAGAGCACGGGAATCATAATCCCGGTGTCCCCAGTTCAAATCTGGGAGGAGCCACCAAAATACCAAAGCCCCGGCGGTCCCTGACCGCTGGGGCTTTGTTGTTTTTGGACAATACATCCAGTTGACAGTAACGG
>JAPKBD010000186.1 GCA_028824965.1 Alphaproteobacteria bacterium | reverse complement strand
CCAGTGCCACGGCCAGTATACCCTTGGGCTGGTGGCGGAAATGACAAGGTGCCAAAAGGACTTGCCGGTCATTTACTTCTACCCGATGGACCCTGTTCAGATTGCCGGCAAAATATTTTTCCGCCTCGGCCAGAATATCAATGTCCACCGTCGTATCAGCGGCCATAGTTTCGCCGTCTGCATCGTCGTTTGCTTCATCGTTTGTTTCGGCAACAACTTGGTTTGCTGCCAGGTGCAGACCGCCTGCCTTGTTGTCACGTAGGATCCAAATATGACTGGCTGCGATGGCTGAAGCCGTGGCCGCGGCAGCAGCAGCAAACATTTCGCCCGGCGTAACGGCATCGCGAATTGAATCAATAATGGATCGGCTTAACTGTTCCCGTTCCCTGGCCCGGTCCAGGGCCGCCTGGCGCATTTTGTCATTGGTGATGTCCCGGCAGACACCGCGAACGCCTTGCAGTGTGCCATCATCAGCATCGAAAACCGGCACACACGAGGCCCGAACACAGGTGCGTTCACCACTCCGGTCGAGCAGTCAGCACTCCACCTCATCCAGGTGGGATAGGCTTTCAAACGGGTTCAGGGGCGCTTCCCCGCCGTCGCGTCGTTCTGTATCGGCCAATAGATCCCGCGCCGGTCGACCATCCAGTTCATCAGGCGTATAGCCCAACAGACCCCGCCCCGACACGAACGAGAAGCAGCCGTCGGCATCGGTTTCCCAAACAAAATCTGTGGAGCAAGAGACCAAGTCTTTGAATAATTGGCGCGAGGCGACCAAGGCCCGGCTGAAATTCACATCAAAGGTGCTGTCCCGGGCCAGCAACAAGACCCGTTGATGGCCTGATTGTTGCTCCATCGCGCTATCAGCGAAATCACCCTCGGGCATCAGCGTAATGTCAAAGACGCCTTGCCCGGTGGGAATTGGCAGTTGAAAACGTTTCGATTGCACGCCGCCGTTCCGCAATACGTCCGCCAGCATGGCCCGTAATTCTGCGCCGTCATCAATGTTTTCCAGGGCGACTGTAACTGGTTCTGCCAAACCGTTTTTCGATAAGATCTCGCCGGCGCCGTCAAACAGCACGACCGGTCCGGCATAGCTGGTGATCAGTTCCTCAGCCGAGAGGATTACTGCGTCCGTGTTGCCGATGCCGTCGTGGTGCACCTGGCTCTGCACGGCTTCACCCGATACCTCATCCAATGCCCGACCCAATACTCTGCGCTGTATGCGAAAATTTGCCACTTTGCCCGCTCGATTGTTTCAAATTTTGTCTGCGCAGCCTACATGAGCGCCCCTTAACGACGCCTTAATTCCGTCCCTGGGTTTGCCAAGTTATCGAAGCATTTTCTTCAGATGTTGCAGCATCTTGTCCCCGGTCTCGGGAAAATCCGTGCCATGGCGTGCATTCAGCAGTTTTTTTGGCGGAATTCTGGCCGTGCGGCTTTGCAGTTGGATCGCCGTCCGCATAGACAGATTGGCCTTCCAGGCCAGGGCGGTAATGGTCTTGGGCGACGATGACATGATGATCTTGCGCACCACTTTGGGGTCTAGTTCCGAACGCAGGGCCAGGGCTTCCAGCACGAAGTCATTGCGCCCGGCCTGGATGGCTTCTTCCATGGCCTCATCGTCCAACAGGCTGCGTTGATCCAGGACCATGGCCTGTTCCCGTTCTTCGGCCTGAACTTCGCCTTCGCTCTCGGCAATGCGGTCTTTCAGGCGTTTGGTCAAAAATCGGGTGGTTTCGTGGTCCAGATCGTTCCGCTCTGCCAGCACTTCCAGCAAAGAAGATGCGACGAAACCTGCAACCCGGCGCACCGCGCGGATGGAAAGTTCGGGACGCATGGTCAGCGGTTCATGCCAGCTTTGCACATCCGCTGCATTTTCCGCGATTTTATCCAGGGTCGCCTCCCGCACGGAGGCTTTTTTGTTGGCCAGCAGGGTGGCAACGGCGGGTACATCAAATGTAGCAACAACCGCATCCGCGACATCTTCCGAGACCTCGGATCGACGCGCGATGGCGCTCAAGGCCTCATCCGCACAGCCCGCCGCGATCACCTCCATCAGATCGGCATCGCTTAACAAGGGCGAATATTCCAAAACAGGCGTCGCGACGATGGCGGCCACATCCAACGCCAATTGCCGGATAATTGTAACCGGTACATCGCGGCTGCTTTTCAATTCCTCCGATAACAAGGCCCGCACCCGGGGCAGTTGGTCCGAAGCCAGACGTTTCAGCATGTCAAAAGTCAGCTCGCGGACCTTTTCCTGCTCATCATCGGGCATATCAGGCAAAAGGCGGGCAATTTTCAGGGCCAGGTCGCCGCGCACATTATCATCGGCGTCGTCCACCAGCATTTTGTCCGCCTGCACAGGTGTCGCAGGGTTTGCGGCCACGGCCTGGCGCACCTCTGCCTCCTGATCACCGGCCAGGAAATATAGAATTTCCGGCATGGTCTCTTGGCTTTGGGCCAGCAACAGACGGGCCGACAGGTCTGCCCCCGCCAGCAATTTTGTTTGCGCGGCATAATCCAAACCGCCGTCACCGCCACCTGCGACAGGTACGGGCAGATGCGAAGACCCAATTGTCAGTTCCTTCGAAGAACTGGTCATTGGCGCAATTTTGCGTTTCAACATATTTTTAAGCATAGCGGGACGAAGTTTATGGCCCGTGTCTTAAAGCCAGATTAATGCCCCCATATTGGGAACCCAGGCCTTGTTTTCCAGCCCCTTAGGCTTCAGTGTAGCGCCATGCTCGAAACACCAAAATTGAACCCTAATGACGTCGCCGTCTGGATCTTTGATCTCGATAATACTCTTTATCCCGCCACATCGGACCTTGGCGCCCAATTGGGCCAACGTATGGGGGATTTTGTCGCGAAATTCCTGGATTTGCCCTTGGATCAGGCCAAGGTGGTGCAAAAGAAGTATTTTCACACCTATGGCACCACGTTGCGTGGTCTGATGGTGGAAAAGGGCCTGCATCCGGACGAATATCTGGACTATGTCCATGACCTCGACCTGTCGGATATTCTTGTTGATGACCGATTGGGCCTCGCGCTTGGTAAGTTGCCGGGGCGTAAGTTGATTTATACCAATGCCACCAACGAACATGCAGACCGGGTCCTGCGCCATCTGGAAATTGAACATCATTTTGAGGCGTCGTTCGATGTTGTCGATGGTGATTTCCTGCCCAAGCCCAACAGCCAACCATATGATGTGATGCTGGATCGTTATGACATAGATCCAAAGCGTTCCGTTATGGTGGAAGATATCGCCAAGAACCTGGTGCCCGCGTCAGAACTCGGCATGGGCACTGTTTGGGTCCGGGGCGGACGGGATCTGGAATTGGGGCCGGAACATATTGATCATGTGCACCACATCACCGATGACCTACCAGGTTGGTTGCTGGATTTGTCCCAAAATTAGAGCAGACTTAGAACAGTAATGGAGCGGTTGACAGAATGCCGTGTCACGGTAGTTTGCCCCACCGCCAAATCAGGTCAGAACAGAGAGAAATTTGATGAATACGTCCAACCTTGAAGCCGCCATAGAGACCGCCTGGGAACAGCGCGACAGCATTGATGTCAACACCAAGGGTGAGATGCGCGATGCGGTCGATGCGGCCCTGGAAGCCTTGGACAAAGGCGAAAGCCGGGTTGCTGAAAAAGGTGCCGATGGCTGGTCAGTCAATCAATGGCTGAAAAAGGCGGTGTTGCTGTCATTTCGCCTGAACGACATGGCCCCGATCGAGGGCGGGCCCGGTACAGGCACATGGTATGACAAAGTGCCGTCGAAATTCGAAGGCTGGGGCGATAATCAGTTCCGTGCCGCAGGCTTCCGCGCCGTGCCGAATTGCATTGTGCGCCGATCCGCCTATATCGCACCGAACGTCGTCTTGATGCCGTCCTTCGTTAATCTTGGCGCCTATGTGGATAGCGGCACCATGGTGGATACCTGGGCCACGGTTGGCAGCTGCGCGCAAATCGGCAAGGACTGCCATATATCAGGCGGTGCGGGCATTGGCGGTGTGTTGGAGCCGTTGCAGGCAGACCCCGTAATCATCGAAGACAATTGCTTCATCGGCGCGCGCTCTGAAGTGGCGGAAGGGGTTTTGGTTGAAGAAGGTTCTGTGTTGTCCATGGGCGTGTTCCTTGGCTCCTCCACCAAAATCGTCAATCGGGCGACGGGTGAAGTGACCTATGGCCGGGTGCCGCCCTATTCCGTCGTTGTGCCCGGCTCCATGCCTGGTTCGGACGGCGGCGTGCATCTATATTGCGCCGTGATCGTCAAACAGGTCGATGCGGGCACCCGCGCCAAGACATCCATCAACGAATTATTGCGCGATTAGAATTCGCCATGGCCGATAACAAGCCCACCGATGCAGTCGAGCTGACCCGCGCCTTGATCCGCTGCGCCTCTGTCACGCCTACGGACGGCGGGGCCTTGGCCGTAACGTCTGCCGCCCTTGCGCGGCTTGGCTTTGAAAACCATCGCATGACGTTCAGTGCGCCCGATACGCCTGATGTGGATAACCTCTATGCCCGTCTGGGCACGGCTGGCCGCAATTTCTGTTTTGCCGGCCACACGGATGTTGTCCCTGTGGGTGATGAAGCGGCGTGGAGTTTGGATCCGTTCGCTGCCGATATTCGTGACGGTATTCTTTATGGCCGGGGCGCGACGGATATGAAGGGCGCGGTGGCGGCCTTTATCGCCGCCGTGGATACTTTTCTGGCCAAACGGGGCGGCAACTTTGACGGTTCCATCTCGTTGTTGATAACGGGGGATGAAGAGGGCCCCTCCATCAACGGCACGCGAAAAGTTCTGGATTGGCTGGATAAGCGCGGCGAAAAGCTGGACCATTGCCTGGTTGGGGAACCAACGAACCCGGAAAACTTGGGCGATATGGTCAAAATAGGCCGCCGGGGTAGTTTGTCCGGGACTTTGGTGGTTCGCGGTACCCAGGGTCACGTGGCCTACCCTCATCTGGCCGACAACCCCTTGCCCCGTTTGATCAAGATGCTGACCCGCCTAAGTGAGCATACCTTTGATACGGGTAATGAGCATTTTTCCCCCACCAACCTGGAACTGGCAACCATCGATGTGGGCAATACGGCCACCAACGTTATTCCGTCCCAGGCTAGGGCGGTCTTCAACATCCGCTTTAACACGGAACAGACGGCGACGGGCCTGCAGGATTGGTTGCGGGAACAATGCGACGCGGTTGGCGGGACATACGATCTCAGCTTCCACCTCTCGGCGGAACCGTTCCTGACCGCACCGGGGCCGTTTACTGAATTGATCGCGCAGGCGGTAGAGGATGTCACCGGCAAACGCCCAGCCCTGACCACCACGGGGGGGACGTCGGATGCGCGCTTTATCCATCACCATTGCCCGGTGGCGGAATTCGGCCTGATATCGGAGAGCATGCACAAGGTGGATGAGCAGGCCAGCGTCAGCGATATCGAACGCCTGGCCGGTGTCTATGCCCGGATGCTGGAGCTGTATTTTGAGGCGGGAGACCTCGATGCTGCTTGAGGTAACCAAATCCATCCATGGCGCCTGGCGTATTGCCCGGATGGACCCGGACGCCTTGTCGTTCTTCGATCTGACGATTGATGGCTTCTGGCGTTCTTTCGCCGCGATCTTCGTGGTCGCGCCGTTCTATATCATTTTCCTGATGCTCAGTTTTAGCCACCAACCTCTCATGCATGTGGCGGACGGTCCTCAAACCGCTATTGAATGGTACATTATTGTCAAATCGGTGACCTTTGCGGCAAGCTGGCTGATCTTCCCGTTGGTCATGGTGCCGGTTTCCCGGCTTTTGGATCTGACCGAGACTTACGTGCCCTACATTATCGTCTGGAACTGGGCCAATGTTCTGGAGATGGCGGTGATCCTGCCGGCGGTGATGTTATTCCTCTCCTCCGCACTGCCGGGACAAACCGGTGCCATTACTTTGATGGTGGCCCATATCTCCATGCTGTTCTACGGCTATTTGGTGGCCCGCACCGGGTTGAAATGCAAGATGGTAACAGGCGTCGGCATCGTTGCCTTCAATTTCGTTTTAAGCCTGCTGTTCAACGGCCTGGCTTCGCGGTTGCTCTAGAGCAATTTTCAATCAATTGGGGTCGCTCTCGCGACCCAAGTGATTGGTTCAATTGCTCTTTATCTTAAGAGGCTGAGAATGTTTAATGTAAACATACTCTAATCTTGGGCCTCAGGATAATCCACACCCGTTAAATATAGGCCCTCCGCAGGGGCCACAGGTCCGCACCGTTTGCGGTCGCAGGCGGCCAGGGCGTCGGCTATATCCGGCACGGCCCATCTGCCCAGGCCCACTTTATGTAACGAGCCGACGATGGAGCGGATCTGATGATGCAGAAACGCCCGGGCCTTGGCCCGGACATGGATTTCACCCGTTTCTTCCCGGCTCACCGCCAACAAATCCATGGTGCGGACGGGAGATGGGGCCTGGCATTGGGCGGCCCGGAAGGTGGTGAAATCATGCTTGCCCACCAACGCCTGGGCGGCGCAGTGCATGGCGTCTGTATTCAGGGGCCCTTGGGCATGCCAGACGCGGCCCCGGCGTAGGGCAGGTGGTGGCCGTTGATCCGTGATGCGATAGAGGTAATGTCGCGCGATGGCGGAAAAGCGTGCGTCAAAATCCGGGCTGACAATTTCTGCTGCCAGAACCACGGCGGCATGGCGGCGCAGATAAAAATTCAGGGCGTCCCGGACTTTGTCGGATGTAAATTCCCGAACCAGATCAAAATGCGCCACTTGGCCCAATGCATGCACCCGGGCGTCAGTTCGGCCGGCACCGAACAGGCGGACCGTTTCGCCAGAGAAACCCAGCACCGCCTCTTCCAAGGCCTGCTGTACGCTCATAGCATTGGCCTGGCGCTGCCAACCAACGAAGTTAGCGCCATCATATTCCACGATTATTTTGTACCGTGTCATGATTGGTTATGCCCGCGGCACCCGCCCCTCGATAGGATAGGCGGGGTCGTTATAGCCGGGCGTTGAAGGATGCCCCATGGGCACCAGGCTATCGACCAATGCCTCATCCTCCGCTGTGAATTCATAATCCAGGGCGCCCAGGTTCTCATCCCATTGCGCGAACGTTCTGGGGCCGGCGATGGCGCTGTGGATCAGGCCGTTATGCAGCAACCAGGCCAAGGCGAATTGGCCCGCCGTGATGCCCTTGGCTTCTGCATGCAGGCGCAGGGTCTGGGCGATCTCCAGACTTTCCGGCCGCCATTCCGATTGCATCATGCGCGTGTCATTGTGCCCGGCACGGCTGTCTTCGGGTGGCGTTGCGCCGGGGGGATACTTGCCGGTCAATACACCACGGGCGAGGGGGCTGTAAGGCACCACGCCGAGGCCAAAATAATCACAGGCGGGCAGATGCTCCACCTCCGGCATACGGTTCATGGCGTTGTAATAGGGCTGGCTGACGATAGGCCGGTCGATGCCAAGGCCGTCGCAAATATGACAGATTTCCGCAACCCGCCAGGACCGATAATTGGACAGCCCGAAATACCTAACCTTACCCTGCCGGATCAGATCAGCCATGGCGCGGATGGTTTCCGCCAGGGGCGTGCCGTGGTCTTCCTTGTGCAGGTAATAGATATCGATGTAATCCGTGCCCAGACGCGCCAGACTGTCATTACAGGCTTGATGCAGCCATTTCCGCGACAGCCCGCTTTTGTTTGGCCCATCGTCCCTATTGCCCTTTGCCCCAGCTACCTTTGTGGCCAGGACCCAGTAATCACGTTCCCCGGCAATGGCGGCACCGGTAATCTCCTCCGACCGACCGGCAGTATAGACATCCGCCGTATCAATGAAGTTGATCCCCCGCTCACGCCCATGGGCAATAATCCGCGCTGCATCGGCATTTTCTGTGCGTCCACCGAACATCATGGTGCCAAGGCAGATAGGTGAAATGCGTAAACCACTTTGGCCCAGAGTATCGTATTTCATTGTTCATTCCACTTGGATATGACCTGCAGATATAAGCCCCACCACTAACGCAGATAGTGTCGTGGTGCAATCAGCGGCGCGCCGGTGTGGCAAAGCCTCAACGAATTTTCTCGTAATAATTCGAACATTAGATGCCGATGATTTTACGTTTGCTTATAGTGTTCCATATTAGAGGGAGTACACATCTGCGAATTAAATAAATATCGCAACGGGGGATCATGGCGGAACCGATTGGGCAGATGCTGGAACGGGGGATTAATTACCTCCACGAGACCTTTGTCATGTGGGATGCGGAGGATCGTCTGATCTTTTGCAATACGCGTTTCAAGGAGGTTAATGCCGCCGTTGCCGATCTTTTGTATCCGGGCACCACATATGAGGCGATCTTGCGAGGCGGCCTTGC
>JAPKBD010000185.1 GCA_028824965.1 Alphaproteobacteria bacterium | reverse complement strand
TTATGACCTGGTGGAGTTCTGGAAAACTATTGTCGGCAACCTGATCGCCGGTTTCAGGCAGGGCGAAAACCTCGCGCACCATGCCAAGATAATCAATGGGGCCGGATTTATTATGAGTGATCAAAACGGTGCTATCAGATTGGCGCACCACATAGTCCAGATCAGAGGTTCGAAACCGGGTATTGATCGGCACCTGTACCGCACCAATTTTGGCCAGGCCGAAGCTTATGAATATCCAATCAGCGGAATTGTTCAACCACAAGGCTACGTGATCACCACGCTTGATGCCTTGGGCCATCAACCCCTTGGCGGCACGATCAACTTCTAGTGCGACTTCGGCAAAGCTGTAGCGTTGACCTTGGAAAACCAGACCTTCTCGCTGCCCGTGCGTTGCAGCCGCCGCATCCGCCAGATCACCGATCCTACGCTTTACATACCAATTCATAGCCAATCAGACCCCGTTTTCCAGTCTCGATATAACGCCCCGTTACGCCATATTGTTGACTGGAAGCACGGAAAAGGTCAATCAGCCAGTAGACGCAGTTCGATCCGCCAGTAGGCGTAATGCCTCTTCGCGCAACTCTACCTTGCGAATTTTGCCTGATGCGGTCATGGGGAATTCATCGAGAAAGAAAACATGGCGCGGGATCTTGAATGAGGCGACTTTACCGCGGCACAGATCCAGAACACCTTCGGCGGTGATATCACTGCCCGCCGCGCGTTCCACAAAGGCGACGGGAACTTCAGACAGTGCCTCGTCCGGGTAGGCGACGATGGCGATCTGTGAGATCTCCGGGTTGACCAATAACATACCCTCGGTCTCCATGGGATCCACATTCTCGCCCCCGACCTTAAGCATATCCTTATAGCGGCCCAGGAAGCGGATATAGCCGTTCGCCAGCCATTCCGCCGTATCGCCGGAATGGAACCAACCATCCGCATCAAACGAGGCCGCGGTTTCATCTGGCTTTTTGTAATAGCCCAGCATGACACTATAGCCGCGCACCAACAGCTCACCCGGAACACCTGGGGGCTGTTGAGCACCGGTTTCAGGGTCAGAAATACGAATTTCATAGCCCTGGCAGACATAGCCGGATGATTCACAACGCAGCTCTTCGCTATCGTCCAAAGAATTCAGGGCAACCGTCAGCCAGGTTTCCGTCATGCCAAAGCCGGAGAGGTTTTTGAACGGCGCCAACACCTGCGCCGCTTTTCGGATCACCGGCGTAGCACTATGCATCCCAGCGGCACAAACACCGGTGCGCAGGGTGCTAATTTCCCGCGGGTTCGCCAGCTGACATTCAGTCAAAGCTTTCAAATGGGCCTCAAACCCATGCATGATCGTGACGCCTTCCTTGGCCACAAGATCCAGGCTTTCATTGGGATCAAATGTCTCTGTGACGATTTGCTTGGCACCGCTGACCAGGGACATCAACATCCCCTCGGAATAACCAAAGGCATGAAACAGCGGCAGGAAGTTCAGGATTACATCATTGGTGGTGTGGGCCATACGAAAGGCCCGTTCCTCCAGATTGCGGATCAGAATATGGCTGTGCATGGCACCTTTGGGAAAACCCGTGGTGCCGGATGTGTACATAATGAAGACCGGATCATCAGGATCAACAGATGCCGCGCGCTCTGCTAAGTCCTGGTAGGAGGTGCCATCACCGCTACGCAGAACCTCGTCCCACGAAACTGTACCCGGATAATCTTCCCGGCCCAGGATCAGGACACGGCGCATTTCAGGAAAAGCGTCATCCTGGATGTCGCTGCCCGCTTCGGGCAGGGCGATAACTTCACGCACCATACCAAAATAGTCGATGGGGCCGGATTGGTCATGGGTTATCAGCATCGCCGAGTCTGATTGGCGCACCACATATTCTAGATCAGCCGTACGAAAGCGCGTATTGACGGGCACCTGAACAGCGCCAACTTTGGCCAGGGCGTTACTGATGAAAACCCATTCGGCGCAATTATTCAGCCATAGGGCCACATGATCGCCACGTTTGACGCCCTGGGCCATCAAACCCTTGGCGGCTTTGTCAGTCTCCTGCGCGATTTCGGCGAAGCTGTAACGGGCGTCCTTGAAAACCAACCCCTCACGATCACCAAACTTTTTCGCCGCCTCATCCGCAAGATCGCCAAATCGGCGCTTTGGGTACCACTCCATTACAATATTTTCCTTTTAATCATTGATCGATTTCTGATCGGCTATTGAAATTGATTGATGGCAAACTCGGCGCGCATATCCCGCGTTGCCTCTTCCTTGTAGTCCTCTAGCGGGATACCGGCACCGTCGGCAATCTTTACCACAGCACTGAAAGACGCAATGGTGGCGCAGGCATCGACAAAAGCGGCATCGCCCAGGGTGTCACGCACAGCCATACGGGCTGTTGCAATGGCACTGTCTTCGCCACTGTGCACCGCCTCCACCAGGAAAATCAGAACATCGCCATGGGGCACGCTGTCTGCGGCACCCGTCGTAGTCATGATGGCAGAGAGATCGTAGTCATCGCCGGAATTTTCGCCACTCGCACGGAGCAGAGCTGAATGTGAGGTAGTTCAATAATAGCACCCGTTCAAGGCCGACGTTCGTCCTGCGATCAACTCTATCTGGGCATGGCTGATGGCCCGGAAATCATGTTCAAAGTCCCTGATCTCGTGATCCTTCAAATACAGCTCCACGTCCAGGTCAAAGAAATTGATCACTTCTTGTGGTACCAGGCTCAAGCCACGATGAATATTCTTGTCACCGTGCAGAGGATAAGGGTTTGGGTCCTCCGGGCCGACGTCTTCGGGTGCCAAGGTGGAGACCCAGGCCAAGTTCCGCTTGGCACCTTTGGGTCGCTGCCGGTTCGGCTCACTTGCTGTCGCCTCCGGCAAGGCGCGCAAGGCTAAACCAAGTGCCTGATCCAGTTTGTCCAGGCCCGTCAACAAGGCAATGACGCCGATGATTTCCACATAGGCGGTTTCATCCAGTGCGGGCGCCAGGGACAACACCCATTTTTCGGTTATGCGCCCCGCATCCGTGACCAGACGATGGATCGCCTCCACCACTACATCAGGTAAATCGTCTGTGCTGTCGTGATCACCGTCTACCGTATAGGGCGACAGGGCCGCTTTGCGGCTTTGACACAAAGTGCAGTCTCCCGCACGCCGGGCCTCTGCTGCAATGGCCAGGCGTTCCGCCCCCGTCCACCAGGTGCCGGGTGCCGCCATACGTTGCCAAGCGACCTCAATCTCGCGGGCGAGACTGTCACGCATGGGCAGGGTTTCCCCGGCTACATTGATGTCCATATTGACCAATTCCTCTCTCTGACCCAGGCTGACTTAAACATTATCAGAGATTAGCGTTGGAGGCCCGCCATGTCATCGTCACAAATCAAACGAAACGAAGACGAGATTGCCATTATCCAGGCCATCGCCGCCAGCGATAACGACGGCCCCGTCCTGATGCTCAATCTAAACCGGTATAAGCCTGATGCTGGTTTCTCCGGCACCGGTCTGCATCAGGAATATATGACCGTTCTGGAGGCGTTTTTGCCCGTGGTCGGCGGCAAGATCCTGTGGCGTCATCCGGTCCACGGCCAGGCGACGGGGGAGCAGAAAATCGATGAAATGCTGGCGGCCTGGTATCCCAGCCATCAAGCCTTTCTCGATCTTCCTCAAGCACCGGGCAGTGAAGACAACTTTCGCCTGCGGGAACTATGCGTCGAATACGCCGTCATCCACCGCCTCACCGGCGATCAGAATCCATTGTGTCCGTAGATACGGCCCGCAGATATGCCCCTAGGCATTGCCCTTCATGATGTTGCGCGCCAGGGCCCAACGGTGAACCTCTGACGGCCCATCATAGATGCGGAAGGCGCGAATATCGCGATAGATGCGTTCGACCACCGTATCGTCGGTGATGCCACGCCCGCCCAGAATTTGCAGGGAACGGTCAACCACGTTCGACAGCGCTTCCGAACAGCGCACCTTGCACATGGACGTTTCATTGCGCGCCTGTTCACCTTGATCCAATAACCAGCAAGCCTGCCAAATTGCGATACGGCAGAAATGCAGATCGGTCTGATTGTCCGCCAGCATAAAGCCAACGCCTTCGTGTTCGCCCAGGGTCTTGCCGAATGCCTGACGCCGTTTAGCGTATTCGATGGCAATATCGTTGGCACGGACGGCGGCACCCAACCAACGCATGCAATGGGTCATTCGCGCCGGCGTCAGACGGACCTGGGCGTTGCGGAAACCCTGGCCCACCTGACCCAGAACCTGTGATGCGGGGACGCGCACATTTGTGTACAGCACTTCTGAATGGCCACCGGGCGAATTGCTGTCGATGGTATTGAGAACCCGTACCAGCTCAATTCCCGGCGTGTCGTTGTCCATCATGAACATGGTCGCGCCCAGATCTTTGCCATCTGCATCGAAAGTGCGCGCCATTAGGATTTGATAGGACGCCCCATGCATGCCCGTGATCAACCATTTGCGACCGTTGATAATATAATCATCACCATCGGGGCGCGCCTCTGTCTTCATCAAAGATGGATCCGACCCGGCCCCATCAGGCTCCGTCATGGAAAAGACCGAGCGTATTTCACCCCTTACCATGGGTGCCAGCCAACGTTCCTTTTGTTCCTGGGTCGCGACTTGATGCAGCAGATTGGTATTACCCTCATCAGGTGCCTGAATATTCAGTGCCAAGGGGCCAAGGGTGGAATAGCCCGCCGCCTCAAACACAACGGCCATGCCCACATGGTTCAGGCCGAGGCCACCGAATTCGACCGGGCCATGGGGGGACAACAGACCGGCAGTCCGCGCCTTGGCAACCAATTCATGGCGTAGATCTTCGGTGGGGCCGTGATATTCCTGACGGGGATCCGCTTCGTACGGTATAATCTCGTCATGGATGAACTTCGTCACCCGGTCCCGCAGTTCCACCAATTCATCGGGCAAACCAAAATCAATCATCTCTCAACTCCCTAAATTTTCTCAACTCGTCTCGTAGTCATGAAGCAATTCCGCCGCCCGGCCAAACAAACGTGGAATGGCAGTGGCGAAATGCTCCCAAATTATGTCTTCGCGCTGGCCACGCCGATGTAATTTAACATTCAAACAGCCGATGGCACCCAACCGATACCCGGCCAAAGCGCGATACCAGGGCACTTCCGGACAGGAAAAACCCATACCGTCTTCATACATCGCCACCATGTCCGCGACAACGGGGGATGACGCGGGCTTCCAACTATCCGACCAGCTTTCCCGGTCGCCGATCATCAGGAACCAGCCCACATCCAACAAGGGTGAACCGATACCTGAAATTTCCCAATCCAACACAGCTTCCAGCTGCCCGTTATGGTACAAAATATTGCCGGGCTGATAGTCGCCATGGAACAGCCCGATCTTTTGATCCACGGGCAATGTCTTCAACAACAATTCCCGGGTGATATGGGCCTGGTCTATCCAGGCAGGCTCCGGCGATTGCGCGATGATCCGATCCCAGCGGGTGATCTCCGCCTCCAGACCTTCGGGCGGCTGCCAATCGTTTAGATCTGAGCGCCAATCGTAACTATGAATTTCGATCAACGTTTCCATCGCCTGGTGCCAATAAGCCTGAGGGTCCTGACCGGCATTTGTCATGTCCGCCTCTGGCTGCCACGGAAAATAAATCCCGCCCGGCCGTTTTTCGACCATGATGAACGGCGTCTCAAACCAATTGGGATCCGTGCTTTCAGCCCCCCGCCCGGCATAACGCACGGCAGGTACGGGCAGCCCGGCCTTATGAAGGGCACGCAATAACGGGGCTTGGCGGTAGACATCCGTGTTGCCCCGCAATCGGATGCCTTTTGGGGCAAGTCGCATGACCAGGTCTTCGCCCCCGCCGTTCGGTGCCGCGATGGTAAAGCCAAAGCTTAACCCCGCATGGCCCGCCTCCATCCCGCGCAGGTTTTGGACGTGGGCACCGTCGCCATAGTTGGCCCGGGCAAAAACCTCCAACTGACGCTGCAATTCGTCCAAGCCGGCAACGGGTTGTGGCGTTGGTTTTTTATTCGGCATCGGCATCTATCAAATTCCAACTACCTGGCTGAGGCATCAAACCCGAACCAGCGTTTAGCCAATATTGCAACAGATCCATCATCGATGGCGCCCTGAATAGCACTTGAAAGAATGTCCGCCAGGGCCTTTTCATCCCGGCGCACAGCCGCCCCCACGCCTTGGCCCAGCGGCCCGCCGACAATGCGGGGCCCTATGGGGGTAAAGTCGTCACCGATCTCCGAGCCCAGCAACGGCTTCCAATAACTCATGGGACCAAAGGCCGCATCGACCTGACCTAACTGGAAATCAAGGTCCAGGTCCTCATCCTTATCGTAGGTCTTTATCTCAACATCGACGCCCAGAAACTGGTGCAAGAACGCCTCATGCTTACTAGCGGATTTCACACCGATGGTTTTTCCCCGAAAGGCCTTGATAATACCATTGATGCCCACTCTATCACGCGCCGCCAAGGTCGATAGATCCATCCGACGGATCACAGATTTAAAACCGGCCAGGGGCGATGCTTTGGCCACGACAAACCGGGCCGGCACCTGGGCATAGGAACGGGTGAAGGTTACGGCCTCCCGACGCTCTGGCGTAATTGACATGGCCGCCATGATGACGTCGAATTTGCCGGCATGCAGGGCGGGGATCATGCCGTCCCAATGATGCTCGACAAAGGACTTTCGCCAAATCGATCTCAAAGCCGATTAACGTGCCGGCCTTATCCTTGCTGCTCCATTGGGCGTAAGCGCCATCGGTGCCTATTTTGATCGACTTGGAGGCGGCTGCATGGCCGGCCCCGGCCCCCAATAGCATGAGGAACCCGGCCATCATGATACAGCATGCAAGGTTCCTCAGCATCATCGTCGCCTCTAGTTTCCACGTGCCTTCATAAAGGCCGGGCGGCCAATACAACGATCCAACCATGCGACCAAATTTGGCCAGGCGGACAGATCCAGCTTGGCCAATTTCGCCCAACCGACAACGGCTGATGTATTCAGATCGGCCACGGTAAAGCGATCACCCATCAGATAATCCCGGTCCCCTAAGACACCGTTCAAAACCGCCAAAGGTTTCGCCAACTTCGCCTCTGCGGCAGCGACCACCGCCTCATCACGCTCCCCCTCGGGCAGCAACAGGCGGTTTTTCAAGGCATCCAGTGCCGCCACTTCAACTTCCGTCGTGGCCCAAAAACTCCATTGCGTTGCCAGGCCCTGTTCGTTGGCATCTTTGGGAGCGAGACCCCCGCCATGCTTGTTCGCAAGATAAAGATTGATGGCCAGGGATTCCCACAGGCAAAGGTCACCATCGACAATTGCGGGCAATGTTGCGTTGGGATTGATCGCCAGGAAAGCATCGGTTCTGGTACTGCCGTCTTTGTAGTGGATTGGGTTGTGGTCATAGTCCAGGCCAAGTTCCATGGCCATCCAGATGACCCGGGATGTACGCGTATTAAAGGCACCGTGAATTTGCAACTTACTCATAATTACTATTCCGCCATTTTCCGAAAATTAGGTTTACGTTTTTCCATGAAGGCATTCACAGCCTCCTTATGCTCAGGTGATTTGTAGGCTAGTTCAAGGGCATCAAATTCCCGCTGCAAGATAACATCCAGGTCCGCTTCACTGCCGTTCTGGGTAAATAATTCTTTCACCATGCGCAGTTGCCGGGACGGGTTTTGCGCCATCGTTTCGGCCAAGGCCACGGCCTCCGTGACCAAATTATCATGGGTGACCAAACGATCAGCAAGACCCAATTGCACGGCTTCTTCACCCAGTATCATGCGCGCGGTCAGCGCGACCTCGGAGGCATTGCCCCAACCCATGCGCTGGATCAGATAGTGGGAGGACGCCAGCTCCGTCACCACGCCCATTTTGACGAAAGCGCAGCTAAATTTAGCCTTTTCAGACGCTATGATGTAGTCACACGGCAAGATCTGCGTCAGGCCAACGCCGATGCAGGCGCCATTGACGGCCGCAATTATTGGTTTCGCTTGGCGTACGGCCTTAACCCAAGTGCCGGAGGTGGAGGGGCGCTTTGGTGCATCTTCATCCAGTTTGGATTTGAACATGGCACCAATATCCGCCCCGGCGCAAAAGCCGCGTCCCGCGCCCGTGATCACCATAGCGCCCATATTGGGGTCATTGTTGACCCGGTCCATGGCGTGCAGCAGCTCATCACGCATATCATAGGTCCAAGCATTCATCTTTTCAGGCCGGTTCAAGGTCAAGACACCCACCGCGCCATCAGCGCCTGCCTGTTCAAATTTAATCGTTTCGTAGTCCATTTGATATTCCCTCTCCGTACGGGTACGCAATTACAGTTGATTGACACAAATATAGGGAAACCGCCACCATGACCAGATGGCTTCGGCCCACGAC
>JAPKBD010000184.1 GCA_028824965.1 Alphaproteobacteria bacterium | reverse complement strand
GGCAAGCGCCATATCCACCCGCTCGGCGCGGCCAATGATTTTACACGCGCCTTGGCTCGAGAATGGTGTCAGCACGGCAAGGCTTTTCTCCATCCCGATCTCGGTGCTGCCTGCAATCGCCGTGGCAAAATAGTTCAATAATGACCGCTTGGCCTCGTGCACCACATTGTTGGGAATATCCGCCCATTGGGTTTGTGCTGCAAAGGCTGCTATCTGTTCGCTTATATTCTGTGTCATGGTTTTGGCGACCATCCTCTTGGAGCATAAATGTGCATGTGCCTTGATTGGCAGCTGTATCAATGTTTGAATTCTAGCGTGCGAAGCTGGTCGTGCCGAGTGGAAGAAAGAGAATAAATTGTCAGTACAAGGCACAAGCCGCGCCGGGGTCATTGGTGCGCCTCTCATCAGAGTGGAAGATCAACGGCTGCTCACGGGCCAAGGACAATTTTCCAGCGATATTTCCCCCGAAGGGCACTGCCATGCGGTCATGGTGCGTTCGCCCCACCCGCATGCAAAGATCCGAGCCATTGATACGTCTCTCGCTATGGCCGTACCCGGCGTCATCGCGGTACTGACCGGCGCGGATGCCGCAGCTGATGGGTTGGGGCCCATCCCCCATAATCCCGATTGGGTCGGCCCGCCCGATGCCACACTGCGCATACCCGAGGGGTTCGATGTCTATGTGACCGAAAATACCGCTCTACCAATAGAGACGGTGCGCTACGTGGGTGAGGCCGTGGCCATGGTGGTGGCCGAAACGGTCGCCGCCGCCAATGATGCCGCCGAATTGGTCGATGTGGACTATGAAATTCTGCCGGCTGTGGTTCATGCACGGGAGGCCATGAGGCCGGGCGCGCTGCAGGTTTGGCCGCATTGCCGTGATAACCTGGCCCTGACCTGCGATGTCGGCGACGAAGAGGCTACTAAACGCGCCTTTAACGCGGCAGCCCATGTGGTCAAATTCGACGGCTGGATCCACCGCGTTACAGGCAGTCCCATGGAGCCCCGTGCGGTCGTTGGCGAATATGATACGACGGATGGCCGCTATACCCTGCGTACAAGTTCCGGTGCGGGCGTTGTCCGCAGCCGGGAACGGTTGGCTGTGACATTAGGCGTTCCAAAGGAGAAATGCCGGGCCGTGTTTGGCGACATGGGGGGCAATTTCGGTACCCGCAATGCCTTTTTCCCGGAATATGCCCTGATGCCCTGGGCCGCAAAGCGCGTTGGCCGCCCCGTGAAATGGACCGCCACCCGGCAGGAATGTTTTTTGAGCGACTATCAGGCCCGTGACTTGGCCTCTGATGCCGAACTGGCCCTGGATGCGGAGGGTAATTTTCTTGGTCTGCGCGGCATCAATACAATGAACCTTGGTGCCTATACGGTGTTCTTCTGGCCGTTGCGTAAAGGCCTGTCCATGATGCAAAGCGTCTATCGCATCCCCCACGTTCATTTCAAGGGACATGCGGTGCTGACCAACACAGCACCTACCGCAGTGTATCGCAGCGCGGGACGGCCTGAGGCGATCTATATGATTGAACGGCTGATCGATCTGGCAGCAGATGCCCATGGCTTTGACCGGGTGGAGCTGCGCCGACGAAATCTGATCCCAAGCGACGCCATGCCTTTTACCAACGCGGTGGGTGCCACCTATGACAGCGGGGAATACGAGGTTGCCATGGACAGGGCACTGGTTGAGGCGGATTGGAACGGCTTCGCAGCACGCCAGGCCACCTCTGCCAAGCGGGGACTTTGCCGGGGCATCGGGGTTGCCAATTATATCGAGATTACCAGCGGCATTCCCCGAGAGCGCGCGGAACTGACCGTTTGCGATGACGGCTTCATCGAACTGGTCGTCGGTACCATGAGCAGCGGTCAGGGCCATGAAACATCCTTTCCCCAACTATTGTGCGATTGGCTGCAGATCCCGTTCGAGAAAATCCGCTTTATCGCCAATGACAGCGACCGGGTATCAGTGGGCGGCGGCACTCATTCCGGACGGTCCATGCGCTTGGTTTCCATTGCCCTAGGCGATGCGGTCAAAGACTTGCTGGCCAAGGGCACAGAGATCGCTGCGGATATATTACAGGCCCCGCTTGCGGATATCAGCTTTGCAGACGGCGTCTTTGCTGCACCGGGCGGGGGTACCATTGATCTATGGGCGGTGGCGAAGGCGGCGGGAGGGCTGGAGAGTGCCGGCGATATCACAAATCGGGCCGGTGGCTATCCCTATGGCGCCCACGTCTGCGAGGTAGAGGTCGACCCGGACACCGGGCATGTAGAAATCGTTGCCTGGACCGGGGTTGATGACGTGGGCCTGGCCGTCAATCCGTTGATCCTGCACGGCCAGGCACATGGTGCCGTGATGCAAGGCGTGGGCCAGGCGTTGTTGGAGGAAATCCATTATGATCCTGACAGTGCGCAGCTATTGACTGGATCATTCCTGGATTATGCCATGCCCCGGTCCATCACCCTGCCCATGATCAAAACCGTGATCATGGAAGTTCCCGCAACATCCCACCCCCACGGCATTCGACCGGGAGGAGAAGGCGGCACGACGCCCGCACTGGGTTTGTTGATCAACGCCATTGTCGATGCATTGTCCGACTACGGCGTCAAACACGTGGATATGCCCGCCACGCCCCAACGGGTCTGGCAAGCCATTCAGGACGCGAAACAGCGTTAGGTCGATTTCTTAGGAGAGCGTGAGTTCCTGATAGCCTTGGTCCGCAACCTTGTCGCACCAGGCGCGATATTCGGGTGCAGTACCGCTGTAACGAACCAGGGTTCGGGTTTGTTTGCCTGCGACGTTCATATTGACGCCAGTCATCCATGAATCTATTTCATTCGACAACAGGCCCTCGGCCTTTTGCTTCACGAAGCCGGTCCATGCGTCCACGGCCTCAGGCTTGGCATCTGCTTCCGTCAGCTCCCGCCCACTCATAAAGCCGATCAGGCCCTGTATCCATTCAACATTGTATTCGATACTGCGCGGATTATTGCCAAGGACGGCATGCGGTCCCATCACCATGAACATGTTGGGAAATCCCTGCACCATTACACCGACGAAACTTGTCGGACCACCCTGCCATGCCTGCCGCAGCTTCCGATCATCGGCACCCGTGATATCGATACGATCAAAACTGCCCGTAACCGCATCAAATCCCGTGGCGTAGATGATGATATCGAATTCGTACTCCGCCCCGCTGGTCTTGATGCCGGTTGGGGTAATCCGCTCTATCGGTGTCTCCAGCATGCTGACCAGATCGACATTGGGCTGGTTATAGACCTCAAAATAATGGGTTTCCTGGGGCACACGGCGGGTACCAAAACCATGGTCATCGGGGATGAGTAATTCCGCTGTCACCGGATCATTCACCCGCCCGCGAATTTTATCGGCAACAAAGTCCGAGATCAATTTGTTCGCCGCCGCGTCAGTCATTATATCGCGGAAATTGCCCTGCCAGATCCCGAAGCCGCGACCGGCGTACAGGGCCTCCCAAAATTCAGCGCGCGCCTCCATCGTCACCTCAAAGGTGCCACGGGGGTCAACGGTATGGACGAAACAGGCGGCCGTCTCGCGGCAACGCTGAAACAGCTCCGGATACCCAGCGCGGATCTCTGCCATTTCCGGCCCGGCAATGGGGCTGTTATTCAGCGGCGTGCACCAATTGGGCCGGCGCTGAAACACTGTCAGATGCGCAGCGGTCTTGGAAATTTCCTGAATGGCCTGAACGCCGCTGGCGCCCGTCCCGATGACGGCAACGCGCTTGCCATCGAAGTTGACCGGTTCTTTGGGCCACAGGCCGGTATGAAACGACGGCCCCTGAAAATCATCCATCCCTTCGAAATTGGGCATGGTAGGGGCCGATAAGGCGCCCAGGGCGGTAACCATAAAGCGGGATCGGTGCAGGCTGCCGTCTTCCAGAACGATGTTCCAGCAATTGCCGCCCTCGTCATAGGCGGCAGATTGTACACGGGCGGAAAACTGGATGTCCCGGCGCAGATCGAACTTGTCCGCCACGAAATTCAGGTAACGCTCGATCTCCGGCTGAGAGGAGAAATGCTCACTCCAATCCCACTCGTCCAGCACTTCCTGGGAAAAGGAATAGCCGTAGGAATAGCTTTCGGAATCAAAGCGTGCACCGGGATAGCGGTTCCAATACCACGTACCGCCGACGCCGGTTCCCGACTCAAACACCAGCACACGCAGCCCCAGCTCCCGCAACCGATAGATCAGATACATCCCCGACATACCGGCCCCGATGACGATGACATCGTGGTCGAGATCTTGCGCCGCAACGGCGTGTTGGCTGGTTTCGCTGGACAAAGTCATGGGCTTCTATCGCTTCCGCAATTCAATACAGGATTTCAGGGTAATCAACCGAGGCTGTGATGGCAATATTGCCACATGCTGATGTGAGGCGTTAATCTTCCCGGGTACTTAAAATGTATTCAAACATTACAGGATCTCAAACATGACCGCCTATTTGATCGTACGTGCCGAAGTCGACCCGTCTGTCAGAGACCAGTTCGACGTGTGGTACCAAAATGAGCATTTGCCTGACGCCCTAAAAGAATTCAAGGCCGTCAGCGCAAAACGTGGGTGGAGCAGCGTCGAAGACAATGTCCACGTCGCGTTCTACGAGTTCCCTGACCTCAGCGCGGCAGAAACCCTGATCGGCTCGGACATCATGAAAGGCTTCATCAAGGAATTTGACCGTCATTGGGAAGGCAAAGTCGTGCGGACAAGAGAGTTGGTGGAATTCTGCCAAAGTATCTAGTGAGTGCCCCCTTCTAGTGACGTTTCATGTTGCGTAATTGATGGGCCGCACCGCTTTCTGCATTGATCGACGGGTGTTCACCAAAAATACGCTCCTTGGATTGCGAATAGAGTTCCCGGTTTGCGCCCAAAGGTGCCAACTGCGCCGCCCGTGCAATGGCCTTGGGGAGGAGGTCATCTTCGGAAGCGACCGCATGGACAAAACCAGCGGTGTGTGCGGCAGGGCCAGTCCAGCGATGGGCTAGCTGCACAGTGTCGAAAAATGCACTGGCAGACATTTTATGCCTGAACAGGGACAATTCCTCATCCGGGATCGTCATGCCCAATTGAATTTCGTTGGCACAAAGGAAGCCCCGGTCCGCCCGCATCATGCGCACATCATGACACAGTGCCAACATGAACCCGGCGCCAAAGCCATGTCCATTGACGGCACAGATAGTGGGCACCGGGAATGTGATCAACTTCCCCGCCATTGCCATGAACTCTTTGGCAAAGACCGACCTGTCGCCACCCGTCCCCTCCCCTTCGCCCAAGCGCCAATCAAGGTCCAGGCCGTTTGAGAAGAATTTTGGATTGCTGGACGTCGTAACCAATGCCGCGGGCCCGTCGGAGGCTAAGACCTCATCCAGCCGGGCATTGAACGCGCGAACAAAGGTGGTGTTCCAGCGATTTTCGCCGGCATCCATAGTTAGAACGAATACGTCGTCCTGCCGATTTAAAGTGATCATAGTTTCCTCGTCCTTGGGTATCGGATGAACATTGGTTTGAGGCCTACCTTACGAATTCCCGGCCATTTGACCTAGTGGCAATCCGTCCTAGTTTAAGAGGTTTACAATCCATCATCTCAACCTGGGTTACGATGAAAGGTTTTTCCGTGGTCCGTATTGATAGAATAATCCGCCTAGCCGCCACTGTTTGTCTGGTTGGCATCGTCGCGGTGTCTCTCCCGCTTCAATCGGCGCAAGCGAAAATGAAGCTTCGCCTGAGCCTGTCTGAGGGCTTTATCCCCAAATTTGAACAAAAGCGCCGCATGAATGGCCTGTTTCGGCCCCGTATCAAGACGCTGCACAAGGAGCTGCTGGCCCTGAACCGCAGCGGGCGAACGATGGCGTGTTCAACCCAAATCATCAAAGAAGCAAAATGGTTGATGAACTATACCAATCGGGCAGAAGACTTATCACGGCGGCTGGATGATCTGGAAAAAAGCCTCAGTGTGGCGGATCAGTCCTTTGCCAGGGGTCAGAATAGTAAAGATGGCTCGTGGGGGGCCTGTTTTGAAGAATGGTTCTATCGCTTACACACCAGTGTTGATCCGTTGAAGGAACTGGCTGTTCGTGGCGAAAAGCCCAAATTGCCGCTGAAATTCCTGGAACCGATTAACACGCCCGAAAAATTGACCGCCATGTTTCAGGGCCTCCTGATCTCCGATGTGGCCCGCGACGGCATAAATCATCGCAAAGAATTGAACCTCATATTTACCAGCCTGGGACAGTTATTGCTGCTACCGGACCTGGCCGGACTATTTCCACAGGAATTCCCCCGTGATGCCTTGGCAACTGCCCTGATCCGTTTCATCGACGATGTTTGGCAAAACAAAAAATCCGGCTACTGGGGTGCCTGGTATAAAATCGATGGCGAGATCCGCAAGACGGATGATTTAAGCATTACCTTTCACATCATCAGCTATCGTCAGGATGAAGCCAAACACCGGCGGCAACTGGCCGACACCACCTTCGCCATTCGCCGCCTGCGCTATCCCTATGGCTGGCAGGATCGCGGCACCCAAAACAATCATCACGCCTATGACGTGGTTCGCCTGTTGCGCCTGACTTGGCCGGATATGATGCTGGAACAGCGCGCCCGTGGCAGTGCCGAAATTATGATCATGGAGGTACGTTCCCTGGGCCATTCTTTGCGCCGGGATGGCTCGTTCATAGAGACCCCCTATGACAGCGTCGCAGAGGCTTACTATTTCGGCATCTCGTTTTTGGACGAGGTTGGCTTTCTTCGCCCGTCAAAGCGGTTCTGGACCCGACTGGATCTGGAAAATGTCGAACCCTTACCCATCTATCGACGCCTCGCTTGAAGGGCGGTCAGATGTGCTACCGGGTGCACCAGTCGAGATGCCACCGAACCTGAGGCCATGCCAAAGGGCAAAGGCCGCACCAACATAGGCGACCCCCAGCATCAACTGGCCAATCCTATCGAACAACTTCGCCTCGGCATCATCACCAAAGGGCGAGACGGCACCACAGACAATGATAACGATGGCCGTGTAGGCGCTGCTCCACAATGCCGCGGCCGGCTGGCCGGAGAATATTTGCCTGGCAAAGAGCAAACTTACCAACAACATCGATGCTGCCAACATGATGAAATATGGCGCTGCAACTAGGAAGTAATAGATCGCAACAGCGACCAGGCCGCCAGCCATATTTACCGCAACCAGGGCCAGGCCGCCCTTGATGCCTGCGCTGAGGGATAATTGCTGCACCAAAATGGCCGGAATGATCAGCACGATCAATTGGGTCCAGCCAAAAAACAGGAAAGCAATGACCAGCGGCGTAATGATCGCAGTCATGACCAGGGCACTGACAAACCGCTCGCCTGAACTTTTTGGTGGCACCGATGGGGCCGACGATGGTGGCTCATCTCCCTTGGGCATATCGTCAGGGGGCAGCAATCCAAACATCAACCAGCTCAACAAGACCGCAACGAAGCCGGAGGTGAGAATGCCGCCACCAACGTCCCGGGCCGCTTCAAGGGATTGCGCGGCAACAACCGGCATAACAGTCAAACCAACAATGGACAGCACCACAAGCAGTTGGGAAATACCGGCCTGCGCCCAATAGAAAATGGCGCAGAACAGCAATACCAGGATCAATACGGTAATGATTGGCATGTAAGGCACGAAGGCACCCAGCAACATACCAACTGCCAATGCCACTGCCGTGACGGCCAGAAAGATAAACCCATGCTCAAAAGAAAGCGGACGTGGCGCCTTTAATAACATCGCCAGGAACACAGCCGAGATGAAGCCGGCAGGCCAGCCAATCATTTGCGATATGCAAACCGCCAACGTGACGCCAATAGCGAACCTGAGCATAACCCGGTCCGGCGCGCGCCCGGCCAGTAAATCTGCATCGGCATCGTCATTCACGTCTGCATGCGACTGGGCCATAGGGTCTAATAGATGTAAGAAAGATAGGACAGCAAACGGATCCACAGGGCCGCAAGTGGATTGAGGATCGGATTTTCACCAGTGTAGACAACCACATCAACCTGGGAATTGACCCGCAGTCCATATCCACCTTCGTAGTTTGGAATTGTGATAATGATTGGGAACCGCTGCGGATCGCGCAGCCAACCACGTGTCGATTGTATTTTCGGCAATTCTCCCGGGCCCGTGTCATCGCCAATGGATGCACCGGCACCCAGACTGATAACCTTGCCCCGAATGATACGCCCTGGCCGCACATCCAAGACCATGTCAACTTCGTTGCCGGGCACGATATTTTCCAGATTGTTTTCGGTCATATAGGCCTCAATCCAGATGTCGTCGATGGCGATAAATGTCATCATGGCCTGGCCGGCTTGGGCGTAATATCCCGTATCCACCTGCAGGTCCGTTATAATGACCAGCATGCATTGGCTTTGATCCTCCATGCGGGCCTGGAAATAGATC
>JAPKBD010000183.1 GCA_028824965.1 Alphaproteobacteria bacterium | reverse complement strand
TTTTGATGCATCGCGCCAAGCTTGCCAAAGCGCGCCAATGCACAACCAAATTCGCAGAACAAAAGCCAAACCTGCGCTTATGTTCTAGTTTGGTTCTCAATAAGGGTCAAGAAAAATGTCATAATTGTGGATAATTTATCCACAGGTAGGCTCTAGGCATTGCCTAGAGCCTACCTAAATCCCTGTAGTTTCCCCATTTAGGAGCAGAATTTCCACTCGCTCACCGGCTTGGGCCGCAGGTGCATGGGGCGGGCGCAGGATCAGGCAATCTGCTTGGGCCAGGCGTGAAAGCATGGAGCTATCCTGTTTATCGAACGGCGTGACTACAAGGTCACCATCATCATTCAGGTGGCTGTTGGCGCGCAGGTAATCTTGACGTTGGTCGTTGGCGCCTAGGTCCTGGCCCAGGCGGGCGGTTTGGGATACCGCATGGGGGTCCAGGCCCAGCATGGCGCGGATGGCGGGGCGCAGATAGACGATGCCGCACACAAGGGATGATACGGGATTGCCCGGCATGCCCATCATCGGCGTATCACCAATACTCCCAAATATCAGCGGTTTACCCGGCCGCATGGCAATGCGCCAGAAATTCAGATCCAGGCCTTCCTGGCCCAAAACCTTGCGCACCAGGTCATGATCGCCCACAGATGCCCCACCCAACGTAACCAACATATCGGCACCACGGGCACCCGCGGCCAGGGCGCGCAGGCTGTCTTCATCATCAGAGGCGATGCCCAGATCGATGGCTTCCCCACCAGCGGCTTTAATCAGGCCCATCAAGGCAATGGTGTTGGATGAGATGATTTGGTTCGGGCCCACAGGTTCACCGGGGCGGACAATTTCGTCGCCCGTGGCCAGCAGGGCAATACGTGGTCGTCTGGCAACGGTCAGCCAGGGCACGTTCATGGCAGCGGCCAGCCCCACATCGCGGGCCGACAGCACACGGTTCGCTGCAACACCGACGTCTCCCATTTGGAAATCCAGGCCCGCCGGCCGCACGAAGCGGCCTTTGGCGGAGCTTTCCTTCATGGTGACCTGATCACCGGCAACGTCAGCGTCTTCCTGGATGACGATTGTATCCGCGCCGTCCGGCAGCGGCGCGCCGGTGAAAATGCGTGTGGTCTGGCCCGGGCCAACGGTCCCTTGAAAGGCGTTGCCGGCGGCGGACTCGCCGATTTGTGTCAATGTTGCGGGCACTGTGGCCACGTCCATCGCCCGGACCGCATAGCCATCCATGGCAGAGACATCGGTGGGCGGTTGGGTCAGTCGCGCGGTCACATCTTTGGCCAAAACCCGGCCATGGCCGGCGGCGAGGGAAATGTTTTCCGATGGCATCCGGTGCACCCCATCCAGGATGCGTTGCAGGGCCTCAGCGACAGAAATCATATGTTTATTCGCTTTCTAACTTGTGCGCCAAATTGTGCGTTATGGGGCGTTGAAACTGCCCGATTTGCCGCCCGATTTATGGATCAGGCGCACATCACACAACTTCATGCCGCGATCCACAGCTTTGCACATATCGTATATCGTCAGGCCGGCAACACTGACGGCGGTCAAGGCCTCCATCTCCACACCTGTGCGCCCGGATAGCTTCACCTCTGCCACGATCTCCACACAGTTGGCGGCTTCATCACAGGTTAGATCCAGGCTTACAGAAGATAATTGCAAGGGATGGCACAGCGGGATCAAATCGGCGGTGCGTTTTGCTGCCATAATCCCGGCCAGACGGGCGACGCTCAGAACATCACCTTTGGCCATTTCACCGAGACGAACCCGGGCCAGGGTTTCAGGCGCCATTTCGACCCGGCCTGCGGCACGGGCGATCCGTTCGGTCACAGCTTTTGCGCCGACATCAACCATGTGGGCATTGCCGGCGGCATCGAAATGGGTCAAATCAGCCATGGCTCAAGCTCCCGTAGTCATAACTTCGCGCGGGTTCAGCAAGTTCCGCACGGCGGCTTCCACATCTCCCTGGCGCATCAGGGACTCGCCAACCAGGAAACAATGGCAACCTGCAGCATTCATGCGGATCAGATCATCGTTGCTGTTTAAACCGCTTTCACTGACGCCCAAAGCATCGTCGGGCAGCCGTGCTGCCAAGGCCTCCGTCGTGGCCAGGTCCGTAACCATGGTTTTCAGATTGCGGTTGTTAATGCCGATCAGGCTGCTTTGCAGTTTCAGGGCGCGGGTCATTTCAGCCCCATCATGGACTTCGATGAGGACATCCATGCCCCAGGCAACGGCGGCCGCCTCCATCTCATGGGCCAGGCCGTCATCCAACGCTGCCATGATCAACAATATGCAATCCGCACCCAGGGCGCGGGCCTCGGCCACCTGGTAAAGATCGACCATGAAATCCTTGCGCAACACCGGCAGGTCAACGGCATTGCGCGCCTGACCCAAAAAATCATCGTGGCCTTGAAAGTACGGCACGTCCGTTAGCACGGACAGACAGGACGCCCCACCACGCTGATAGGCTTGCGCCAAGGTAGCCGGATCAAAGTCGGCTCTGATCAACCCTTTGGAGGGGGAGGCCTTTTTGACTTCCGCGATCAGGCCGTGATGGCCCGCGTTGACCGTGTGGCGCAAAGCATTGGCAAAACCACGGACGGGGGAGGCGGCCTTTGCCGCAGCCTCTACCTCCTGCCCTGATCGTTGTGCTTTGCAGGCCACCACATGCGCCCGTTTGTCGTCACAAATGCGCTTTAAGATGTCACTCATTCGGCGCTCATTCGCTTGCCGCCACTGTGCGATTGGAAATTTCCACTATGCGATGCAGTTTTTCCAGGGCCAGGCCGTCATCGATTGCATCGGCTGCTATGGCGACGCCTGCGGGTAGATCCGCTGCCTTCCCAGCAATCATCAATGCGGCCGCAGCGTTGAACAACACCACATCGCGATAAGCCCCCTTGGCACCCTGTAACAAAGCGTTCAGGGCGGCGGCATTTTCCTCCGCCTCACCACCGCGTAAATCTTCCAATGTGGCCAGCGGCAGGCCCGCTTGTTCCGGCGTCACTTCAAACTCCGTGATCTCGCCATCTTCCAGGGCGGCGACATAGGTCGGCCCTGTGGTCGTAATTTCGTCTGTGCCATCGGCACCATGGACGACCCAAACCTTCTCGGACCCCAAGGTGCGCAGGGTCTCCGCCATGGGTCGCATCCATTCCCGGGCGAATACGCCGATCAACTGCAGCTTTACCCCTGCAGGATTGGACATGGGGCCAAGAATATTAAAGATCGTCCGCGTGCCCATTTCCACCCGCGTCGGTCCCACATTGCGCATGGCGCCATGGTGGCGCGGTGCGGCCATGAAACACAGGCCCGCCTCATCCAGGGCTGCCTGTAACAACGAGAAATCCGCATCGACATTGATGCCGAGGGTGTTTTGTACATCCGTTGTGCCGGTTTTGGACGATGCGGCGCGGTTGCCATGCTTGGCAATGGGCACGCCGCAGCCGGCAACCACAATGGCCGTTGCGGTGGAGATGTTCAGGGTATGTTTGCCGTCACCCCCCGTGCCGACAATATCCATGGCGCCGGGCGGGGCGATAATTTTCGTCATCCGCTCTCGCATCGTCATGACGCCACCGGTGATTTCAGCGACGCTTTCCCCGCGCACCCGTAAGGCCATCAAGAATGCGCCCATTTGCGACGGCGTGGCGTCCCCCGACATCATCACGTCAAAGGCGGCGCGCGCCTGGTCCACATTCAACGGGGTGCCATCGGCAACGATTGCGATCAGTTCTTTGAAATCCGGCATATCCCCAGCCATGGCCATTTATGGTTCTCCGACCCAATATTTAGATGCTGCAGTTGAAAAAAGCTGCGCGGCACAACAAACCGCGCCAATTGAGCGCCGTCAAGGCTGCTGTAGTATGCCTGACTTTATTATTGAGAAAACCTTGACCTTCCCGTAACTGGAAGCCTTATATAATGGCTATGCAAACAGATACCAGTACATTGGAAGTAATGGATATAGCGCCCCCCGATGGTGCCGTGGAACGGGTTCGTTTGGCGATTGGCGGCATGACGTGTGCGGGTTGTGCCAGCCGGGTCACCAGGGCCTTGGATGAAGTCCCCGGCGTTCGCTATGCAATGGTCAATCTGGCCAGTGAACAGGCGACGGTGGATTTAAGCGGGCAGCAGGGCGATTTACACCGCCTTGTCGCAGCGGTTGAGGCGGCTGGATTCGAAGCGATGGCGTTGGAGGGGGAAGTACCCGGCGTGGATAATGGCGATGAGGCACGCCGCCAGGGTTGGGTGGTGGTGTTTTCCGCCCTGTTGACCCTGCCTTTGATGGCTCAAATGGTTGCCGGTTGGACCGGCTTTGAATTTACGTTGCAGCCCTGGCAACAATTTTTGTTGGCCACGCCAGTGCAGTTCTATTTCGGTTGGCGCTTCTATGTTGCCGGCTACAAGGCCCTGCGGGTGCTGTCGGGCAATATGGACCAACTGGTGGCCCTGGGTACCTCCGCCGCCTATGGCTATAGCGCCTATTTGTGGTGGCAGGCGGCCAGTGGTGAGAATGGGGGCCAAGTCGGGCACTTGTATATTGAAGGTGCTGCCACCGTCATCACCTTGGTTTTGTTGGGCAAATGGCTGGAAAAACGGGCCAAGGGCAGTGCCGCAGCCGCGATCCGCACGCTGATGGCGCAACGGCCCGATCATGCACGCCTGTTGCGCAGTGGCATTGAGGTTGATGTGCCCTTGGACGATGTGGTGGTGAGTGATCGCCTGCGCGTCAGGCCGGGGGAAAGGATTGCCGTTGATGGCCAGGTGATAGACGGCCAGGGCGACGTGGATGAAAGCCTGCTGACGGGGGAAGCCCGCGCCGTGGCGAAGGCCCCCGGGGGTAGGCTGACGGCAGGTGCGATCAATCTGAACGGTGTTCTGACCTATCAGGCGACCGCCGTGGGTGCCAATACGGTTCTCTCCCGCATCATTCGTCTGGTGGATGGGGCCCAGGCAACCCGTGCACCGGTGGAACAGTTGGTCGACAAGGTGGCGGCCATATTTGTGCCTGTCGTCATCGTCATTGCCGCCATTACGTTTTTCAGTTGGTGGCTGGTGGTGGGCGATCTGGATAGTGGTGTTGCCGCCGCCATCACGGTGCTGGTCATCGCCTGTCCCTGCGCCCTGGGGCTGGCGACACCGGCAGCCGTCATGGTCGGGACCGGGGTTGCGGCCAAACATGGCATTCTGATCCGCGATGCCGCGGCGTTGGAGCGCGCGCGGGAGATCGATCTGGTCCTGCTGGATAAGACAGGCACGTTGACGGAGGGGAAGCCAAAAATTCAGCGTGTCGAAGCTGTGGGGGTTGAGGCTGTTGTTGGCAATGAAGGTGAACTGATCGCCCTGGTAGCCTCCGTCCTGGCCAACAGCGAACATCCATTGGCCCGCGCCGTAGCCAATTTAGCGGCGGAACGAGGCGTCGCGATCTCGGACGCCACTGATTTTATCAATCACCCTGGCAAGGGTGTGGAGGCAAAGGTGGGTGATCGGCATCTGATCGTTGGAAATCATGCTCTTCTTGCGGAATTTGGCCTCGATAGCGACGGATTTGGTAACGACTGGCAAGGATTGTCCTTGATCCTGGTGGCTGAAATAACACCCAGGCTGAGCCTGCTGGGTGGCCTGGGTGCCGCCGACAGCATTCGCCCCGGTGCCAAGCGGGCGGTGGCGCGGTTGAACGAACAGCACATCATGACCATGATCTTAAGTGGCGATAATGAGTCAGCGGCCCGGAAGGTGGGCGCGGAGGTAGGCATCGGCAATGTCATTGCCGGCGTACAGCCCGATGGCAAGGCAGCTGAGGTGGTCGCCCTGCAGGGCCAGGGCCATGTGGTGGCCATGGTCGGTGACGGTATCAATGATGCCCCCGCACTGGCCGCCGCCGATATTGGCATTGCCATGGGCGGTGGGGCAGATGTGGCGATGGAGGCGGCCGGCATTACCCTGATGCGGGATGAACCGGGCCTGATCGCCGATGCCATTGATATATCCCGGGCCACGGCGCGCCGTATTCGGCAAAATTTGTTCTGGGCCTTTGTCTATAATGTAGTTGCCTTACCCATTGCTGCCCTGGGCTTGTTGAACCCGGCTGTGGCGGGCGCGGCCATGGCCATGAGCAGCGTGTCCGTGATTTCCAACGCGCTGTTGTTGCGACGCTGGCGGCCAGAATCCGATTTCAAATCCGATTTCAATTCCGATGTAGTATCCGGGGAGTCCACAAAATGAACATTTCCCAAGCAGCAGAACAAACCGGCGTTTCCGCCAAGGCGATCCGTTATTACGAAAGCATCGATTTGATCGCGCCTGCGCGACGGGCCGGCAACGGCTATCGTGATTTCAACGACAACGATATTCACATGCTGCGTTTCGTGGCACGCGCCAGGGGGCTGGGTTTCTCCGTCGCGGAAGTCTCTGATTTGCTGGCTTTATATCAAGATCATGACCGGGCCTCTGCCCAGGTGCGTGGCATGGCCCAGGGTGCGATTTCGCGAATCGAGGAGAAAATCGCTGAACTACAGTCGATTTCCACGGTTCTTTCTGACTTGGTGGAGCGCTGCCAAGGCGATGATCGCCCGAATTGCCCCATTCTTGATGACCTGGCCGGTGGCGCTTGACGAACCATGCCCCCATCCCTGATATGTCCCTGAAAATTCATTATGATGCTCAATTGTGGATAGAGTGTTGAAGAGGGAGTTGGCCGCTGGCCCTAAGTATACCGAAACGGGGTGCGCGTGATTTGCCTGATGGACCCCCGGGCAAAGCGGAGGCTGATGACGACGTGCGTGCCCTTCCACCCGAGAGGCAGAGGCGTGCTAGCGGAAACCGGGCAAAGCCGTCTGGTTCTGGGACGGCGGGATCTGCGACGGCAAGACCAGGGCGGCCAGACCGGGCCGGTGTGCGACCGGCGCGGGAGCGGCGGGCACGGGGGCGGCGGTCTCGATTAATGACGAAATCATTTCTAATATCACTGGCGGGATTTGCCATTGGCCTTGGCGTTACCACGGCATTGACCTTTATTACGCCCGGTTTGGATACGGGTGAGGGCCATCCCTGGCGGATGTGCCGATTGTTGAGCAACAGATCGCCCTGCTGCCAAAACGTCCACCGCCTAAAAGACCGCCTGCAAAAAAATCGGCGCGCCAACGGGATAAGGCCGCGTCGAATTTGCCACCCGCTCCGCCTCTGCCTGCGCTGCCACAAAGTGCTGCACCAATTACAGCCGATCCTTCTGCCGTGAAGAGGCCGGCAGGCCCCGCCATGCCTGCGGTCAAACAGTCGGAGATAAAGACGGCGCGCCTCAAAAAGCCAGTGGTCGCGGCCCCGCCTGCGGTTTTGCCCAGCTCCCCCACACCTGAACCTGCGTCGCGCACGCCGCCACCGCGCCCTATTGTTGTTGATGCGGAGGAGGCCCGGCGGCGGGAGCGGATAGAGCATGAGAACGTGCGCCAGGCGAATTTGACACCACCCTCTCTGTTGCCCCCCGCACCACCACCCATGCCATCGACAAATGATGACGCAGCAACTCTCGCAGGCTCAGGCAGCTCCGCGACGGGCGCGACGGGCGCGCCCCGTTCCCTGGCGAAGGCCCCGCAGCTTACGTGGCAGCGCTTTGCCGCCCTTGCCCCGCCCATCAAGGGCTGGGCGCAAGTGGCCATCGTGCTTGATGATATGGGGTTAAGCCAGTTTCGCTCCGACCGGGCCATTGCCCTGCCCCGCCCGATCACCCTGGCGATCCTGCCCTATGGCAATCATCTCGACGGTTTGGTCGCCCGCGCCCGCACCGCCGGGCACGAAATTCTGGTGCACCTGCCCATGGAACCCCAGGCCGCAGACGCCGACCCAGGGCCCAATGCATTGTTGACGGGGCTACCCATTGCCGAACTGGACCGCCGTATCGCCGCGAATTTGGCCCGCCTGGACGGTTATGTGGGTATCAACAACCATATGGGCAGCCGCTTTACCGCCTCGGCGCGGGAGATGCGCCGGGTCATGCGGGCACTACAGGCCCGCGATCTGTTGTTTCTGGACAGCTTGACCACCGGAAAATCCACCGGCCACAGCCTGGCTCGTGAATTCGGCATTCCATCGGTCGTGCGTGATATCTTTCTCGATAACGACCGGGACCCGGCCAAGATCCGCAAACAGCTGGAACGAACAGTGGCGCGGGCGCGCAAAAACTGCCACGCCATCGCCATCGGCCACCCCTATCCCGAAACCCTGGATGCCCTGGAAAGCTGGCTGCCGGGCCTGGCCAAACGGGGCCTAGTCCTGGTCCCCATTTCCGCCCTGGTCAAACAACAGGCGCCGGGCAGACCAGGATAGGAAAAGCTCAACAACCGCCCCCATCCGCCCCCATCCGCACTTGACGCGCAGGCTCGGGGCGGTTATCTCTACCGCCATTGGGTCCCCATCGTCTAGTGGCCTAGGACGCTGGCCTCTCACGCCGGAAACAGGGGTT
>JAPKBD010000182.1 GCA_028824965.1 Alphaproteobacteria bacterium | reverse complement strand
CATATCGTTGTCATTTTCAGACGTTATTTCAGCCAAACCGGACGCCAGGAAATACCAGGCATCCAATGTTCTTGCTCTGCCGCCATCTGTCCGCGGCCGTTTATCAATGACGACCTCGCCATTCCGCAACATGCTTTCAAATAGACCGAGAGTTATCTGGCTCCAGGCATTAACTTCGTCTGCGCTTTGCGTTGTGTTCAAAGATTTGAAATCTTTTGGTGTCCGCAAGGATGCAGTCTGCCGTTCGCGTCTCTCAGCTTCCATTTTCTCCAGCTGTATGAGGCTTTCAATTTTCTCATAGGGCGACTGGTTTTCAAGGTCGCCGTCCTTGGCGCTGCGCGGGGCGCCGAACGATGTGTCATCTGTGCCGTTAAAGGGTGAATTTCCGATTTCAATTTTGAGCTTGAGAAATTCGATCATCGCGTATTTCGTTGCGACCAAGTCTTCCATATTTTCGCTATCGGATTTCAGCTTGGTGATCTGCTTTGTATGGAGCAACACAACGAAACCCCAAACAGCACCGAGGAACACAAGAAACACGCCCAAGGACGCACCATAGAACATTCAATCTGTCATCTCATACAGCTGGAATATAAGCTCCTCTCTCATCGCCCCAGTTTCCTCATAGATTGCTTTTTTCTCTCCGTGTCGCATTTTGCGATAGGTTGAACTGGCTTCGCCCTTCTTTCAATAGACAGATCGTAATTGCGCCTGAGTTTTGGAGTTGCAGCGATAGAAATCGCATAAAAGCACTAATAAATTGTAACTATATTGCGACAATCGTCCTCCACGTTAGGCCAAAATGTCTC
This sequence comes from Alphaproteobacteria bacterium, assembly GCA_028824965.1. Lineage (GTDB taxonomy): Bacteria > Pseudomonadota > Alphaproteobacteria. Next base: position 7,734 of record JAPKBD010000182.1, on the reverse strand, counting down.
TGGTGGTCAGCACAACCTTGCCGATGGCACGGCGTTCGGTGATGACGTCAAGGGCTGTCGCAAAGTCCGATAAATCATAGCAACCGTGTACCAATGGGTTCAATTTTCCAGCCGCCTGACCGTCAGCCTTGGCAACCATGGCAGACAGGGCGGCCATAGCATCGCGCACCCGTGTGATGGTCTCCGCCGTACGGGGCTGTTTGGCCCAACCGCCGTAGTAACCCCAATAGATGCCGTGGACGGAGATATTCTTGACCAGCAGGATGTTGGCAGGGATTTGCGGTATTGTTCCGCCTGCGAAACCAATGGGAAATATGCGCCCTTCCGGTGCGATGCAGCGCAGGGATTGACCGAACACCTCGCCCCCCACAGGGTCAAAGATGACGTCAGCGCCCCGGCCCTTGGTTAAATCCAGGACCGCCTCACGGAACGATCCTTCCCGATAGTTGATCAGATGATCGGCACCCAACGATTTGGCAGCATCCAGCTTGGCGCTGTCGCCTGCGGTGGCAATGACCTCCGCACCCATGGCTTTGCCCACATCAACTGCGGCCAGGCCGCTGCCACCCCCCGCGCCGTGCACCAGCAGGGTTTCCCCTGGCTGCATACGGGCCTGCCAGACCAGGGAGGCATAAGCGGTGGCATAGATAGTGGGGAAATTTGTCGCGGCGGCGAAATCAAGCTCATCCGGAATGGGAAAGACATTGTCGGCGTGGGCCACCACCGTCTCGGCAAAGGCACCATACGACATGGAGGCGACGACCCGCTGGCCAGGTATCAGCCGGGTGATGTTATCGGCCACGGCGCGAATGGTCCCGGCTGCTTCCGTGCCGGGAATAAAAGGTACTGGCGGTGAATTCTGATGGGTGCCGGCAATAGACAGCACATTGGCAAAACCCAGACCGGCGGCGGCGATATCCACCATCACCATGTCCGGTGCTAAGTCACCGCTTGGCGCAGGTACATCTTCAACGCTTATGTCGTGATAGTCGCCGTAGGTCCGGCACAGGATTGCCCGCATGTTAGATGCCGCCCATTAGATACTGTTAAGGGCGGCGCTTAGATCTTCCATCAGGTCTTCGGGATCTTCCAGGCCCACGGACAGGCGCACCATGCCATCCCCAATGCCGACCTTGGCGCGTTCTTCGGGGCCAACAGCGCGGTGGGTGGTTGTGGCGGGATGGGTGATCAGGCTTTTCGCATCGCCCAGATTGTTGGAAATATCGACGATATCCAGGCCGTTCAGGAAAGAAAACGCCTCATCCTTGCCGCCTTGCAAGTCGAATGTGATGACAGAGCCGCCGGCCGTCATCTGGCGTTGCGCAAGGTCGTACTGCGGGAAGCTTTTCAAGCTGGGATACAGCACCCGTTCGACGGCGTCGTGGCTTTCCAGCATCCCTGCGATTGTCAGGGCGTTGCGGCATTGTTCCGCCAACCGCAGCTCCATCGTCTCCAGACCCTTTAACAGGATCCAGGCGTTAAAGGCACTCATCGACGGGCCTGTATGGCGCATGAAATTCATCAGATGGTCGTCGATAAAGGCCTGGCTGCCCAGCACCGCACCGCCCAGGACACGGCCCTGGCCATCCATATGCTTGGTGCCGGAATAGACCACCACATCTGCACCATAATCAGCAGGTCGTTGCAGAACGGGTGTGGAAAAGACATTGTCGACCACCACGCGGGCACCGACATTGTGGGCCATATCAATGACCGCTTTCAGATCGATCAGATCCAAGGTGGGGTTCGACGGTGTTTCAAAAAACACCACCTTTGTGCCGTCCTTGATTTTGTCCTGCCATTGGCCCAGATCGGCACCATCAACCAGATCAACCGCAATGCCATAGCGCGGCAGCAATTGCGTCAGAATATAATGGCAGGAGCCGAACAGCGCGCGGGAGGCGACCACGTGATCGCCGTTTTGCAGCTGACACAACAGGGCTGCGAACACAGCTGCCATGCCGGATGCGGTGGCAAAGCAAGCTTCAGAGCCATCCAATTGTGCCAGGCGTTCTTCAAACATCGATACGGTGGGGTTGCCATAGCGGGAATAGATGTAGCCCTCGTTTTCGCCCAAAAAGCGCGCCTCGGCCTGTTCCGCTGTGTCATAGACAAAGCCGGAATTCAGAAATAACGCCTCCGACGTCTCACCATGGGGCGAACGATCCAGTCCGGCCCGTACGGCGCGGGTGCGTGACCGCCAACCCGAATTTCTGTCATTACTCATAATTACTGAACTCCCCGAATGTCACCGATCGTACTAGCCTTGGCCCCAAGGCAGTCCGGCATGTTTCCAGCCGTTTATTTTGCCCCGGTGGCCGCTGTCATCCTTGTCGCCTTCAAACCCGGCGGTCACGTTGAAGCAGGTTTCAAACCCCGCCGCCGTCAACAATATGGCGGCGTTTTTGCTGCGCACGCCGGATCGACAGAGGAGGAAGATGGGTGCATCCTTGGGGATGCCAATGCCCTCAATTTCGGCCAAAAATTCTTCGTTTCGGTCCATGCCAGGATAGGACTGCCATTCTTTGCACAACACTTCCCGGTTCACGCTGGATAGATCGGGCAGGCCCACATAATTCCATTCCGCTGCCGTGCGGACATCGACCAGCACTGCGCTCGGCTCATTCCACAGCCGGTTCCAGACCTCCGTGACATCCAGGTCACCTGCGTATTCCATTTGTTCGCCCCCATATCTGGCTACATGCGGCACCCAAGGGCCCTGCCAGTGAAAGGCGGTTTTTACCCGATACGGGCCCCGGTTGGCCAGAAGTTTAACCTACACGCAAACTTTGGCGGTTCGGGCTTGCACCTAATAGGCCCAGGTAGCGGCGCGTCCAGCCGTGTCTCGATTGGTAGAATTCCCAGCGCCTTGGCGCAAAGCTGGAATGGTCGAGCGGTGATCTAATCTGCCAGAAGTACCGGGGGCAGGCTGATACCAGTGGGCAAATTCGTCGACAGCGGCCAGCAGCGCCTCGGCCTGTTGATCCGTCTCCAGGCTGAAGGCGTCAAAGCCGCAGCGCAGCATAAAGCTTAATTGATCCCGCAGGACCTCTCCCACCGCGCGAAGCTCACCCTTAAAACCATGCCGTTCCCGCAGCAGGCGGGCGTGGGAATAGGCCCGACCGTCTGTGAATTTGGCGAATTCCAGTTCCACCAGTTCAAAATGATGCAGGTCGGCTGCCACCAGGTCAGGCGTTTGGCCGGGCGCAAGGCGCAGGCCCAATCTGCCGTCATATGCCAAAATGGCAGCCCGGTGTTGCCGCCAAACGTTAAGGGTGACAATGACCGGTCCCAGGGGGGCCAGGGTCTGAACATCGGCGAAGTCATCGGTTTCGTGCCAGATATCTTCAACCAGCGTACCGTGCTTAATCAGTGGCATAGAGCTTCTCCTTGAAAGGTTGGGGTCCGACCCGTTGATAGGTTTCGATAAAACGTTCGTCTGTTTCCCGTTCGTTAAGATAGACATCGACAATTGTTTCCACCGCATCGGCGATTTGATGTTCTTCAAAGGCCGGGCCAATGACGGCGCCGATAGCGGCGTTTTCATCCGCCACGCCGCCCAGGGTGATCTGGTAATATTCCACGCCCTTTTTATCGACGCCGAGAATGCCGATGTTGGCCACATGGTGATGGGCGCAGGCGTTGATGCAGCCGGAGATATTCAGGCTTAGGTCCCCGATCTCCCGCTCCCGCTGCAAATCCGTGAAACGTTCCGAGATGCGTTGGGCGATGGGGATCGAACGGGCGTTGGCCAGGTTGCAATAATCCAGGCCGGGGCAGGCGATAATATCGCTGATCCGGCCGGCATTGGCCGTGCCAAGACCTAAATCCACCAATTCCTGCCACACCGTATGTAGATCAGCCTTAGGCACGTCAGGCAGGACCAGGTTCTGTTTATAGGTGATGCGAATTTCGTCAAAGCCGTAGCGTTCCGCCAGGTCCGCGACCGCGTCCATCTGCCCAGCACTGGCGTCGCCGGGGATGCCGCCATGAGGTTTTAATGAGATCGTAGCGATGGCATAGCCGGGCTGTTTATGGCCCTGGACATTGCTTTCCACCCAGGCGGCAAAGGCCGGGTCCGTGTCCAGGGCGGCATCCAAAATAGGGCTCTGCTTGGGCAGGTCCGCATAACCGTGTGGCGCGAAATAGGCCGCAATACGGTTTCGCTCCGCCTCAGGCAAATCGAGCGCCCCAGGAGCGTTATTGTGTATTTGCTGCCATTCCGCCTCCACCTGCTCTGCAAAGGCGGCCTCGCCCTCGCTTTGCACCAGGATCTTGATCCGCGCCTTGTAGATATTGTCCCGCCGGCCCAGCTGGTTATAGACCCGCAAAATGGCCTCCAGATAGGACAGCAGATGCTCCACGGGCAGGAAGTTGCGAATAGTCTTGGCCAGAATGGGCGTGCGCCCCTGGCCGCCGCCGACCATTACCTCAAAGCTGGGGTTGCCTTGTAGATCACGGTGCATCCGCAGGCCGATATCATGGCCCCTGGTCACCGCCCGGTCATTTGGGGCGCCGGTGACGGCAATCTTGAATTTTCGCGGCAGAAAGGAAAATTCTGGATGCAGGGTCGACCATTGCCGGATGATTTCCGCATAGACCCGTGGATCTTCAATTTCATCTGCTGCAACGCCTGCCAAAGGGTCAGCTGTGGTGTTGCGAATGCAATTGCCCGAAGTTTGAATGGCATGCATCTCAACACTGGCCAAATCGTCCAGGATATCGGGGACATCCGCCAGTGCCGGCCAATTGTATTGAATATTCTGCCGCGTCGTGAAATGGCCATAGCCGCGATCATAGGTGCGGGCAATATGGGCCAGCATACGCATCTGAGTTGCCGACAGGGTGCCATAGGGAATGGCCACCCGAAGCATGTAGGCGTGCAATTGCAGATACAAACCGTTCATCAGGCGCAGGGGCTTAAACTCATCCTCGCTTAGGTCGCCTGCCACCCGGCGGGCCACTTGGCCGCGAAATTGGTCCACGCGCTCTGCAACGAAAGCATGGTCGAATTCATCGTAACGACACATCGTTTATGTCCTGGTTTTATATTTGCGGTTGCTTAGGCGCGGCGGTGGCACCAAAGCTGATGCTGGGCCCCGTCGTGCGAATGATCTCGCGCCTGCTGAGGGGGAGGGCGCGTCCGCCGTCCAGTTGAACCTTGAATAAGTATGTGCCGACAACCTGATCGCCGCCCGAAAGCCCCCCGGAAAGCTCTTGCGTCAGGGACAGAAAATTCTCTGCCACGCCTTGATCATTCACAATCTGGCAGTCGTCGATTTCTGCTGACCATGTGTTCTGGTCTGTCAGGTAGACGACGGCACCGTCTGATAGGCGATTAGCCGTGACAGCCTGGGCCGTTGTGATTTGAGTTTTTTTAATAGTCTTTGGGATAGGTATAGACACAATAATGCTCCGTTCTTGGCCTCAAAAAGGGCCCACGGAGCATTTCCCCGTGGCGCTTTAGCAATTGTTGATGCGGTTGCAAGCTGCCCAATCAAATTTCCGCAGGTTCGTTTCGGTGAACCAAGCCCAATCGAGATATCTGCCACGATAAGTCGTGTCTCGAAGCGTATCTGATATTTACACCCGAAATTGCCCTTGTCAATAAATTACATGAAAAAAAATAAAAACAATTTAAGTACAAAAATTATTGTGAAATAAAAATAGACCAAACTTTGGCTGATGGCGGCTGTCCCACCAACTAAGAATTGCTATTTCGGACTTTAAGAGGGGCTGTGCAGGCCAGGTAAGCCGCCGCCATCCACTTTCATACGCTTTCCGTATGCGTGCACACAGCCTTGACCGTCCTGCATCAGCTCCACAAGGGCCCAGGTGCCTCGCCGGGAAGCGAACAATTCAACCTGATGGCCGTTGTCCAATTGTGCCTGCATAATGCGGCCTTCGCCATAGGCCCGGTCGAGATATTTGCTCAAGGTGTCCTGGGCCAAACAGCTCACATCCATCATATCCGGCATCGACATTGCGGTGGCGGTGCTGACGTTCAGGGCAAGCGGGGTGGTCAATGCCACAAATGCGGCATAAAGGATTGATTTCGGTGCGGCCATGATCTTGCTCTTCCCTTCGTTTATACCCTTCAAATAGGCACGAAGGGTCACAAAGAAAAGACACGTCACCTCAAATGCCCGTGACAGCTCCGCCTTAATTCGCTTGGTAGGTCAAAAACAGCGCGATAGCAGCCGTGGCCGACACATTCAGGCTTTCCATGGCGGGGGCCATGGGCAAATGCACCAGGGTATCGCAATTTTTTTGGGTCAGGGGGCGCAGGCCGGACCCTTCAGCACCCAATACCAGGGCGACTTTTCCGGTGAGGGAGGTGTCCGATAGGGCTTTCCCCTCTCCCATAGCCAGACCGTGACGCCAGAAGCCCATTTCGGCCAACTGTTCCAGGCACCTGGCCAGATTGTTGATGCGGAATAAGGGGACCGTTTCCAAGGCGCCGCTGGCCGCCTTTGCAAGGGCGCCGCCTTCGGGCGGGGCGTGACGGTCCTGCATGACAACGCCCAACGCATTAAACGCCGCGGCAGATCGCAGGATTGCGCCGACATTTCGCGGGTCGCTGATCTGATCCAGAACCAGGACGACGCCGTCACTGTCAGGGCTGGGCAACATATCAAGAATGTCCGGATTGCTAAGCGGCATGGCCTGGGCGGCCAAGCCTTGGTGCACGGCATCAAGGGGCAATACCGCTTCCAGCCCCCGGCGATCCACCATTTCCGGCTTTGGGCGATCCTCAACCTCTCCCTCGGGCAGGTCAGAATCTTCAGTATATAGCAGCCGGTTGATAATGCGGTCAGGGTTGTTCCAGGCGGCACCAACCGCGTGGTCGCCGTAGATCCAATAAGGACCATAGCGTTCCCGGCCACGGCGCGCCGTTGGCTGGTCCGGTCGACCCTCGACCCAACCTTCCCGTCCACCGCCCCGGCTTCCGCCGTGGCGGCCACCGTGTTTTCCACCTGATCTCTTGCGCCCTGCCATAGCACCGCATATAAAGCGGCACTGACGGTAATGCAATCATGCTTGTGAGCATCTTGGTGAAGGCGGTCCATTTTTTTGGCCAAATCTGCCCGGCGATATACATGGCGATATAGTTGTCTGTCTCGTCGGCTATCTGGGCGGCACAGGCCAGATAAGCCTCTCGCTGACATGAAAGTGTTACCGTATACGATTTTGTCCTTTTTATGCATTGACTTGCGTAGTTGAAAGGTACATATCAGCCCACCGTCGCGCGTGGCGGTTTTTTGTGTGCGGAGGGGTGCCCGAGTGGTTAAAAGGGGCGGGCTGTAAACCCGCTGGCTATGCCTACGTTGGTTCGAATCCAACCCCCTCCACCACCACAAGCACCTGAATTACGCGTAGCGGTTATGTTACTGCGACGAAAGCTAGGTTTGTTGGCGTTGATCTCGAGTTAACCCCAATATCGGTTACGATTTGATGCCGGTTATAAAGTGTTGGGCTTTCGCGGGTGTAGCTCAATGGTAGAGCCCCAGCCTTCCAAGCTGGTTATGCGGGTTCGATCCCCGCCACCCGCTCCAGCCCAACAGGTGCTGGTGCGGCGTTGGTAGGTTGTTGGTTCGGGGCTGGTATCGGTGGGCAGTAGCGACAGAGTTTTGAAGTAGACGGTTTGAATTAGACGATTTGAATTAGGCACGGTCGGAGACTAAGCGAATGGCGAAGGCAAAATTTGAGCGTACGAAACCCCATTGCAACGTT
>JAPKBD010000181.1 GCA_028824965.1 Alphaproteobacteria bacterium | reverse complement strand
CCCACCTTGATGTTCACCAATGCGGGCATGGTGCAGTTCAAGAACGTCTTCACCGGTGCCGAAAGCCGGCCCTATAACCGCGCCGTTACATCACAGAAATGCGTGCGCGCGGGGGGTAAACACAACGATTTGGATAACGTGGGCTACACCGCCCGCCACCACACATTTTTTGAGATGCTGGGCAATTTCTCCTTCGGTGACTACTTCAAAGATCAGGCGATAGAGCTGGCCTGGAACTTGATCACAAAAGAATACGGCCTGGACAAGGACCGCTTGTTGGTCACGGTTTATCATGATGATGACCAGGCGTTCGATTTGTGGCGCAAGATTGCCGGCCTGCCCGAAGAGCGGATTATCCGCATTGCGACGTCGGATAATTTCTGGGCCATGGGTGATACGGGTCCCTGCGGGCCTTGTTCCGAGATATTTTTTGATCACGGTCCCAACATTCCCGGCGGCCCTCCCGGCAGCCCGGATGAAGATGGCGACCGGTTCATCGAGATCTGGAACCTGGTCTTCATGCAGTATGAGCAGATGAGTGCGGATGAGCGTGTGGACCTGCCTAAACCCTCCATCGACACAGGCATGGGGCTGGAACGTCTGACCGCCTTGTTGCAGGGCACCCACGACAATTACGATATCGATCTGTTGCGCACGATCATGGATGCCTCCGCCGATATCACCAATATTCCCATCGAAGGTCCGCACAAATCCGGCCACAAGGTGATCGCCGATCATCTGCGGGCATCATCCTTTTTGATCGCAGACGGCGTCTTACCGTCCAACGAAGGTCGCGGCTATGTGCTGCGCCGGATCATGCGCCGGGCCATGCGTCATGCCCATATGATGGGTGCGACGGACCCCTTGCTGTGGCGTCTGGTCCCCACCTTGGTCGGTAAAATGGGTCAGCACTTCCCCGAACTTGTCCGGGCCGAAGCGTTGATCACCGAAACCCTGCGCGGTGAGGAAAAACGCTTTGGCTTGACCCTGGACCGTGGCCTGGGCCTGTTGATGGGCGAAACTGACAAGCTGGGGGAGGGTAAGGCCCTGCCGGGTGACGTCGCGTTCCGCCTTTATGATACCTATGGCTTCCCCCTGGATCTGACCCAGGATGTTATGCGTGGCCAAAACCGGGCCGTAGATACGGACGGCTTTGATGCCGCGATGGAGCGGCAGAAGGCAGAGGCGCGGGCCAGCTGGTCCGGATCGGGGGATGCCGGCACAGATAAGATCTGGTTTGAATTGCGGGAAGAGCTCGGCGCGACGGAATTCCTCGGCTATGACAAGGATCAAGCCGAGGGTGTGGTTCAGGCCTTGGTCGTTGATGGTGCGCGGGTCGATGAGGCCGGGCCCGGCGCGGAGGTTTCCATTCTGGTCAATCAAACGCCGTTTTATGGGGAATCCGGTGGCCAGCAGGGCGATGCGGGTTATATGAAAGGTACAGATGGTTCTGGTGGTCTTGTAGTCAAGATCACGGATACACAAAAGCGGGTGGCGGAATTGCATGTTCATCGTGGCGTCGTGGAAAGCGGCAGCTTGAAAATTGGTGATGCGGTAGAGATGGTTGTGAATAGTGAACGGCGCTGCCAACTCCGCGCCAATCATTCGGCGACCCATTTGCTCCACGCCGCGCTGCGTAATCACCTTGGTGCCCATGTGACGCAAAAAGGTTCCATGGTGGCACCTGATCGTCTGCGGTTTGATATCTCCCACCCCGAAGCGGTGAAGCCGGAGGCTTTGGCGTTGGTGGAGCGGGATGTGAACGAGCAGATCCGTGTGAACACAGCCGTACGTACCGGGCAAATGACCCCGGACGAGGCGGTGGAGCAAGGGGCCTTGGCCCTGTTCGGCGAAAAATATGGCGATGAGGTTCGCGTTGTCACGATGGGCTCCGGGGGCTCTGGCGATGATCAATCTTTCTCGACGGAACTTTGCGGCGGCACTCATGTTCACAACACAGGTGATATTGGTGCCTTCACCGTGATTAGCGAAAGTGCGGTCGCAGCCGGCGTGCGGCGCATTGAGGCGCTGACAGGTGCTGCCGCCTTGGATCATTTTCATCGCCAAGACAGCCAATTGCGTGCGGCGGCAGATGTTTTGAAAACCACGCCAGCGGATCTGCCGGAGCGCATCAGTGCGTTGTTGGAAGAGCGTAAGAAGCTGGAGCGGGATTTGAGCCAGGCGCGTCAGGCTCTGGCCCTCGGTAGCATTGGTGGCGGCGGTGAAGGTAACGGCGACGGCAGCGATGGAACTAAGGATATTGCCGGGGTCGTCTTTTCGGGTCGATGTCTGGACGGTGTACCGGCCAAGGAACTGCGCGGCATGGTCGATGCGGCAAAGAAAAAACTCGGCTCCGGCGTTGTGGCCTTTATTGGTGTGAACGATGGTAAGGCGGCCCTGACTATCGGTGTCACCGACGATTTGACGGATCGTATCAGCGCCGTCGACCTGGTTCGCGTCGGCGCAGGCGCTGTGGGCGGTAAGGGCGGCGGTGGCCGGCCTGATATGGCCCAGGCGGGTGGGCCGAATGGGGATGCAGCGGATGCCGCCATTGCAGCGATAGAAAAGGCGATTGCGGCAGCCGCGTCCGGCTAGTCGCACACAAAACTAGGTAGATAGGCTGGGCAATGGCGATCAAACAACGACTGTATGATCTGCTTGAAGGCGGCAATCGCACCACCGCCAGCCAACGATGCGTTGATATTTTTCTAGGTCTGCTAATCGTTGCCAACGTCGTTGCTGTAGCATTGGAATCCGTGCCCCGGATCGACGCCGTATACGGCCCGATGTTCAAAGCCTTTGACCTGACGTCTTTGGCAATATTCTCGGCTGAGTATCTGGCCCGCCTGTGGGTCTGTACGGAACACCCGCCGCTGAAACGATTACGGCCAGGTGAGGCGCGTTGGCGCTATGCCCGCTCCCCCTTCATGATCATCGACTTGTTGGCGATCTTGCCTTCGTTGATTGTCAGTATTCTGGGTGTGGACCTGCGTTTTCTGCGCATATTCCGGCTTTTGCGCCTGTTAAAGCTGGCCCGCTATTCCCCCACCATCATCACCCTGGGCCGGGTCCTGTATGAAGAACGCCGGGCCTTGGGCGCCGTGGGCATCATCATGTTCGGCCTGTTGATGCTCTCTGCCTCGGTCATGACAATCATTGAAGGGGCGGCACAACCGGAAGCCTTTGGTTCCATCCCCGCTGCCATGTGGTGGGCATCGGCGACGCTGTCCACAGTGGGCTACGGCGATGTTGTGCCCATCACAGCCCTGGGCCGGTTCTTTGGCGGCTTGGTGACATTGTTGGGCGTTGCCATGTATGCCCTGCCCATTGCCATTATCGCGGCGGGTTTCACCAACGAAAGCCGTCGGCGGGATTTCGTTATCACCTGGGGTATGGTCGCGCGTGTGCCATTGTTTGCCAAATTGGAGCCGGTGGTGTTGGCCAAGATCGGTGGGCTGTTGCGGTCGAAATCCGTACCGGCGGGTTACGAAATCGCCCATCGTGGCCAGCCGGCGGATTGTATGTACTTCGTGGTCGGCGGTGAAGTCGTTGTCGACATCGACGACCATCGGGTGACATTGGAGGAGGGCGATTTCTTTGGTGAGATCGCCCTGTTGCATGATACCGAACGCCGGGCGCATGCCTATGCCCTGACCGAGTGCCGCCTGATGCTGTTGATGAAAAGCGACTTCCACGGTCTGATGGAGACGGAGCCCACACTGCGCCAGGAAATCGCCGCCGTCGCCGCCGAACGTCTCGCGAAGGGTGAATGGTCACAAGGCGATATTTCAGATGAGGAATTGCAGAACAAGCCCCGCGAAGGAGAATGACGATGCCCGACGATAGGTTCAAAGTGGTAGCCGGACCGGATCAGCCCGTCGCCGACAACCTGGCCATCACGCAATGCCTGAACCAGTACTGCCATTTGGTGGACCGGGGCAGCGTGGATGAAATTGTCGCTCTGTTCGCCGATGACGCGCTACTGCGCACGCCCTATCAAAATAACGGAGAATTCGAAGGCCGCGCGGCGATCAGCGCCTGGTACGAAGCCTATGACGTGGAGGTCCGCACCCACCGCCGTCACCGCCGGCACAAAATCTCCGTGCCGTTCATCACCATCGACGGCAATACCGCGACCTGCACCTGCTACCTGGACTCGTCCACTGTCATTGAAGACACAAACGAGCTGCAGGTTTCCTCAGGCCGCTACGACGACAAATTGTCCAAGATCGGCGGCACCTGGCTGTTCCAGGAACGCGTCATCAACATCCATCACATACACCGGATTGCGACGTTCGACGAATTGGGGTGAGGGCTCATCTGACGAGCATCGGCATGGATTACCGGGTCGAGCCCACTACTGTCCGGTTTAAATTGAGGCGTCTGTCGTAGGCCCTTGAATTTATTTGAAAATCAACATTTGACGCTCCCCGAGACATGATTTTACTGGCGGGGTCTTGGTAGGTGGCGAGATGGATTGCCGGGTCAAGCCCGGCAATGACGAATATGTGTCGAAAAAGGGCTAAAAACAGCCCGAATTGTCATGCGCGGGCTTGACCCGTGCATCCAGGGCTACGAAACAGTGAGCCGATAAATTAGCTCATCTTAAAGCCCCCGGCCGATGATCTCCTTCATGATCTCGTTGGTGCCTGCATAGATGGGTTGGATGCGGGCATCGGCCCAGGCGCGTGCGATGGGGAATTCCCACATATAGCCGTAGCCGCCGTGCAATTGCAGGCAGGCATCGATCACCTTGCATTGGGTGTCAGACGTCCACCATTTCGCCATGGCAGCGGTTTCCGGGTCCAGCTTATCTTCCAGCATCAGGCCGATCAGTTTGTCCACGAAAATCCGGGCCACGGTGGCCTGGGTTTTAGCTTCCGCCAGTTTGAAGCGGGTGTTCTGGAAATCGATGATCGGTTGGCCAAAGGCTTCCCGTTGCTTTGTGTAATCGATGGTCCATTGCACCGCCGCCTCGGTGTTGGCAACGGCGGAGATTGAAAGCTGCAACCGCTCCCACGCCAACTCCTGCATCAGATAGATGAAGCCTTTGCCTTCTTCGCCCAGCAAGTTGGTCATAGGCACGCGCACATCATCAAAGAACAATTCGGAGGTGTCTTGCGCCTTTAGGCCGATTTTCTCCAAATTGCGGCCCTTGCGAAAACCGTCCCGGTCGGCTTCCACCAATACCAACGAGGTGCCCTTGGCACCGGCGTCGGGGTCCGTTTTGCAGACCACGATAACAACATCGGACATAGCACCATTGGTGATGAAGGTTTTGGAGCCGTTGATGACCAATTCGTTGCCGTCTTTTATGGCGGTGGTGCGCACGGCCTGAAGGTCACTGCCGGTGCCCGGTTCCGTCATGGCGATGGCACCGATCATTTCACCCTTGGCCATTTTTGGCAGGAATTTCCGCTTCAGATCTTCCGAGCCATAGCGGTTAATATAGGGGGCCACGATTTCCGAATGCAGACCAAACCCCGGACCCGTCGCACCGGCGCGGGCCAGCTCCTCTAACAACACGATGCTGTAGGTACGGTCGACGCCACCGCCGCCGTATTCTTCCGGCATGGAGGCACATAGCAGGCCCAACGCGCCCGCCTTTAGCCAGGCATCGCGGCTGATCATGCCGTCTTTTTCCCACTGTGCATGGTTCGGCGTAATTTCTTCTGCAACAAAACGGCGCACTGTGTCGCGGAATATTTCGTGATCGGAATCAAATAATGTTCGTTCAATAACAGCCATAACTCTACCTACCCTTTTTCCCTAAATTCGTAACGACTATGCCGCAGCGGCCAGACGCATACCTTGTTCAATGGCGCGCAGGGCATCCAGTTCACCCGCTTTGTCCGCACCGCCGATCAGATGCACCCTTATCCCAGCCGCAGCCAATTCGTCATAAAGCTCCCGCTGTTCCTCCTGGCCGGCGCAGATGATTACGTTGTCCACCGCCACCACCCGATCTTCGCCATCGACGGTGATATGTAGCCCCGCATCATCAATTTTGCGATAGCTGACACCGCCGATCATTTCCACGCCCTTCATATTTAATTCCGCCCGAATGGCCCAGCCGGTGGTCAGGCCAAGGCCACGGCCCAAAGACTGCGCCTTGCGCTGCAATAAAGTGATGGCCCGCGGCGACGTCATGGCCGGGCCGTTTGGTGACAGGCCGCCGTCAGAATGTCGGTCGATGCCCCACTGGGTCAGCCAGGCCTCAATATCAGGTGCTGCCGGGTCCCGAGGGCCGTCATGGGCACCGTCTCCGTGGCTGAGGAATTCCGCAACGTCAAAGCCGATGCCGCCTGCGCCAATGATGGCAACCCGGCTGCCCACCTGTGCGCCATTTTGCAGCACGTCCACATAGGACAGAACGCTGGCATGATCGCTACCGGGTAAATCCAGGCTGCGCGGTGTCACGCCCGTGGCCAGGATGACTTCATCAAAGCCACCCGTTCGCAATTCATCGACGGTGGCGCGGTGGTTCAAGTTGAGTGTGATGCCCAGGCGATCGATCTGGCTGCCCCAATAACGAATAGTCTCGCCATATTCCTCTTTGCCGGGGACCGCCATGGCCATGTTGAACTGCCCGCCGATGCGGCCCGATCCTTCATAGATGGTGACCTTCTGGCCGCGTTCAGCAGCCGTGATGGCATAAGACAGGCCACCCGGCCCTGCGCCGACGACGGCGATGTTTTTTGTGGTCTGCGCCGGGGTGATTTCGAACTCCGTCTCGGAACAGGCGCGGGGATTGACCAGGCAGGTACTAACCTTGCCTTTAAAGATGTAGTCCAGACAGCCCTGGTTGCAGCCGATGCAGGTGTTGATCTGATCCGTCTTGCCGGCGATGGTTTTAGCAACAATATCCGCATCCGCCAGAAAAGGCCGCGCCATGGAAACCATGTCCGCATCACCTGCTGTGATTAACGCTTCTGCCTGATCCGGGTTGTTGATCCGGTTGGAGGCAATGATCGGCACGCCGACTTTGCCCATCAGCCGGGCCGTGGCCCAGGTGAAGGCACCGCGGGGCACGGAATGCATGATTGTGGGGATCAGTGCCTCGTGCCAACCGACGCCGGAATTGAACATGGTCGCACCGGCGGCTTCCAGGGCCTGGGCCAGCTTCACCGTCTCGTCCCAACTTAACCCGCCTTCAACCAGGTCCAGGACGGAGAGGCGATAGAGAATGATAAAGTCTTTACCGCAGACCTCCCGCGTCCGGCGCAAAACGTCTACAGGGAAGCGAATGCGATTTTCAAAGCTGCCGCCCCAAACGTCGTCCCGCTGGTTGGTGCGGGTCGAAATAAATTGGGTAATCAGATAGCCTTCCGAACCCATGATCTCAACACCGTCATAGCCTGCATCCCGGGCCCGCTGGGCGCAAATGGCGAAATCCTCAATAGTTTGCAGAATTTCATCGCCTTCCATCGCGCGCGGTGTGATGGGGTTTATGCGGGATGCGATTGCGGAAGGTGCCACCGCATCCGGGCGGCGGGCATAGCGGCCACCATGCAGGACTTGAAGGAGGATCTTGCCGTCTGCCTGGTGCACAGCATCGGTGATCAAGCGATGGCCATCCTCCTTGCCGTCCAGCGTCGCGTCCAGGGGGCCAAGATTACCGGCTTGGTTGGGGGCGAAACCGCCCGTCACAATCAAACCGGCCTGACCTGCTGCCCGTTCGCCAAAAAACCGAGCCATGCGTTGAAAACCATCCGCGTGCTCCTCCAACCCCGTATGCATAGACCCCATCATCACACGATTGCGCAATGTGGTGAAGCCAAGGTCCAGGGGCCTGAGCAGATTGGGGTAGGAATTTGACATGGTCGTATACTCCATCGTCCTGTTATATTTGGCGTCGCAGTTATGAGGTCTCTGTCTGTGTTTCCATGAGGTCGCTGATCTGTCGGCACCCGTCTTCCAGCTCTGCGATAACTTCGTCTATATCCTGGCGTTGTCGGCGCAAAATAGCCAGGCGATCGCGGCTTTTTCCCAGTGTTAGTTTCAACTGTTCCCGGCTCTCGTTGTTTGGATCATAAAGAGCCAGCATCTCGCCGATGTCAGAGAGGGAAAAGCCCACGCGTTTGCCACGCAAAATCAACTTCAGCCGGCCCCGATCGCGGCGAAGGTAGACCCGCTTGATGCCATCGCGTTCGGGCTGCAGCAAATCTTGATCTTCATAAAATCGGATCGCCCTTGCCGTAATGCCAAATTCTGCGGCAAGTTCACTTATGGTATAGGTCAATTCAGCTGCTTGTTGCGCCTCTTTTGGACCCGACATGAATTCGCCTCTTGCAGTGGTCGCCGATGTTACACTTCAAGCCACTATGATAATTGACGTTAACGTCAACGTCAATTTAGCTTGTCCAATTATGGGAAGGCCGGCATCTCGCGCGTTGTGTTATAGTTAATCAGGAATTAAAGAAATTCGGCAACTATATGAAACAGATCTAGTTTTTGCTTGCGCTGAGACTTATTATCGCTACGGCTTCAGAAATGTAAGAATATTATGCATGATGTGAGGTGGTCCGGGAAAATTGGACGGTAGGTTAAGGTGTATTCCATCCTTTTGAGGAGGAATACGACG
>JAPKBD010000180.1 GCA_028824965.1 Alphaproteobacteria bacterium | reverse complement strand
GATATCACGCGCCCCATGCAAACCTCATGGCCGCCATGAATAATGCGGGCTAGGTCAAGCACCGGCAGAGGAATAATCGGCGTAATCGCCCGGCTTGTTGCCCAGGCGAACGCCCAGATTGATCGCAATGAATTGACCATGGCGCAAAGGGATCACGAACGATGAAAGTCCTGGTTGTTGATCCGGATCCGTTATTTTCCCGGCTTTTGAAATCGAAGTTGGAAAAATGGGGTCACCGCGTCACCGTCGAACATGATGGCGCAGCGGCCTATAAGTTGATCGCGAAAGAACCTTTCCGCATGGTGATCATGGACGATGACCTGCCGAGCATCGACGGATTGGAATTATGCCGGCGCATCCGAAATTTGTTGCGACCGCGTTATACCTACATTATTTTTTACGCTGATTTCTCCGACAAATCAGACGTTATGGCCTGCCTTGAGGCGGGTGCCGACGACTATTTGGGCAAGCCGCTCAATACAGCTGAAATGCAATTACGGATCAAGGCCGGCAAGCGGCTGCTGAATATGGAGGATATGCTGCGTGAAGGCGCGGGCATGGATATTTCCACAGGTGTCGTAAATAACGCCAGCTTCCGGGAATTCTTTCGCGTCGTCGTGGCTGAAAGCCTGCGCGCAAAGAAGGAAGGCGCACTTTTATATGTTCAGGTCAACAACTATGACGCCACATTGGCATCTGTCGGCTTTAATCCGACGGAGACGATGATGGCAAGCCTGGCAGAGTTGTTAAGCAAGGTTGCGCGCACATCCGACCTGGTCTCGCGCCTGTCTGATGATACATTTTGCGTCATGTTACAGCATACAAACTGGGACAAATGCATCCCCGTGGCAGAACGGATTGGAGAGCAGGCACCGAACCTTACAGTCATCTTTGACCAGATCAGTATCAGCCCTGACGTCGCAATTTCCGCGACGAACTTCCCCCAGGGCGATCTCGATTATCTGGAAATTATGGATAAGTGTGAACGTGTGCCTTACCATTTAGGCAATTCAGGCCCCGGAAACGAACATAGCGATGCCCCTGATGGGACCAATGAGGCCGCAACACCCACCGCTTAAGTTTTTTGACAGACTGCCCGGGCCCGGGCTTTATCATCAGGACCGTTTGAACACCCACCCTGCGAACCAACCGGCGAACAACGCCAGGGCCAGGGCGATAATCCCGTAAATTGCTGAATGAGAATGGGCAAAGGCGAATGTCTCGGCCCCGAAACCTATCTTGGAAACGACAAGCGGCGTTGTCTGCGCGGAAATTACCTTGCTGTTGCGCATCAGGTAAACCGTCACATTATAAGTTCCCGTCGGCACGTTGGAGGGGAAGTAGATATCACTGCGGAACAGGCGATTACCCAGCAACGTAATCTGGCCATTGGTTTTCGGATACAAGCCAATGCGCTGCTTGTTGCGGATCAAGGCATCGCGGAATTCCGATAATTCACCATTCGTGCCGTCGGGGTTTTGCAGGCGGATATGATCCAGGCCAATATCATGGCGGGCCAGAATACGGTCGGTTGCGATATCTTCCAGGGGCTGGGTGCTGGCAAGATGGTAAAAGGCGGGCACACCACCGAAAACCAACTTGTGTCGATTGATCCAGATGCCGCCCAGACGCTCCTTACGCCGCACGACAATTTCCTCGCCCGGGCCGCGGACAACGACGACCACATCCGCAGCCTCACCTTCAATGGCCCCAAACAGTAACAGCTTCGTACCGGCGAAACCCGTTGTCACCGCAATCAAATGGTCCGACAGATCCGCCACCACGGCCTGGGCCATCACAGGCGCGGTAAAGCCTGCAAAACTATTCAGGGCCAGAATTGTTATCAATAGGAGGAGGCGTCGGCGTAGATGACGACCGTTTGCTTGGATGATTTTCGCCATCCAGACCATTAGCCGTGCCCCATAGCCGCACCGATGGAAAACAGATCATCAGGCCGGACCAGCAATTCATAGGCCAATCGCGCACAGACCCCCAGAACGATCAACGCCAGCATACTGCGTAATTGTTCGCCCGGCAGCTTGGCCCCGGCCCGCGTCCCCAACTGGGCCCCAATGACCCCGCCGGTCATCAACAGGAGGGCGAGGAAAATATCGACCGTTTGGTTTTGCCAAGCCTGAAGGAAGGTGACATTGGCGGTGACAAAGATAATCTGAAACAACGATGTGCCTACGACCATGGCTGTTGGCATGCCGAGCAGATAGATCATTGCCGGCACCATGACAAAGCCACCACCAACGCCCATGATGGCCGCCAAAATGCCGCCAAAGATGCCGACACCAAGGGGTAACAGAGCCGAGATATAGAGTTTGGAGCTGCGAAACCGCATCTTAAACGGCAAACCATGCAGCCAATTATGCTGGTGCAATTTGCGCCGCTTGCCGCCGGGCTTTCGCTTTCGGGATATGGCACGCAGGCTTTCCACCAGCATCAATGCGCCAATGATCCCGAGGAACACCACATAGGACAGCCGAATGACCAAATCAATCTGACCCAGCCCCTGCAGCAACGTAAAGACCCAGACCCCGATCGTAGAGCCGATAAAGCCGCCGATCAGCAGGACCACGCCCATTTTGATATCAACGTTGCCCCGACGCCAATGGGCCAGGGCACCGGATACGGACGATGCGACGATCTGGTTGGCCTCTGTCGCCACGGCAACAACGGGTGGTATGCCCGCAAAAATCAATAACGGCGTCATCAGGAAGCCGCCACCAACGCCAAATAACCCCGATAAAAATCCAACGCCCGCCCCCATACCAAGAAAGAGGAAGACGTTCACGGACAGTTCAGCGATCGGAAGGTAGATCTGCATGCAACAGGCACATCGATTTAAGTTACATTGAATGGAGCAACATCAACGCGGTGAAAAAAATGTGGCGCTCCCCCAAAGAAAAGCGCCCTCTTGTGATGCAAGGTGCATAGCGTACATTAACCAGTTATGGCAAACAAAACCTGTGGAATTCTAAAGAAAATGCCAGATTATTTTGCAGACCAACCAATTACTCGGAAATATTCCATTACGCCTCGTGCGCCTTCAAGTCGTGAATACTTGGGCTCTCACCACACAGGGCACAGGAGGGATCGGGTTTAACGCGAATCGTTCGCACCTCGCCCGCCAATCCATCATGAATTAACAGCCTACCCGACATACTTTGCCCAAGTCCCAATATCTCTTTTAATACTTCCGTGGCCTGCATGGTGCCCATAATCCCCGCCATGGCACCCAGCACACCGCCTTGCGAGCAGGATGGAATGGCACCCTCGGGCGGTGGTTCCGGAAATATACAGCGATAGCAGGGATGAGGCGGGCCTTGATAGGCCTTATAGGTAGACAACTGGCCATCGAACCGCAGTACGGCGGCAGAGACCAAAGTCTTTTTTGCCAGATAACAGGCGTCATTCAACAGAAACCGGGTATCAAAATTATCCGAACCATCAGCGATGATGTCGTAGTCCGCCAGCAAGTCCATGACGTTACCCGGGTTCACGCGTATCTGATAAGGGCGATACGTTACATCTGGATTTAACGCAGCAGCGCGGTCCCGCCCGCTTTCCACCTTCGCCCGGCCAATATCCGGTGTGCCATGAGCGATTTGGCGCTGCAGGTTGGAGAGAGAGACGATATCATCATCGACGACACCAATGGTGCCAACGCCTGCTGCAGCGAGATACATCAATAATGGGGAGCCAAGGCCACCAGCCCCCACGACCAGCACTTTCGCCCTCAGTAATTTTTCCTGGCCGACGCCGCCGACCTCCTGCAACACGATATGGCGGGCGTAGCGTTCGATCTGAGCTTCACCGAGGCCGGTTTTAAGATCGGTCATGCCATGCCCTCAAACAATGGTGTCGACAAATAGCGTTCAGCAAATGACGGCACGATGACGACGATTGTCTTGCCCTCGTTCTCTTTTCGCTCCGCCACCTCAATGGCTGCAGCCAGGGCGGCACCTGACGATATGCCGACCGGCAAACCTTCCAGTGCGGCCACCCGGCGGGCGGTCTCGAACGCGGTTTCGTTGCCGATGGTCAAAACTTCGTCCACGACATCACGGTTCAACACCCCCGGAATGATACCTGCGCCAATGCCCTGAATTTTGTGCGGTCCGGGCTCACCGCCCGAAAGGACAGGGCTGTCTTCGGGTTCCACCGCGACCATCCACAAATCGGGCTTATGATGTTTCAAAACTTCTCCAATGCCCGTAATGGTCCCCCCCGTCCCGACGCCTGCGACGATGATATCGACGGCACCGGCGGTATCGTTCCAGATCTCCTGCGCCGTTGTGGTGCGGTGAATTTCCGGGTTGGCGGCATTCTCAAACTGCTGCGGGATCGCTGCATCAGGCAACGCGGCAACGATTTCCTCGGCCCGCCGGATGGCCCCATTAATGCCATCCTCCGCCGGTGTCAGCACCAGCTCGGCCCCGAGCAGGAGCAGCATGCGCCTCCGCTCTATGGACATGGATTCGGGCATGGTCAGGATAATGCGATAACCCTTGGCCGCTGCGACGAAGGCCAGTGCGATGCCGGTGTTGCCAGAGGTCGGTTCAACCAACACCGTATCCGGTCCTATGACGCCAGCCTGTTCCATAGCCTCTATCATGGCAACGCCGATACGGTCCTTGACTGAGGCAAGGGGATTGAAAAACTCCAACTTAGCCAGAATTTCCGCCCCCACCCCCGCGTCCGCCTGCAGTCGGGACAGCCGCACCAAGGGCGTGTTCCCGATTGTATCGATAATCGAGTCGTATACCTGACCTCGCCCCACAGTCTGTCTCGGGGTGCGACGTGCCGTTCTATTGCTTGAATTTTCCATGGCGTGTCGGCTTACCAACCTATCAAAGTATCAGATATCAAAATCTGCGCCCCGTTGCCGTGGGCTTGTCGTACCGGGCGTGCCGGACGCACTGCTGCCTTCGACAACGCCTGCTTCACGCGCCTGGCGAAACAAATCTTCGACACTGACACCTTCCAGCCGGGTCAGCATCTCGTCATGCAATTCCTGCCACAAAGGCTGCACTACGGCCAGCCCCAGGGGAGAGCCGGCAAGATCCGCCCAATCCTCGCCAGGACCATCCATGCCATCCATGCCATCCATCAGGCGAATGATCTCGGCCACAGTGATGCGCCGACGTTCCCTGGCCAGGCGATACCCCCCCCTTGGCCCGCGTACGCCACGCAGGATGCCCGCCCGCACCAAATGCTGCAACGCGCCTTCCAGATAACGCTGGGGGATGCCCTGGCGTTTGGCGATGTCTTTCGATTGCACGGGATCGGGTCGGGCATGGCAGGCGATATCCAGGACCGCTTCCAGCACGTACATGGTTTTGCGAGACAGTCGCAACATTACAAATTACCTGATCCTGTCGAACCAAACCCACCCGAACCTCGTTCGGTATCGGGCAGTTCGGTGACGTCTTCCAGGACCGCATTGACCAACCGGGCAATCACCAATTGGGCAATACGTTCGCCACGGCGTACCGTGAACGGCACCTCACCATGATTGATCAGAATAACGCCAACCTCGCCCCGATAATCGGCATCGAGGGTGCCCGGCGCGTTCAACACGGTGACACCATGCTTAAGCGCCAGGCCCGAACGGGGCCGCACCTGCCCTTCATAGCCGGATGGCAATGCCAGGGATAGACCGGTCGGGATCAACGCCCGTCCGCCCGGCGGCAACACCACATCGTCGCCAACAGCTGCAAGGAGATCCATGCCCGCACTGTCCAGCGTGGCCCGCGCAGGCAGCGCCAGGTCACCACCATGGGGCAAACGCAAAACCGGGACAGCAATCTTGTCAATAATTGGCATAAGTCTAGTCTGCGTCGAAGTCAGCATCAAAGAATTCGGCGATACGCCGGGCCAACGCCGTCGCGACAGCGTCCTTGGCCATGGTGGGCCAATTTTCCTCACCATCAGCGGTGATTAGATGAACCGTGTTCTGATCCCCCCCCATGACGCCGGTGCCGGCCCCCACATCATTGGCGACGATCCAATCACAGCCTTTGCGCGCCCGCTTGGCCCGTGCATGTTCGACCACTGTTTCGGTTTCGGCGGAAAAACCCACGACAAGGCCCGGCCGTGTGCCGTTCAGCTTGCTTAACGTCGCCAGGATATCCGGATTTTCAACAAGGTTCAGAGCGGGCGGTTGACCGCTGCCGTCCTTTTTCATTTTCTGTTCCGCCTCACCCGCCACGCGCCAATCGGCGACAGCAGCAGCACAAACAGCAATATCGGCAGGCAGCGCGCTTTCGCAGGCCGCCAGCATCTGCGCAGCGGATTCGATATCCCGCACTGTGACACCTGTCGGGTCCGCCAGATTATTAGGCCCCGCGACCAAGACCACTTCGGCGCCTAGGTCCGCCAGGGCAGCGGCAATGGCATGGCCCTGTTTGCCGGAGGATCTGTTGGCCAGATAGCGCACCGGGTCAATCGCCTCGTACGTCGGGCCGGAAGTGACGATGGCCCGCCGTCCCTGTAGGGGCCGCCCGTGCAAGGTATCTGGCCCGCCACTCAAAATACCCTCAATTGCAGCGACGATCTCCAACGGCTCCGACATACGGCCCGAACCGACTTCGCCACAGGCCAGATCACCGGCACCGGGCCCGATGGCATGCAAACCATCCCCAATCAATGTCTGAAAATTCCTCTGCGTTGCCGGATGGTCCCACATGCGAGTGTTCATGGCAGGGGCAATCAGGACCGGCTTGTCCGTTGCCAACAAAATGGTGGAGGCCAAATCGTTGGCATGACCATTCGCCATTTTTGCCATCAGATCTGCACTGGCGGGGGCAACAACAAGCAAATCAGCCTCGCGGGAAAGGCGGATGTGGCCCATCTCACTCTCATCCTTCAGGGAAAACAGATCCTGATAGACTGCGTCTTCTGACAGGGCCGCCACGGACAAGGGCGTTACGAACTGCGCGCCGCCGCTCGTCAAAACACAGCGCACGGACGCACCCCGTTCTTTGAGGCGGCGGATCAGGGCGAGCGATTTATAAGCAGCGATGCCGCCGCTGATAATCAACAGGATGCGTTTGCCGGTAATCATGTCGACCAGTATATCACGTCAAATAGGTGTGAATACCCCCAAACCACAGCCTACCTTCAGCCCGAAGAAGCCTCTTCTAACCCTCATCCAGGCCCACTTCGGCATAGAATTCAGCGTTGTGCTGGCCCAGCGTGGCAACCCAGGGCCGCACACCCACATCGCCCCCTATAAATTGCGCCGGGCAATTGGCCACAAGATACGGATCATCCATACCGTCCATGGGAACCGCCGCGCCACGGGCTGCAGTCTGCGCCGTTGCCATGGACTGATCCAAGGTCAGATAGCGGGTGCATGGACAGCCCATTTCCATTATCGCGGCTTCGCAGGCATCCGTGCTTTGGGTCAGGGACCATCGTTCCACCTCAGCCAGCAACAGATCCCAATTCCTAACCCGTGCTTTGGGTTCGGCAAAACGCTCATCTTCCAACAGCTCCGGCTGACCGGCTGCCTTGGCCAGACCGGTGAAGTTCGCCGCGCTGACCGGGGCCACCATGACAAAGCCGTCTATGGTGCGGATTGGCGAAAACACAATGGGGCTGTCTGGATTCTCCATCTGCACCGCCTGATACTCGCAGGCCAGCATATTGTGCATGGCGTCCATCATGGCGACATCGATGTGTTGCCCCCGGCCTGTGCGCAGGCGCTGAACCAGGGCCGCATTGATGGCACCAAAGGCATGGGTTGCGCCCAAAATATCTGCGACGGTGGAACGGGTCGGCGGTGGCCGGTCCCCACCACCTTGATACTTCATCATGATCAGATCATAGCCCGACGCGGCATGAATGATCGGCGCAAAGGCGGCCTTGCCCGCGTCGGGTCCGGTCTGCCCATAGCCCGAAACAGAACAAAATATCAAATCGGGCTTTAGCATTGCCAGGCTATCGTAATCCAAACCCAGACGCGCCATGACACCGGGTCGGAAGTTTTCCAGAACCACATCGACGTTTTTTACCAGACGGCGGATCACTTCGCGGCCCTGATCATCCTTCAAGTCCAGCGCTAGGCTTTTCTTGCCGCAATTCATGTGCCCGAAATAGGCGCTGTGGCCATCGCGGACCGGGGGCGCATTGCGCAAAAAATCCCCTCCCGGTGGTTCAACCTTAATAATCTCTGCGCCCAGGTCGGCCATCAACCGGCTGCAATATGGCCCCGCCAGAAACATAGAAAAATCCAGCACACGGATGCCATCCAATGGTCCAGGTGCCAGTTCTTCTGCCACATCCATCATTCCATCCCCATCCATACTTGGCATACCTCACCAAAACCTAACTGTAGCGGGTTGCCACATACGGCAACTATAGGGTCTTCGTGCGGTTTTGCTGGCTCATTTTCTTTGTTTTTTAACCTAACCCGTCTATACTAAAGCAATATCAGTATGTGCGGTACTGATTAGACCAAGAGGGGCGGATTTCGAGATGCGAAACAAATATTTGGGCACCACGGCCATGGTCGCCGCCACATTGGTACTATCCAGCACCGGCGCACATAGTGCGGATAAAATTAAAGGGGCTGACCCAGATAACGCCGATGAGGTGTTATTATGGACCGCATGC
>JAPKBD010000179.1 GCA_028824965.1 Alphaproteobacteria bacterium | reverse complement strand
TGATGAAGTCGTGGCCGTGATTAAAGCCAAGGGCGGTGCGGCACGTGCCGTGGTCTGTGATGTCGCTGACCCGGTGGCCTTGGCAGAGGCATTTTCCGGCATCGGGCGTCTGGATATTCTGGTCAATAATGCCGGCACCAACGTTCCCGTTGGCTTTCTAAAGGCAGACCTGGAAACCTTGGATCTGATGATCAATCTGAACATCCGCGCGGCCTTTCTGGTGGCCCAAGCGGCAGCCCGGAACATGGCCGATCGTGGTGATGGCGGGGTCATTATCCATCTGTCATCTACCTTTGGCAAAGTGGGCCGACCGGGTGCCTCGATCTATTCCGGCACCAAGCATTTCATTGAGGGCCTGGTGAAGTCCACGGCGGTAGAGCTGGCATCCAGAAACATTCGTGTCGTGGCCGTTGGCCCAACGGCAATTGCCACACCCATGTTGGAAGAACGCCTAAAAGACCCTGCGGTGGCTGCTGATCTACGCAGCGGTATCCCCCTGGGCCGTATTGGTAAGATCGAGGATGTGTTGGGCGCAGTGGTCTTTCTGGCTTCCCCTGCGGCAAGCCTGATCACCGGCACCACCATCATGGTCGATGGCGGCTGGACCGCGCCATAACAAGATGACCGACCGTATATTGATTGCCGGTGCGGGACCGGCTGGTTTAAGTGCCGCTGCCTATCTGACCAGCCGTGGCATTCCCGTTACATTGTTTGAGGCAGAGGACGCTTTACCGGAAAACTTGCGCGCCTCCACCTTCCATCCACCCACCCTGGATATGCTGGCACCTTTCGGGGCCAGTAAACGCCTGATTGAACAGGGCCTGGTGGCACCAAAGTTTCAATTCCGCGACCGGGCCAACGGCTGCCTGGCAGAATTTGATTTTTCGGTTCTG
Organism: Alphaproteobacteria bacterium; assembly: GCA_028824965.1. Taxonomy (GTDB): domain Bacteria; phylum Pseudomonadota; class Alphaproteobacteria. The sequence continues at coordinate 7,756 of JAPKBD010000179.1, read as the reverse complement.
GCCAATGACACAGAGCATCCGTTTCGGGTGCAGTGCGAACAGTTCAAGCTGAACCATCTGCTCCACGCCTGGCTGTTGAAACAGGGCGGGGCGAAGGTGCTGTTCGCCCATGCCATTACAGGCGTTGAGCAAGATGCCGATGGGGTAACGGCAATCGTCGACACCCCTGATAGCGAACAACGCTTTACGGGCCGTTGGTTGATCGGTGCGGAAGGGGCCAACAGCGTCGTTCGACAGGCCCTGGACATTCCGTTTGAGGGTTTCACCTGGGATGAGCGGTTTCTGGTCGTCTCCACACCCTATGATTTTGGCACGGCGATGCCGGACCTGACCCTGGTGAATTATTTTGCCGATCCTGAGCAATGGTTTTTTCTGCTTCAGGTGCCGGGGTTGTGGCGGGCCATGTTCCCGACCAGGCAGCAGGAGACTGAGGCGGAGATATTTGATCCCGCCCGGATCGAAGCGCGCATGCAATGGGCCCATGCCTCCCCCCAGCCCTATGAATGCAAGCACACCACCCTATATAGAATACATCAGCGCGTGGCCGAACAATATCGCAAGGGCCGGGCTTTTCTGGCCGGCGATGCTGCTCATATTAACAATCCTTTAGGAGGTATGGGTATGAATGGTGGGGTCCATGACGCTTTTAATCTGGCGGAGAAAATGGCGGCCGTTTGGCACGGGGAAGGGGATGAAAATTTGTTGGAACTTTATGAACAACAGCGGAGGCCTATCGCCCTGGAATACGTCAACAATCAGACCATTCGCAACAAACAGAACCTGGAAGCCGCTACGCCAGAGGCGCAAGTCGCATTTCGCAAAAGCTTGGACGATGCTTTATCGAATGAGCAGAAAACCCGCGATTATCTATTACGTACGTCCATGATCGCCAGCCTTCGCACGGCGGCCAAAGTTACACTGTAAAGGGGACATGAATTGGCATTAGCTGCATCAATTGAAGCGCTTTTGCGCGGCGAACTGGGTCCGTGCAGTGCTGGGGACGAAGCGGCTTGGTACAAGACCTGGCATGACCTTGGTTTGCATGCCCTGCCGCCCACGTTGAGTGCCTTGCGCGGCGGCATGTGCGCGGATCGGTTAAGCTGGGTTTTCGTGGCTGGATACCAAGGCGCGATCCGCCATGTCTTTCCAGAGGTTTCCCGCCAGGGCTGGGCTGCCTATGTTGCCACGGAGGATGAAGCCAGGCCGTCTGCGACGCTGTCGGCATTGGCGGCGGATGGCGAGGCGATCATCTTAAATGGGCACAAATCCTGGGTCGCGCAATCCCGGCACGTGGATCATTTACTGGTGACGGCAGGTAATCAATGCGTTCTGGTTTCGGCACAGGCCCCGGGTGTTGAATTTAGCCACCGGGATAGTTGCAAATTCCTCGATACCATGAGCCAGGGCTATGGAGCATTCGAAAATGTCACGATCGCACCAGACTCCGTGTTTGATCATGATCTGATGCGGGATTTTGGCCGGCGGGAGCCGCGTTTTGTCATGCTTGCGGGTGCGGGGCATCTGCTGGCACAGCTAAAGGGCGCTGACCCAACCTTGGAACAGGATTTGATCAGCTTAATCCTGGCCCTGGCCGCGGTTTGCGAGAGCGAACACGTGGTGCCAAAGACGTTCGCCGCTTTGGACCGTGCCTTGCAGGCAGCGGTTGTGCGATTTTCAGACGTTGTCGATTGCAGCGCCCTACCTGACTGGCAGGCAGACGAGCGCCTACTGTCTATGTATTCCGCTCGCATTCAGGAACGGGCAAAACGTTAAGGCGTTGGGGCCCAATTACAGCACCCTGGCGTTATTTTCCCAGGCGTTCGGCCTCTTCATTCATCACGACGGCGACGCGGCCTTTCGACCGCCGGCCGAGGACCACCGCCATGGCATCTTGAAAATCATCCAGGGCGAAGATATCTGAAACACGGGGGTTCAACTTGCCCTCTTCAAACCAGGTGAACAATTGCGCCAGCAAGGCCTGCATGCGGGGTCCGTATTCGTGGCGCACATCATCCGGGCTCCAGCCAAAGTAGTAGCCCATGTTCAGGCCGACGACAGAGACGTTCTTGACCAATAACAGATTGGCCGGGATTTGCTGGATCGTGCCGCCTGCGAAACCTACGGGCATAATCCGCCCCTCGGGCGCGATACAGCGCAGGGATTGTTCGAACACCTCGCCCCCCACGGGATCGTAGATGGCGTTGGCGCCACGACCACCCGTAATCTCCAACACCTTTTCACGAAACGGGCCTTCGCGATAATTGATCACATGATCGGCACCATGTTCCTTTGCGATGGCGATCTTCTCATCCGAACCGACCGTGGCGATGACAGTTGCGCCCAGGATTTTACCAATTTCGATGGCGGCGATGCCCACGCCACCGGCCCCGCCGTGGACCAATAATGTTTCGCCGGATTTTAGGTTCAGCAGATGATCCCAGGTCAGCGCGGCGCAGGAGGTGGAGTAGGAATTGGTGAAGCAAATGGCGCGATAGAATTCCAGGCCATCGGGGATAGGGAATGTATTCACCTCAAACGCCACGGTTTCATTCGCCAGACCACCCCAATCGAGGACGGCCGCCACACGGTCGCCGACCCTTAATCGTTCAACTTCTGGGCTGACTTCCGTGACGATACCGACGGCTTCCGTGCCCGGCACAAAGGGCAGCGGCGGTTTGCGCTGATAGCGTCCGGCAACCATCAGGGAGGTGGCAAAGCTGACACCGGCGGCCTGGGTTTTGATGCGCACTTGTCCTGGTGCCAATTCGGGTACGGGGCAGTCCGTAAGCCGCAAATCTTCAAACTCTGTCCACTCTGTCACCAAAACACCGCGCATGTTGTAATCCCTTTTGAAACAAGTTAATCAAGCCGTCTTAAAGACCTGATTTTAGAGCCAGTTTCAAAGATGGAAAGAAAAGACTTATGAGCACGGATAAAATTCGCGTCGGCGTGATTGGTGCAGGTGGCAACACAACGAAACTCCACATTCCCGGCCTTCAGGCTCAGGAAGGTGTTGAGATCGTGACCGTCGTCAATCGCACGCCTGAATCTTCACAACGGGTTGCGGATCAATTCGGCATTCCCAATATCTCTCCGGACTGGCAGGCGGTCGTGGAAGACCCCGATATTGATGCGGTTTGTATCGGAACCTGGCCCTATATGCATGCGCCTATGACCATCGCGGCGTTGATAGAGGAAAAGCACGTGCTGTGTGAGGCACGCATGGCCCTGAATTCGGATGAAGGCCAGGCCATGTTGGATGCCGCCCGGCAATCTCCCCGCTGCATCGCCCAAATCGTACCCGCGCCCCATACCTTGGAATTTGATCAAACCATCATCGATATGATCGCTGACGGCTATATCGGCGAATTGATCACCCTGGATGCACGCATCGTCATGGCCGGTTTCCCCAATCCAAATTCGGCACCAACCTGGCGTCACGACCGGGATTTGTCCGGCAACAACATTATGGCCATGGGTATCTGGTACGAGGCCATGATGCGCTGGGTCGGACCCATGGCCAATGTTTTCGCCACGGGTCAGGCGGTCGTCAACCATCGTATCAACGAGGCTGGGCATCGGGTTGCCATGACCATTCCCGATCACGTGGATATTATTGGTAAAATGGAACAGGGCGGGCAAATCCGCTTTAACGTCTCCTCCGTCATTGGGCATGCCCCAGCTGGCGTCGATGTCACCATCTTCGGGACGGAAGGGACCATCCGTCTGTATCAGGCGGGCGGCGATCCCATGACATTGTTTGCGGGCCAGCGCGATGATAGCGGTCTGTCAGAGGTCTCCATTGACCCGGCCAAAAAAGGCGGCTGGCGGGTGGAGGAAGAATTCATCAATGCCATTCGTGGAATTGAAGAGATCACGCACACAGACCTGACAACGGCGGTGAAGTACATGGAATGGACGGACGCCGTGACGCAATCATTGCGCACGGGGCAATCGATCACCCTGCCACTGATGGGATAAAGCGTCCCGGCGCGTTATTCAAAAGTCAGGCAATACATGATCATATCGACGGTCGCGCCGTCTGATGCCAGGGGCAGGGTCAAGACGCTATAACGCCTATAGTCTTTCGGCGACCAGGTCATTGGAACATCAATCAAAAAGCTGGGTTTACCGTTTTTGACGGTTGCATCGGCGCGTGCCGTGGCGTCTTCCGTGCCGTGAACTTCGTCATAGTAGTTGCCCGTGGCGTCTTGGCCGCGGGCTTCCGTTATGGCCGTTCCCACAAGCCGCACTCGATAGCGCACGGGTGCTGTCTCCACATCGATCAGCACCAAATCCCGTAAGCTGGTCGGAAAGTCCAGAGGTTCAAAATCTGCGCGCGAGGGCAGAGTGCGCCGCTCGTTGAAAGTGGAAAACCACGTAAACAAACTGCGTTGGCTATCACTGCGTAAATCAGCCAACGTGAAATCGCCACTGTTAACCATACTTTAGACCTTGCTACATAAGTTGCGGCTTAACCTATCAGCTTATCGGCCAAAAGTCCGCCACACTCATCGCCAACCAACGACAAAGCGCTCCGTTAACGTCCACTGGTTTTTCCTGGGCGATCCAATGGCCGCTGTCGATAATTTGGGTCGTTAGGTCTTGGCATAAACCCGCCATAGGCTTTGCCAAATCGGAGTCGATACATTCGCAGGTATAGTCATAGCGCGCGGCAATAAACAGGACGGGCATTTCCAGAATGCCGCCCGCCTGAGCGGTTTCGGCATAGGTGCCGTTGCGTTCATGGTTCATGTAATAGGAATCCGCACCAAAGAAGCCTGTGCGCGTCATGGCGGCTGCATAGGTGGACAAATCGGCAGCGCTGACCACCGCATCGTCGCGGGGGACATCAGGGGCCACATTGTCCGGCCCGAACCAGCCACCATTTTGACGTACAAAGGCGGTGCGCGACGGCTTTCCCCGGCCCGCCGGATCGCCCCGTCGGAACAATGCCTTGGCGGTGTTGTATGGATTGGCCTCAAACCCAGCGGTCGCGTCGGAGAAGTTTTCTTCATAAAACCGCATATATTCCCACTGCCCGGCGGGGAATTCATCCGTTGGATAAACCGTTCGATCAACCAGTTCGATCATCCCATCCAAACCTTTCTCCAATGGACCGTATGGCACGCACAGGCTGGCAACTGCTTTCACCCGGTCAGGATGATGGGAGGCGATATTCCAGACAACGGGGCTGCCCCAATCATGGCCAATCCAGACCGCTTGGTCCCGGCCCAGTGCGTCCAGCAGTTCAATCATATCGCCGACGATTTCAGCCTGGGCATAATCTTCATGGCGGCCCGGCACGGACGAGCGGCCATAGCCGCGCATATCCGGTGCCACACAGCGAAAGCCCAGGGCAGCGAAGCAAGGCAATTGATGCCGCCAACTGATGGACAATTCCGGCCAACCATGGACGAATATTAGCAACGGGCCATCTACGGGCCCGGCGGCAAGATAAAACGTTGTGTGGCGTTCCGATTTGACCACATGTTCGGTAACTGTCGTGTCCATCGATGTCTCCAACTTATATGGGCGCGTGCTTATAGGGCGCTTCGAACTTTCGGAAAAACTTCCTCCGCCATCAAGTGAAAGGTTTCCAGGACCTGGGTCTGGGGCATGCCGACGCCTTGCACGCTCATAATGATGTGGTTGACGCCGAGGGCGTTGTGATAGCGCAGCATTTCCTCCGCCACCTCATCAGGGTCGCCGACGATAAAGCGGTCTCGTGCCAGACCTTCATAATCCTGGGCGATGTCTTGGTCGCCTTTTGCCATTGCCCTGTCCTGACCCCAGGTTTTGTACAGATCGTACTGTTTCTTGATATAGGGCGCTGCGATCTTGATCGCTTCGTCATGGGTTGGCGCGCAGAAGACTTCCCGGCGTATGGGGAACTCGTCCGGGAACGGTTTGCCCACACGGTCCAGCTCCTCACGATAAATGTCCAATTGCCGCACAAAGGTTTCCAACATCTGGTGGGGGTTCAGGTACCAGCAATCCCCTAGGCGCGCCGCCCGGCGAATGGCGTTATCAGCGTTGGCACCGATCCAGATGGGTGGATGCGGTTTTTGCACCAGGGGCAAGGAGACGACGGCACCGTCCAGTTCGAAATGGGAACCTGTCATGGTAACGCGCTCCTCTGTCCACAGGCGCTTCACAGCCTCTAGATTTTCCTCAAACCGCGCGACGCCTTCGCCTTTTTTGACGCCGAAGCCTTTGTATTCCACATCCCGATAGCCAAGGGCGCAGCCGAATATAACGCGACCGCCGGACATCACGTCCATCGCAGCGAAGTTTTCTGCCACTTCCAGTGGGTTGTGGAGGGAGAGGAGGACAATGCCGGCGTTCAGGCGCAGGTTCGGTGCCTCCGCCATAACCCGACAAAGATACGGCACCTGCATGAATTCCCGGTGCGGATAGGTGGAGAAGTGGGAGCCGGTGGTGATGCTGTCATAACCCAATTTGTCCAGCACCCGGGCCTGTTCCATCAACTCATCAAAATGGGCAGCCATATCGGCATCCCACTCAAACACGCCGCGCTGCATGACACCGAACTGCATGGTTTTTTCAAGTTCGGGCATCAGGTTAGAAGCCCCCTAGTTACCTTTGAATGTTGGCGGTTGTTTTGCCAGATAGGCCTCCACGGCGGTGGCGGCATCCTCCGTATCCCGGCTCAATAAATGCTGATCCACGTCCATGTGCATGACGGACCGGTCCAGGGCTGATGATATGGCGTTCACGCTGCGCTTGATCATTTGCGCTGCGACGGGCGGTTGGCCGGCATAATGGCGGGCCCACTCCATGGCCTTGTCCATCACCTCCTCCCGTTCCACCATCTCGTCCAGGGCACCCCATTCCAACAATGTGGGCCCCGCAATATGCTTGCCGCCAATGACCAGTTGTTTGGCCCGCGCAGGCCCTACCAACTGGACACAAAGCGGCAGGCTCTGCCACATCAGATTGACGCCGATCAGAACTTCCGGATAGGACATGAAACAGTCCCGCGCACCGATACGAAAATCCACCGCCGTAGCGATGCAGGCACCCCCGCCCATGGCGGCACCCTTCCAGGCGGCGATGGTGATTTGGTCCATGTCGCGGATGGCGTGGATGCAGCGTTCACCGATGCGACGGCGACGACGGCGCATGGTCAGCAAGGGATGGGGCGGCTCGTTCTCAGTTAGATCAGCGCCGGAATTGAAATGTTTCCCCGCACCTGTGAAGATCACCACGCGGGCGTTCTCATCATCGCGAAAACTCAGCGCCGCATGCTCAATCTCCTCAATATGCCGATCATTCAAGGCGTTCGCTTTGTCCGGTCGATTGAAGGTGATGGTCGCGATCTCTCCACCGCGTTCGACTTTGATGTGTTCGTATTCCATGGAACGTCCTTTATTGCGATTGGGCCAGAGCCGGTGTTTTAGCGGCGGTGAAGGTGAAACCTTCATAATTGTTCGCGACGACCTCATCGCAAGTCCGCTTGTAGCGGTCAAAGCCCCCCACATAAGGCATGAAGATGCGCGGCTTGCCGGGAATGTTGGCGCCCATGTACCAGGAATTGGCCAAGGGATAGAGGGTACTGTCCGCGACTTCGTTGTTGTGTTGCACCCAATCATCCTCTGCTTGCTGGGTAGTTTCGATCCGCGCCATGCCCGTGGCTTTCATGTGGGAGATACAATCAACGATCCAGTCCGTATGCTGTTCGCAGGCCAGGATCATCTGCGCCTTGACGGACGGGCTTTGTGGTCCGGTGATC
>JAPKBD010000492.1 GCA_028824965.1 Alphaproteobacteria bacterium | reverse complement strand
TCACATCCAAGATACGCCGCCTAACCCTCCGTCACCAAAATTCGCGGTTAGCTCTTTATGCAGAGGTCTCGGAATCAAAATTATTGCGAAAAAAACTTTGCATCGTGCGACAAGCTGTCGCATATTGCAAGCCAATAAATATCAGGTACCGCAAAGGTACCGATGGGAGGACTGTATATGAACTGGCCGTTATCTTCGGCCCTTTGGCCTGGTGTCTGGTGCGCGTGCGCGCCGCTACAATATGAATCCAAAACATGAATCAAAGTTCAGCTAACACGGCAGGGGCCTTGTCCTCTGCGCAACCGTTGTTGCAAGTCAATGATGTCGCCGTCCATTTTGGCGGCATTATCGCACTCGACGGTGTAAGTTTCGATGTTCAACAAGGCGCGGTCCTGGGTCTGATTGGGCCCAATGGTGCCGGTAAAACCACCTTGTTCAACTGCCTCAGCCGCCTCTACATCCCCAATTCCGGCGATATTCGCTTTGCAGGCGAGACCATTCTAAATACTGCACCGCATAAGATCGCTGATATTGGTATTGGCCGCACCTTCCAGAATTTGGCTCTGTTCGGCACCATGTCGGTGTTGGATAACGTCATGGTTGGCGGCCATTCCAAAAGCAGCAGCGACTTCTTGTCCAACGCTCTTCGTCTACCGTGGGTCACGGCGGAGGAAGAAGGGCTGGCAGATGCTTCGTGGGAACTGATCGATTATCTTGATCTGATGGATGTGGCCTATACGCCGGTCGCGGATTTGCCTTTTGGTACGCAAAAGCGTGTTGAGTTGGCCCGGGCCCTTGCGTCTAAGCCGAAGTTGCTTTTGCTGGATGAACCGGCCGGCGGCTTGAACCACGATGAGGTTGAGGACCTTGGTTCTTTGATCAAGCAGATCAGAGATGACCGGGGCATCACCGTGTTGTTGGTGGAGCATCATATGAGCCTGGTTATGGCCGTCTCTGATCACGTTGTGGCGATCGATTTCGGCCGTAAGATCGGCGAAGGTACGCCAAGCGAAGTGCAGCAAAACCCGGAGGTTATTCGGGCCTACTTGGGGACCGATGACTGATGGCATTCCTAGAAGTAAAAGGCTTAGAAGCCTTCTATGGTCATACCCAGGCCTTGCATGGTCTGGATTTCAGCCTGGAGGAAGGTGGTATCACCACGATACTGGGTGCCAACGGCGCGGGTAAGACAACAACCCTTCGTTCCATCTGCGGCATGGTTCGCAACAACGGCTCCATCAGCTTTGACGGCAATTCGCTGGTCGGCAAGGCGACGGAAAATATCGTTCGCCTTGGCATCGCCCATGTACCGGAAGGTCGGGGCACGTTTGTTCGTGTCACGACGGAGGAAAACCTTCGTCTCGGTGCGTACACAATTAAGGGTGCCAAGAAGATTGCCGATGGCATGGACCGGGTTTACAACTATTTCCCACGTCTCAAGGAACGACGCAATCAGCAGGCCGGCACGTTGTCGGGTGGTGAGCAGCAAATGCTGGCCGTCGGGCGGGCTTTGATGTTGGAGCCGCGCCTGATGTTGCTGGATGAACCCTCATTCGGTCTGGCACCATTGATCGTGAAGGAATTGTTCGGAATTCTGCGCACGATTAATAGCGAGGAAGGCGTCTCCATGCTTTTGGTTGAGCAAAATGCCACCTTGGCTTTGAACTTGGCTGACCATGGCTATCTATTGGAAACCGGACGGGTTGTGATGTCGGGCACGTCGGAGGAAATTTCCTCCGACGAGGCGGTGCGCCAATCCTACCTTGGTTACTGATTGTGGG
>JAPKBD010000178.1 GCA_028824965.1 Alphaproteobacteria bacterium | reverse complement strand
CATTCGTCAGGTCCGCAACGGCGTCCAGATAGCCGTCCTCTGTATGGTCCAGCACATGGCCGGCACCCTGTTCGCGCACCAGTTCCTGGCCCCGTTGGCTGCCTGCGGTGCCGATGGTGGTGATGCCGGCGGCGGCCGCGATCTGCAAGGCGGCCGTACCCACTGCGCCGCTGGCCCCATGGATCAGAACCGTTTCACCCTGTACCGCCCGGCCCCGTTTGATCAAGGCCCAGTATGCCGTGCCGTAAGGTATCCCGATGGCGGCACCCTGGGCAAAACTGACATTATCCGGCAAGGCGAGGAAGGCATCCGCCCCACGCACCATTTGTTCGGCATAGCAACCGCCCCAGGCATTCTCGCCTACCGAACCCGCGGCATAAACCCGGTCGCCCGGTTTATGAGAGGTCACGCCGCTCCCCACCGATAAAACCGTGCCTGCGGCATCACTGCCCAAGACAAAGGGCAGGGCGGGTTTGATCATATGAATGCCGCTGCGGATATAGGTTTCCACCGGGTTGACGCCAATGGCTTCGACCTTGATGACCACTTCGCCCGGGCCCGCCACGGGGTCGGCCACGTCCTCGTACTTCAGGACATCAGTGTCGCCAAACTTATGTATGCGTACGGCTTTCATCGTCGTGTTTCCCCCTTAATCTGCGCCCTCGACAATATAGGTGCTGCCTGTCGAGGCTTTTTGCCGGATGCCGATGATGGCTTGATATTCGGGTGAATTGTACCAGGCCTTGGCCTGTTCATAGCTGGGGAATTCGATCATCACCATGCGGGGGCCTTTAACGTCGCCTTCCAGGCGTTCCCATTGCCCGGCACGGACGATGAATTTGCCGCCGAAATTGGCAACGGTACCGGGGGTCTGGGCGGTGTATTTTGCGTATGTCTCGGGGTCGTGCACGTCGATCTGACCGACCATGTAACCTTTGGGCATTGTTCAAATCCTTAAGTTATAGATGGGTTTTAGATCATTTCTTCGGGTGTGACATTGCGAATATTCTTGCCGCCGCGAACGACTTCGTCGGCCGCCAGCTCCATCAAAGTCAGATTAGCCATGGGAATGTTGGTGTATTCTGACAGTGGCAGATCGTTGATGTAACAGATCAAAGTCCGCAGCACGCCGCCGTGGACGGCCAGGAAAACCCGTTCGTCGGCCTTGATCCCGGCGACAATATCCGTGACGCCTGCAACCACCCTGGTCTGCAGGACCTCCAGGCTTTCACCGCCCCATGGTGAGCCTTCCCAAGGCGTTTCCTGCCAGGTGCGTACGGCATCGGCATCAATTTCCGCCGCCTCTGTTGCCAGCAAACCTTCGCACCAACCCAGGCCAATTTCGATACAGCGTGGTTCTATTTCGTCCGGCGTGCGGCCAAATAGGCAATCCACGGTTTGCCGGCAGCGTAGGGCGGGGGATGAGACGATGCGGTCCGGTTGATAGGGCATGCGTTTGCCCAACGCCACGGCGTCTGCGCGACCGGTTTCCGATAGAGAGCTGTCCATTTGTCCTTGAAAGCGCAGGGGTGGGCCGTTCCAGACCGTATGGCCGTGGCGGATAAGATAAAGTCGTTTGTTTGTCATGTACCAGAATCGTTATTGCCAGAATCATTAAAATCAGTCGGTAATCATTCCATGCTTCGCCGCATCTGGACAGGAAAACATTGTCGAGGCACCATGTAACGAACATGGAGGTGCTAAATGGTTCAAATCGGCAAGCAGGACGGGGTTGCGACCCTTATTCTCAATCGCCCAAAACAGCGTAACGCCCTTGATGCGGGCGTCATTGACGGCCTGATCACGGCTATACAGGAGGCGGAGGCTGACCAGGATACACGCTGCTTAGTCATTCGCGGTGCGGGGGGCAATTTTTGCGCCGGGCGTGATCTGTCCCACCCGCCCGAGCGGAACCTGGCTGCTGCCCTGGCAGCCGATGAAACCTGGACCAAGGTCAATCGTTTGCTCCATCGCATGACAATTCCCACCGTCGCTGTGGTGGAAGGATATGCGGTTGCAGGCGGTTTCACCCTGGCGATGATCTGCGACTTTGTCCTGGCGGAAAGCGGCGCGCAGTTCGGTGCGTTGGAGATGCGGCGAAATTTCCCCGCTGCCGTCAATACGCCGGTTCTCAGCAACCTGGTCGGTCCGCGCCTGGCCTTGGAGTTTTTGTTGTTCGGCGATCTGATCCCGGCCCAGCGCCTCTATGAAGTGGGCCTGATCAATCGGATCGTTGACGGGGCGGAGGCGCTGAACCAGGTGGCCCACCAATTCGTCGGCGGTTTGGCAGCCCTTGATCCGGATGCCGTGCGTATGACCAAGGAAGGTCAGCGCGCCGCCCGCAATATGCCCCTGATCGATGCCCTGGAAATGGGCAAATGGGGCAACGCACTGATCGCCGCCTCGGGCCGAATGGATGAAGCGATGCAGGGCTATGCGGATAGTAAAAAGGAATAGCTGCTCAGTTCGTTAATTTTGCGGGAACAGCCGCCCTAGAAAATCCATGCCCAGTTCCAGGCCATCCTGGGCAATGGTGTGGCCAGCCCCCTGGCTGACGTGCCATTCGACATTTATGTCAACGGCGGTCAAGGCGCTGACCGCGTCGTGGAGGTTTTGGACGGGCAGCATGTCGTCCATGTCCCCATGGATCAACAACACCGGCGGTTTCGATACGGCCTGATCCGCCAACAGCTCCGGACCGGCCAGCAGGCCTGAAAAGCCCAAGATGCCCGCCACTTGGGCCGGTCGTCGCAGGGCCACGTGCAGGGACATCATGGTGCCTTGGCTGAAACCAACCAGGACCAGGTTTTCCTCCGTCAATCCGTGGCTGGCTAGTTCTTCGTCGATGAATTGATCCAGAATGGGTGCTGCGCTCTGAACGCCGGTCAGCCGGGATGACGGATCGAACTGGGTAATGGGGAACCATTGATAGCCCATGGGTGACATATCGCACCGCTCCGGCGCGTTCGGCGCGACGAAGGTGGCGTTGGGCAGGACCCGTGCCAGAAAGGGTGTCAGGCCGATCAGGTCGCTGCCATCGGCACCATAGCCGTGCACCAGAATTACCAATTGTTCCGCCTTTTTACCGCTGGCGGGTGCTTGGCGCGGGCCGTCTATTTTGACGATTGTCATAGCTCTCTGTTCCTCAAGATGTTTCGCCTATTGTTCCATATCATTGACACATTTGCGCGCTTCATCGAACAATGCTGCTTGCGATACATGAAGGACATAGAAAATGCTGTCTGCTGAAGATAATGATCTGCTTACTATGACCGGCGAGACGACGCCTATGGGGCAGTATTTCCGCCGTTTTTGGCAGCCGGTCGCCTTGGTGGAGGAGCTGCCCGATCCTGACGGTGCACCGATGCGGGTTGAGGTGATGGGGCAGGAACTGGTTGCCTTTCGCGACACTAAAGGCCGTTTGGGGCTGCTGGATGCCCATTGTCCCCATCGTGGCGCAGCGTTGTATTTTGGCCGAAACGAAGACTGCGGCCTGCGTTGTGTCTATCATGGCTGGAAATTTGATGTGAATGGCAAGGCGATGGATCTACCCAATATTCCCCCTGGTGCCCGCCATCACCAAACGGTCTCAGCCAAATCATATCCCAGCCAGGAACGGGGCGATATTGTCTGGGCCTATCTGGGACCGGCGGCGGAAGATCTGCCCGGCGGCTGTCTGCCCGAATTGCCGGAAGTGGAATTTGCCGCCCTGGATCCAGCCCATCGCTATGTCACAAAGCAATATGTGGACTGCAACTGGGCCCAGATCATGGAAGGTGATCTTGATACCTCGCATTTTTCATTCCTGCATATGCCCGCACCTAGCGTTGCCTCGAACGAGAACCCCGATGCACCCGCTGATGCCCGCCGTCTGCGCTGGATCAGAAATGATCCTATGCCGAAGTTCACCGTTTTGCCTCACGATGTGGGTTTTGTGGTTGGCGGCATGCGGGCCGCAGACGATGGCCAGAACTATTGGCGCATCACGCAATATACTTTGCCTGCCCATGGTACCGGGCCATCAACCTTTCCCGGTGAGACCTATTTCGGTTTCACCATGGTGCCGATCACGGATCAGAGCTGTTGGATGTATTGTTACGCCTGGAATCCGGTGCGTGAAATCGGGGCGGAGGAACGCGCCAAGTTGGATCAAGGCCACGGCATCATCGCCAACACAGGCGCAGATTACATGCCGATCCGGAACCGCGGCAACGACTACATGATCGACCGGGAAGACCAGCGCAATGTCAGCTTCACAGGCATCAAGGGATTGGCAGAACAGGATTTGATGATCCAGGAAAGCCAGGGCCGAATATTTGACCGTACCAAGGAAACTCTAACGGCAACAGACGCTGCCGTAGTGCGGTTTCGCCGCACTGTATTGGAGGGTGCCAAGGCATTGGCCGATACGGGGGAGGAACCGGCAGCAGCCCGCATGCACGGCGCCTATCGGGTGCGTCCCGGCAGCTGGATCGGCGGCAACGAGGTCAGCTTCGATGACGTCATGCTGGAACGCTTCGGCGATCCCCTGGGTCGTGTGGTTTAGAAAAAAACTCAAATCCGTTTCATGCGCCCAACGGCCGCGACGGCGGCCCGGCGCTACTGCGCCGCACACGCGTAGCGCTGCGCTTTAGCGCATAAGCGTGAGCGATAAAAGCTAAACCGACTTCGGTTTAGAGCGCGTTGGCGGGCCGTCGCAGGGTGCGCCACATATGAGATGACGGTGTGTTGTCGTTGCCCAGACCTTCAACCGGCTGTTTGAAATTGCGACCGATGACGTCCTCGAACTGTTCAATTTCAATGACGACGTCCGGATCGAACGAATACAGATCGTTCACGCAAATCATCCGTGATGTCATGTACCACTTATGCTCCCGCGCCCGCTCGTACTCCGCAATGATATATGGTTCCAGCTCATAATCGCCGCCGAACATTTTCACGTAGGCTTCCGGATAAGCATAGCCGACGCTTTCATCGGGGAAAAAGCGCAAGGCCTGATGCACACGGATGGCCCAGCTAATCTCTTCGTCCACATAAGGTTCGATCAACTGCGCGCCCCAATATCCGTGGTCGGAGCGGATAAAGCCGGCCACGGCAATATCGTGCAACAGGCAGGCGATGACAATTTTGTCCGGCAGGCCGTTTTGTTGCGCCAGATTGGCGCTTTGCAACAGATGCTGTTGGGCCGGCGCGAAACGCTGCTTAAAGAAATCCATCAAGGTCGGGGCCTCCGGCATGGGGGGCAGGCGGGGGTCTTCTCCCATAAGCAATTTCTGCTCCCCATTACCGAAACCGTTGCCGAGGGTCTGTTCGCCATCCGCCAGATGATACAGCAAAGATTTGGTGGCCAAGCGGTCACCCAATTGATGCATCTGCTGGATTTCAAGCTCTTCCGTAAAAGCCGCGAAAGATTGTTCTTTTGGCATATCAGACCCCCGTAGACATAAACTTGGTAGAAAAACCCTGGATTAGAGAATGTCGAGGATCGCCAGGGCACCGCTTTTTTCAATGCCGCCCGGATTATCTTCAACCTGAACTGCGCTCACCGTGCCGTCATCGACGACAATGGCAAATCGCGTGCAACGAACGCCCATGCCGCGGGCTGTCAAATCCAGCTCCAACCCCAGGGCCTTGGTGTAATCGGCACTGCCGTCTGCCAGCATGGTGACTTTGTTGCCAACCTGTTGTTCTTTACCCCAGGCACCCATGACAAAGGCGTCGTTGACCGACATGCAACCAACGGCGTCGACGCCCTTGGCCGCCAGGGCAGTGTGGTTTTCCACATAGCTGGGCACGTGCTGGGCCGAACATGTCGGTGTAAAAGCACCAGGTAAGCCAAACAGCACAACCTTTTTGCCGGCGAACATTTCGTCGGTCGAAACTGCCTCCGGCCCGCCGTCGCCCATGGTCATCAATGTGCCCGAAGGCATCTTATCGCCCACTAAAATTGTCATAATCGTTATCTCCCCGTTTTATGATCGTATTCTTAATTGTGTCTATTTTTTGTGTCGCGACGCCTCTGCGCCGTAAGACGTGACTACAGCATATAACTATGGATTAGCGGGATGCAAACGAAGTCAGCAGAATAAATTATGAAATATTATGAGGCCATGGACGTTTTAGCTGAGGCTTTGGCTAAGGCTTTAGCTTCAGTCGATGTTCAATTGCTCTTGGGCCATCCACCAGGGTCAGGGTAACGGTTTGGTCCGTCAATTTTGCTTTTCCCGGGCCCACATAGACGGGTAATGCCATCGCAACATCGCGGCGTTCGGCGCTGTAAGTCACCGTTGGCCGGCCAAAGCCAAAGGGCTCCGGACCTTCCACCATCAAATCCGGCGCCTCAAAGGGGCGATCGGAATGGCCTTTGATATGCAGTATCTGTTTGCCGGGCAGCCCGCTTATTTGGGTGCTGTTTATCGTCATTCCGGTTTTGCCCATGGGGCTGGGCACGCGGTCCAGGTAGCGGCGGATCAAGGGGGATGGCGTACTGGAGCCCGACTTTGGTCCTGGATTGATATCAAGGGCCAAGTCCGCCTGCATGGGTACACAGACATTGGCGCAGATCATATAAGACAGGTTAAGCCGGGCCGTGATGGCCTGGGACGGTGTCGCGGCGGCCAGCAAAATTGGCAAGACCACTTCGCCGGAATAGCCAAAACTGTCAAAGCCATAGGCGGAAAACCGCTTTGGTGCAGGCCAGCGTATGTCCGTGGCTTTGATATTATCCGCCGCACGCCAGTCGAACAGAGGGGGCGCGCCGGATTCGCCTGGATTACGCCAATAAGTCTTCCAGCCAGGGGCAAGTCTGAACTGTAGGCCCAACCAGACGCGCCCATCTGCATCTGTTTGGCCCGGGCCCGCGATTAAGCGAACGGCGGCATCTTTCGTGCCCTGCCACTCACTTACAATAGGTTTTGAGGGTTCTGCGACCGCGACGCCGGGAAACAGCGCCATGGTCAGCGCTATTGCCGCGATGGGTCGAGCTGAAAATAGTTGCAAGATAGAGGACAAATTCCGCATCATTGGTTTGGCCAATCATTAGAAATAAACTAAGGTTCTTAGTCTCTAACATAGGGGTTAATTAACCAATATGGACTGACAATGCTGTGAACGTTTGACTTAACCATGGACTGTGACCAAGTGATGATTATGGGACCTGATAATATTAGCGATAACGCAACAAAAGATGATGGCTCAGATGGTGGCCGGGATGACGGTTATTTAACCGGCCAATTGTTGATTGCCATGCCGACCATGGGCGATCCGCGGTTTGCGCGGACGGTGATCTATCTGTGCGCCCATTCCGCTGATGGCGCTATGGGCCTGGTCGTAAACAAACAGGCGGACGAGATCGATTTTCCGGAGCTGTTGAGCCAGTTGGAGATTGAGACGGAGGGGGTGCAGAGCCCTATTCCGGTGCTGGTTGGTGGCCCGGTCGAAACTGGCCGCGGTTTTGTCCTGCATTCGTTGGATTACCGCCAGGATTCGACCCTGGAAGTGTCCGAAGACGTTGGCCTTACAGCAACGGTTGATATTCTTCGTTCCATCGCCGAGGGGGCGGGACCCGCCCGCAGCTTGTTGACCCTGGGTTATGCCGGTTGGTCGGCGGGGCAGCTGGATGACGAAATACAGGCCAATGGCTGGCTGAATGTGTCTGCCGATGCGTCTTTGCTGTTTGACGGTAATTTGAGCGATAAATGGGATCGCGCCGTGCGCAAGGTTGGCATTGATCCATCCTTCCTGTCGGCAGAGGCCGGGCACGCTTGATTTTAGCCAAATATACTATATTTCGATAATTCTAGAAATATAGTTGCAATTGTCTCTCAGGTGGCCTAAATAAATCACCATGAACAAAATTATAGAGCTGCACGAAACACCGAAACTGCAAAAAGTCGCCGATACGATGGAGGCGCTGGGCAATGAAACGCGCCTTGCTGTCTTCACATTGTTGGTGCCTGCGGGTCGTAAGGGTCTGTTGGTGGGGGAGATCCAATCCCGACTCAAGGTGCCGGCCTCCACCCTGTCGCATCATCTGGCGCGCTTGATCCAGGTGGGTTTGGTTGCCCAGGAACGTCAGGGGCGAAAACTGGTCTGCCGTGCCAACTATCTGCAGATGGACGAGGTTTTGAATTTCCTGACCCGAAATTGCTGTGCGGCAGATGGCTCCCATACTGACCAACATACAGAACACCATCACGAAAATGACGATAGTCTGGAAGGATCATTATCTTGAGTGACATATCCCTCTCTCTCGCAGGTGCGGCGCGGCGTGTTTATTCAATAGACCGGGTTTTTCTGGTGGTCGCCGCTGCATTGCTGTTGGGGGCATTTTTCGTCCCTGAACAAACATTATCCAGCGTTGGTTTTGCAGGTAATGGCCTGTTACAGATCGCGCCTTTCCTGGCCGTTTCCATCGGCATGGCTGCCTATGCCAAGGCATCCGGTGCCGATAATTTGATCGCCAGGGTGTTTCAGGGGCATCCCGTGCAGATGGTTTTCGCCGCTGCAGCGTTTGGCGCGCTGTCGCCCTTCTGCTCCTGTGGGGTTATTCCTTTAATTGCTGCGCTATTGGCCATGGGCGTGCCGTTGGCACCTGTGATGGCGTTTTGGCTGGCCTCTCCCCTGATGGATCCACAGATGTTTTTCCTGACCATGGGTGCCTTGGGCCTGCCGTTCGCCGTGGGATACTCCCTTTCCCTCGCCGGATCGTCACGCGCAGAACGGTATGGCCGTCGCTCT
>JAPKBD010000177.1 GCA_028824965.1 Alphaproteobacteria bacterium | reverse complement strand
ATAGGTGCCGGACCAAAAGCTGCCGGGATGGGTGTGGAATTCGTTGCCATGGCCGCTGCTGTTAACATTTGCCCAGGCATTCAGCTGCCAATCCACCTTGACCGGTTTGCCCTGGCGGTCGCAGGTCATGCGGGCGGCTATCGCCTTGGCCTGATCCAGCACAACCTTTGCCCCATCACCACCCCAAACAGCCAGATCCCACGAAGACTGCCAGCCGCCAAGGTTGGAATGGGCCGTTGATGGGTGGCTCGCCATGCGCCCCTCGATGGCGGTCCGCAGGGCGGCATTTGTGCCCTCAGGATTGGGCAGCTCTGCCTGTATCACGGGCGTCGGGAACAGGCCGTGGCCCTGAATTTGAATGTCCCGAATTTCTGCAGCTTGGTTCATAGCTAGGCTTTCTTGCCCGCAAAGGGCGCTGGTTTGGCGTTCGGGTCCAGGGGCCAACGGGCCCGGGCCTCGACATCCAGGGGATCATACAGCCCCGCGCCCAGACGTTCCACACCGGCCCAGGCGATCATGGCACCGTTGTCCGTGCAAAGCCCTGGGGGAGGTGCCACCAGGTTAAGCCCACGTTCCTGACACAACGTCGTCAGGCGTTGGCGCAAATGGGTGTTGGCGGCGACCCCGCCTGCGATGACCAGATGGGACAGGTTTGGGTGGAAGCTTTTGGCCATTTCAATACCGTTGCCGGCGCGGTCCACCATGACATCGCCAACGGCATTCTGAAAGGCGGCAGCCACATCTTCGGCGCGCAAGCCTTGATTATTATCCAGCAACCGTCGGACGGCAGTCTTCAAACCGGAAAACGAAAAATCACATCCCGCTCGCCCGGACATGGGGCGGGGCAGTTTGATGCGCTCGATTTCGGCTGGATTGCCGGCTTCTGCGGCCGCTTGTACAGCCGGGCCGCCGGGATAATCCAGGCCTAGCATCTTGGCTACCTTGTCAAAGGCTTCGCCCACCGCATCATCGATGGTCGTGCCCAGGCGACGATATTGGCCCAGCCCTTCGATCAAGACCAATTGGCAGTGGCCGCCTGAAACCAGCAATAATAGGTAAGGGAACGGCAGATCATCGGTCAGGCGGGGGGTCAGGGCATGACCTTCCAGATGATTGACCGCCAATAATGGCTTGCCAGTGGCAGCGGCAATGGCTTTGCCCGTGACCAGGCCGACCATCACCCCGCCGATCAGGCCGGGACCGGCCGTTGCGGCAATGCCGTCCAGGTCAGAAAAT
Organism: Alphaproteobacteria bacterium; assembly: GCA_028824965.1. Lineage (GTDB taxonomy): Bacteria > Pseudomonadota > Alphaproteobacteria. Next base: position 7,509 of record JAPKBD010000177.1, on the reverse strand, counting down.
TTCAACTGCGCCTCCGCCATGGCCTGGCGGATAAGGCTGTCGATCTGTTCCACATGGGCCCGGGCGGCAATTTCCGGTACCACGCCGCCATAGGGGCGATGCTCCGCGATCTGGCTTAACACTACGTTGGCGTGGATACGGCGTGCATCATCCACGACTGCCGCAGCGGTTTCGTCACAGGATGTTTCGATGCCTAATACGATCATAGTGTTGGGCCATGTTGCATGATAATGCTTGCGTAGCGCACGTGGAGGCCTTAGCACCACAGCTATGAACCTGCAAGAAAACATCCGTATCGGTACCCGCGGCTCCCCCCTGGCACTGGCCCAGGCGGAGGAAGTCAAAGCTTCGCTGTTGGCGGCCCACGCGCACTTGGCCGACGACAATGTTTCGATTGTGGTGATCGCCACCATGGGCGATCAGATCCAATCCAAACCGTTGAAGGAATTCGGCGGCAAGGGTCTGTTCACAAAAGAGATTGAGGAGGCGTTGCTGGCCGGTGACATCAACATGGCCGTGCATTCCATGAAAGATGTCCCGACTGATCTGCCGAAAGGTCTGGGCATTGTCTGTCTGTTGCCGCGCGAGGATCCCCGGGACGGCTTCCTCTCTCCCATCGCGAATTCTCTGGCCGAACTACCCCACGGTGCGGTCATCGGTTCGTCCTCCTTACGGCGGGTGGCCCAGGTACGTCATGTGCGGCCTGATCTCCAGGTGGTGAATTTTCGCGGCAATGTGAACACCCGCATGCGCAAATTGTCCGAGGGCGTGGCCCAGGCGACCTTTTTGGCCTGTGCCGGCCTGAACCGCCTTGGATTGTCCGAACGCATTACGGCCCCTGTGCCCGTCGATGTGATGTTGCCAGCCGTGGCCCAGGCGGTGATCGGCATCGAAACCCGCCTCGATGATGCCGCCACAATTGCCTTGCTAACCCCCCTGCATCATGAGGAAACGGCCCATTGTGTGGCGGCGGAGCGTGCCTTGCTGGCGGCCCTTGATGGGTCTTGTCGGACGCCTATCGCGGCCTTGGCGGAACTGCAGGGTGATCGCTTAATGTTGCGGGCGCAGATTTTGCGGGAAGATGGCAGCGAATCCTTGGAAACCCGGCGCGAAGGTCCTGTCGCGGACGCTGCTGCCATGGGCCGGGACGCGGGCGATGAACTGCGCGGCCGCGCGGGCCCGGACTTTTTCGCCAGCACTTAGACCCATGCGCCTGATTGTCACCCGCCCTGTCGCTGAAGCTGAAATTTTGGCCCGGCAATTGCGGGTAATGGGGCATCAGGTTTTGATCGAACCGATGCTGCGTATTCAAAACATCGCGGATGCGCCTTTGGACCTGACGGATGCGGCGGCTTTGTTGTTTACCTCTGCCAACGGTGTGCGGGCGTTCGCGGCACATACCTCCCAGCGGGATCTGCCTGTTATGGCTGTAGGGGCGGCCACGGCAGAGGTAGCGCGAGACGCAGGATTTTCAGATGTGGCCACAGCAGGGGGTGATGTCGTTGCCCTGGCCAACCTGGTGCGGGAACAGCTCAAACCCACCGATGGCGTGCTGGTGCATGTGGCGGGTAGCGCTGTCGCCGGAGATCTGGCGGGCGATCTGGGCCAGAGTGGTGATGGGGGCAGCTATACAGTGCGCCGGGCCATGCTTTATCGGGCAGAGGTCGTGACGCAACTAAGCCAGCGGTGCCGCGCGGCCCTGGAAGCAGGCGAAATCGACGGCATATTATTTTTCTCCCCCCGCAGTGCGGCAACCTTTGTTAAACTATTACACGGCGACAATCTCGGCGGGATCTGTCGTGATATTGACCTATATGGGCTAAGCAAGGCCGTTGCCGATGCGGCCCGGGATGCCGCCGGTGATGTCCCCTGGCGTCGCCTAAAAATTGCCGCAATGCCCCGTCAGGATGACCTTCTGGCATTACTATAAGACTGATAAGACCGAAAAGAATTTGAGAGCGGAATGGCTGACGAAAAAGAACCAGGCGCAAGTGCCGAAACAGATGCCCATACTGATGTGGCGCCTGATGTGGCGACCGAAACGGTGTCTAAAGTGGCAGACGTACAAACCTCCCCGTGGGAAGCATCGTCTGATGCGGAGGTCGTGGCCGAGTTGGGTGAGGCTGTGAATGAGGCTGTGGTGGAACTGCCGCAGAAAAAATCCAGGTCTGGACGCGGGATTTTATGGCTGTTGGCGGTTTTGATCATCATTGGTGGCGGGCTTTATGTCTCGTGGCCCACTATACAGCCGCGTCTGATGGCCCTGTTGCCGCAAGAAACAACCCAGGCGGCGGACCAGGTTTTGGCGGCGTTGGAGGCTTTGCGTGCCCTGGACCATCGGGTCGCTCAGTTGGAGGCGGCTAATGCCCGCTTCGATAAAGCTGTTGCAGATCTGAAAGCGACGGTCGGCGATTATTCGGCGCAAATTGCGGACCTTGCCAAAGGCATTGGCGATAGCGACATGCTGGTGACCATGGGTGAGAAACTTGCCGGGCTGGAACAGACCCTGTCTCAATTGGGCCAGCAGGCGGGTGAAAGCGGGGCTGCGGCAATGGTTGCCCTGACGGCGGAAGTTGATGCCATGAAGGCGCGTCTGGCGGAACAAGCGTCTGGTCCGGATCAGGCATCTGGTCAGGATCAGGCGGCAATCGCTGCCACACAGGCGGACATCGGTGCCCTGAAAGTTGAGAACAAGGCTCTGCGTGAAAGCGTTGCCGGGTTAGAGGCGCGTATGGCGCAGCTGGAAAGCTTGATGCAGCAATCCAGCCAGGCGCGGCAAAAGGTCGGTGCCGGTGAAAGCCTGGTACTGGCCATGGGTCAACTGCGGCAGTCCGTTTTGGCCGGCGCATCATACGAGCGGAACCTAAGCGCGGTGACGGCTTTGGCGGGCAAAGATGCAGGTCTGCAACCGGCGGCAAAATCCCTTGCAGCGTGGTCAACAAAGGGCGTTGTAACCTTGCGCGCCTTGTCCAATCAATTTCCGGCCATGGCGCGGGCGGTATTGCAGGCGGACCCAGCGGGTGAGGCCGGATTTTGGCGTCGAACATTGCATAGGGTGACATCGTTGGTGACTGTGCGCCGGGTTGGTGAGGTCGAAGGGGGCGACGTCGATGCGGTTTTGGCCAGGGCGGAACGACGTTTGGCCAGTGGCGAGTTGGCTGCTGCTGCTGATCTGATCGGTGGCCTGGACGGTGCGTTAGGTGAGGCGGCGTCGGGCTGGCTGGGGCAGGCGAAGGCGCGCTTGGCAGCTATGTCAGCGTTGAACGATATGGAGGCCTGGGCCATCGCCCAGCTGGCGGACGGCTGATGCTGCGGGCATTATTAATATTCATAGGCCTGGCTGCCCTTGGTGTGGCAGGGGCCTGGCTGGCGGATCATCCGGGCCAGATTGCCGTGCAATGGGGTGGCCGGCAGATCGAGACGTCGACGGCGGTGGCCGTCACGGCGCTGTTGGTTCTGATTATTATCGTTGCGGCAATGTATCGGTTTTGGCGCTGGGTGGCGTCATCTCCCATGGCGTTGAGTTCCATGCGCAGCGAGGGGCGGCGGCGCAAGGGTTATCAAAGTCTGTCATCGGGTCTGGTTGCCGTGGCGGCGGGCGATGTGGGGCAGGCCAAAAAGCTGGCGCAACGCACGGCGGAGTTGCTGGATGATCCATCCCTGACGTTGTTGCTGTCGGCACAGGCCGCCCAGTTGGATGGTGATGAGGCCGGTGCCCGGGCCTATTTTCAGGCCATGCGAGAGAGGCCCGAGACAGAATTTCTAGGCCTGCGCGGTTTGTTGGTCCAGGCCACCCGCGCCGGCGATCAGGCGGAGGCGTTAAGCCTGGCCCGTCGGGCCTTTGCCCTGCGCCCGGATACCCCGTGGGTTGGCCAGGAATTGTTTTCGCTTGAGGCCGCAGCTGGTGATTGGGCCGCGGCACAAAAGACCCTGGCCCATACGGTTAAACGCAAATTGCTGGTGGGGGTTGAGGCGACGCGCCGTCAGGCGATTGTCTTATTTGCCCAGGCGCAAGCAGCAGCAGACCGGGGCGAAAGCAAGCAAGCGCTTGAGCTGGCCCGCAAGGCGCATGCTCAATTGCCGGAATTCAGCCCCGCGACGGCCCTGGCCGGTCGCCTGCATGGCGCGGCGAGTGACCTGCGAAAGGCCCGGCGTTTGTTACTGGACGGATGGCGCAAAGCGGCCCACCCGGATATTTTGGCAGCTTGGTTGGATATTCATCCTAGTGATGATCCGGAAAAACGCCTTGATGCCGTCCAAACGCTGATCGTTCAGCACGAAGGCGATGACGAAAGTCGCATGGCGTTGGCTAAGGCTGCCTTGGACGCGGGCGAATTCGATACGGCGCGGACGCAACTGACGGCGTTGATGGATGGAACACCCACAGCCCGTGTGGCCCGCCTGTTCTCGGACCTGGAAGATGCCGACGATGGCGATGTAGCCGCCGCCCGGCAATGGCTGCGAGAGGCGGCCCGCCTGCCCAGTGATGATACCTGGGTCTGTCAAAGCTGTGGTTGGCAAAGCGGGGCCTGGCAGCCCCATTGCCCTGATTGTGGCAGCTTTGATGCCTTTGTCTGGCGGCAACCCGCTGGCGCCGGTGCGGTTTTGGCATACAGCCCTGACGCTGATGAAGTCGAGGCTGCGGTGGAGGCCGCAACGGAGGCCGGAGTGGAGGCTGGGGCGGACGCTAAAATTGAAATTCTGCCGCCCAGCATACTGCCCCCGGATGTGGAGCCGCGTTCTAAGGCGTAATATTTGCCTTTGGACCCAGGGGCAACAAGACCAGGGCCAGGTTCGCAGCCAGCAAGCCCCCGGCCAGGAAATAAAACACGGCCGGCAGGCCCCATTTATCGGCGATCATCCCGCCTGCGATAGGCGCTATAGTGGCCAATAGGGCCTGACTGCCGAACATCAACGCGGTGGCGGAGCCTGCCAAATTGGGCGGCGTTAGGTCCATCATCCAGGAATGGATCACCGGGCGGACTGCGAACAGCACAAATCCCAAAACTGCGATACCAGCAATAAATGTCCCCGTATGGCCAATGGCGACCAGACCGGCGATGACTACGGTGGATGCGGACAGCCCGGCCAGAACGATAGGCCTGCGGCCAACCCGATCAGACCAGGTGCCTGCGATGGGGGACGCGATCACGCCGGCTGATTGCATGGCGGCCAGAGCCAGGCCCAACATCAACGGTCCTGCACCCAGATCGTTGGTCAGGTACAGGGGTAAAAAGGCCAGCAGGCCGGCTTGGGCCATAGTGCGCAGGGCGGCGACCAGACACAGGCTTAAGACAGCACGATCGCGCACCAGGCTGGCCAAACCACGCCAATAGGCGGCCATGCTCATGCCTTCATGGCTGTCTTTTTTCTGGGTCGATGCATCCGCATGGGAGGTCGTTCTGGGCAGGGCGGCGAATAGTATCAGGGCAACCACCAGGGTGGGAATGGCAGCGGCCATGGCGGCCTGGGGCCAGCTTAACCAAATCAGGGCGGCGCCAATCGCCAGGGGCGCCAAGGCATCACCGCAGTTGGCGCCCAGGGCATGGATGGACAGGGCATAGCCCCGTTGTTCGGGAAAGCGCCGGGATAGATACGAGATTGCTGCCGGATGCCACAAATTATTGGTCATGCCGATCAGGACCACCAGGGGCAATAAACCCCAAACGCCATTGGTCAGGCCGAACCCTCCCAGGGAAAGGGAGCCAATACACAACGACACCACCAATATAGGCACTCGCCGGCCCGTCACATCCACCAACAAGCCAGAAAACAAATTGGTGCTGAAGGCAGAGATATGCACCGCCGAGACCAACAGCCCGGCCTGAGTGTAACTCAACTCCAACTCCCGCGCGATAAAGGGCAGCAACAGATAGAACGTCCCGATCAGCCAATGGGTTGCCCCATGCCCCATACCAACCAATACAACAGGCCGCTGTTCCCGCCACTGCAGGCCGGTCAGGCGTTGAACCACAGAGCTGTGTGGGGACATCAATAAGGTCTTTCAGAAATTTACTTTCGGGCGGGCGCAGAGATCATCGCATAACCCGTACGCCAACGATACCAGCCCGCTTCCTAGGGCATTGCAAAAGGCTGCAACCCAGTCTATTACGGCGCATATGGAGCCGCCTTAGCTCAGTTGGTAGAGCATCGCATTCGTAATGCGGAGGTCGGGTGTTCGAGTCACCCAGGCGGCACCATTTTTTTCCCTTTAGAATCAAATAGATAGCGTCGAAAAAGCGATGCTCACTCGGGAATTTTCAATTATTAACCGTTATCAGTTAAGTGACTGAATACAAACGGTTACAAATTTTTACAAATTGTTATATGCGACATGGATGCGACATGATCCGCCTCAGGTTGGTGCGTTTGTTCTCTTTTTGGACACGGCTTTTCCGTGCCTCGATGTCGCAAAATTAGAGGTCGCGGGGATTTATTGGTGCGGGGAATAAGTGTGGGGGTTAATCCGCCGGCGCGTCGCCGAGCACATACCGCTCGACGCGGGCCATAAAGGCCGCCTCTTGGGCCGGATCCCGTTCGAGCAAATGGCCATAGGTGTTGTAGGTCATCTGGATATCGCTGTGGCCGAGCCACGTTTGCAACTGTTTCATATCACAATGTTGGCGGATCCAGGCCGAGGCGGCAAAGTGGGGATTAAAATTCGCCTCGGGATGCAGTTGCTGCCCGAAAACCAGTGGCCCTGGCTAGGTAGTGATGCGGACGGCTCTAATCAGCAAAAAGGCGATCCGGGGCCGAAAAGTCGCTAAATAGGTCCAAAGGTCCAAATAGGTCCACCGAATTCCATCAATGAAATCAAGGGCTTTGGACCTTTGGACCTTTTGGATCAATATTACATATAAATACACTAAGGGAAAACTTGCTTACTAACTCTCTCTCTATAGGAGAAGGCCCGGGAAAATGATCCAAAGGTCCAAAAGTCGAAAAAAAACATGCAAAAACAAGGGCTTAACAATATGGATCAATGTGGACCAATTAAAAATAGGTCCGGGGAGCCAAGGGCCGCCGAGCGGCTGGTTATCGACATCGAGCATCTGTTGATCTGGGTCTATTCCAAACAGTTGCCCCACTATGGCACGTTGATCTCTGACGGGGGCAGCGGTGGCAATGACCCGGCCGCCCTGGGCACCAAGGTCGATGGCACCAGGGCCTGGGATTGTGATCCGGACGCCGAGCGTATGCCATCGCGTCGAGCTTTTGTGGTGCACACCGCCGAAAGATCTGCCCGAAGGCCGGCATCCAAGGCCGGTGATCGAGTATAGTGAAAGCGGCCACGCTGTCCTGTGCCGCCTGCGCAAAGTGGATCCGCTCGAGATCACGGCTCAGCGGCGCTTGATCTACAGCCAATGGCACCGGGATCTCTGTTCCCTGCTGACGATGAAAGCCTGGCTGGTCGAGCTCCCGGATCTACCGGTGATCACCGTTGGTGCAAACGGCAGAGCCTATGAGTTCGATGCCCGAGATTTGTGCCCCTCGGATGACGAGCCTCTG